>NZ_JAMYOM010000017.1:0-169003 GCF_040319805.1 Mesorhizobium sp. M0848 | reverse complement strand
CTCGTCGAAACCATCGAGGCAGCCGAATGCAAGAACTACTTCGAAAACGCAGGCTACGCTTCCGTCAAAATATGAAACGCTCTAGCCGTGCTGCGCGACGCGGTCGACCTCGGTCGCAAACTGGAGCCGAGCCAAGCCGAAGCACCGACGATTCCTCCCCGAAAATAGGAACGGACTTCAGCGAACGGGGTCGAGGCAACGCTGTGCGACAATTCAAAGCAAAGCCACTCCGGGCGGGCCGGAGTGGCTTTGTTGCAAGTGCAGTTCAGCGGTTGGCGATAAAAACCGCTTCCTCATCGTCGCGCTGCCTGCCTCCGAGGGCCGCGGCGGCACTGGCGATAAAGGCGCCGATGGCCAGCGAGAGCGCACCAAGCAGGGCAAACGTCGCACTGGCCTTCCTGGCGGTGTCGGCGGCCTGCTGCGCCTTGACTTTGGCGTCCTGAGCCTTGGCGAGGACGGCATCCACCCGGGTCCTGGCGTCTGCTTCAGAAAGCCCTGTGCGGACGGCGACCAGCTGCGACAGATACGTTTTGTCGTCTGCGGAAACCTCGCCTGCCGCTGCACCGGCGATCAGGATGCGCGAAGCCTGACCGACCGCAGCCGCATCGCTGTCCGGATTGGCGGCAGCCAGCCTGCCCGGATCAGCCGGACGGAACAGCGAATCCACCAGGTAGGAGGTCGCATTGTCTGCCGATGTGCTGTCGGCATTGGCCGAAGCTCCCGCCGATGCGCCCATGGCCGCGCCAGACGCGATGGTGGACACCGCCTGCACGCCTGAGCCTATCGCAGCGGAAAGCGCGGAGCCAAGCACGCCGACGACGAGCAACGTGGCCAGCGCCCAGGCAAGAAAGCCGTGTGCGGTGTCCCGGAAATAGACTTCATCGGTGTGGATGCCGACCCATTTGGTGCGCAGGCGTCCGGCAAGATAGCCGCCGACGCCGGAGGACAGCCATTGCACGATGACAAGCCAGATCGCGGTGGACGCCGCGAAAGTGGTCACAGATGCGCCCGATCCCGACCATGGCGACACCATGCTCAATCCCAGCCCCGAACCGAGCAGCATGAGGATGAGGGTCAATGTCGAGGCCGCGAAGGCTCCGGCGATGATCGGTCCCCAGCTGACGGCGGTGGAGGAGGACTCGGTTGAGGCGGAAACATCGACCGCCGACAGGGTGGACTGCATGGAAGCCCCCTATCGTACGAACAGCATGATCAGAATGATGATCGGAATCGGAATGCCGAGCAACCAGAGCAAAATGCCACGTCCCATGGAGGCCTCCTGTTAGAATATTGTGAATCGATGTTGTCACAATGTTCCAAGGGAACTTCCGTTCCGGCGCGTTGTAAAATGATTTTCTTGCCGCCAGCGGAACATTGGCGCGCCGCAGCGCGCCAATTCGGATTTGATGTCCAGATCAGATGTCCAGATTGGCGACCGACAGCGCGTTGTCCTGGATGAACTCGCGCCTGGGTTCGACCTCATCGCCCATCAGCCGCGAAAACAGCGAATCCGCATCGGTCGCGTCATTGACCTTGACTTGCAGCAGCGAGCGCACGTTCGGATCGAGCGTGGTTTCCCACAGCTGTTCGGCGTTCATCTCGCCGAGACCCTTGTAGCGTTGCATCGTCAGGCCCTTGCGGCCGGTCGCAAAGACCGCGTTGAGCATCGCCAGCGGCCCCGAGATGGTTTCGGAGACATCTTTGCGGCGCAGCACCGGCGGCGACCCGTAGACCTCGCTGAGGCGCTGTGCGTAGCGGTCGAGCTGGCGTGCGTCGGCCGAATTGATCAGCGCCAGGTCGAGATGCGCGTATTCCTTGACGCTGCGCACCGTGCGCTCGAACACATAGCCGCCGACGCCTTCATTCGAGGTCGACATGCGGCCGGTCCAGCCGCGCTCGGTGTCCTCGGCGATGATGTCGAGGCGTTTTGCAATCCGCTCCGCCATGTCGTTGGCGCGGCCGAGATCGGTGAACACGTCCGGGTTGAGCCCGCCGGCGATCGCCGCCTGCTCGACGACGCCTCTGTTGTAGCGCGTGTGCAGGCCGTTGATCAGCTGGCGCACCGCCAGCGCGTCGTCGATGGCTCCGCGCAGGTCCTGTCCGATGCGAACCTCGCCCGAGCCGAGGGTAAGCGATGCTTCCTCCAGTCCCGAGCCGATCAGGAACTCCTCGAACGCGCTCTCGTCCTTGATGTATTGCGAGCTCTTGCCGCGCGTCACTTTGTAGAGCGGCGGCTGGGCGATGTAGAGATGGCCGCGCTCGATCAGCTCCGGCATCTGCCGGAAGAAGAAGGTCAGCAGCAAGGTTCTGATATGGGCGCCGTCGACATCGGCGTCGGTCATCAGGATGATCTTGTGGTAGCGCAGCTTGTCGGCGTTGAACTCGTCCTTGCCGATCGAGGTCCCGAGCGCCGTGATCAACGTGCCGATCATGTCGGAGCCGAGCATGCGGTCGAAGCGGGCCCGCTCGACATTGAGGATCTTGCCGCGCAGCGGAAGAATGGCCTGATTCTGGCGCGAACGGCCGCCCTTGGCCGAGCCGCCGGCGGAGTCACCCTCGACGATGAAGATTTCGGACTTCGCCGGGTCGCGTTCCTGGCAGTCGGCCAGCTTGCCGGGCAGGGAAGTGACGCCGAGCGAGCTCTTGCGGGTGATATCGCGCGCCTTGCGCGCCGCTTCACGCGCCGCCGCGGCCTGGATCACCTTGTCGACGACCACCTTGCCTTCGCTCGGATGTTCTTCAAGCCAGGTGCCGAGCGCTTCGTTGACCAGGCCTTCGACGACAGGACGGACCTCCGACGAGACCAGCTTGTCCTTGGTCTGCGAGGAGAATTTCGGATCTGGAACCTTGACTGAAAGCACCGCCGTCAGGCCTTCGCGGCAATCGTCGCCGATCAGCGAGACCTTTTCCTTCTTGGTCAGGCCCGACGATTCGCCATAGCCGGTGATCTGGCGCGTCAGCGCGCCGCGAAAGCCGGCCAGATGCGTGCCGCCATCGCGCTGCGGGATGTTGTTGGTGAAGGCCAGCACGTTCTCGTGGTAGCTGTCGTTCCACCACATCGCCACTTCGACGGTGATCCCGTCGCGCTCCGCCTTGATGGCGATCGGCTTGTCGATCAGCGGTTTCTTGACCCGATCGAGATATTTGACGAATTCTTCGAGGCCTCCGTCATAGTGCAGTTCATGGCGCACGACATCGGCGTGACGGGCATCGGTCAAAATGATGCGCACGCCGGAATTGAGGAAGGCAAGCTCGCGCAGCCGGTGTTCCAGCGTGCCGAAGTCGAACTCGACCATGGTGAAGGTCTCGGCCGACGGGAAGAAGGTGATCTGGCTGCCGCTGCGGCCCTCATAGGTGCCCGGCTGCTTGTCCTGCTCATAGCTGCCGGTGGCCTTCAGCGGCGCGTCGGCATTGCCATGCGTGAAACTCATCTCGAAGATCTGGCCGTTGCGGCGGATTTTCAGCTTCAGCCACGCCGACAGCGCGTTGACCACCGAGACGCCGACGCCATGCAGGCCGCCCGAGACCTTGTAGGAATTCTGGTCGAACTTGCCGCCGGCATGCAGCTGCGTCATGATCACTTCGACCGCCGAAATGCCTTCTCCGGTGTGGATATCGGTTGGAATTCCGCGGCCATTGTCGATCACGGTGACCGAACCATCGGGGTTGAGCGTCACGGTGACGAGATCGGCGTGACCGGCCAGCGCCTCGTCGATGGCGTTGTCGACCACTTCATAGACCATGTGATGCAGGCCCGAACCGTCGTCGGTATCGCCGATATACATTCCGGGGCGTTTGCGGACAGCATCCAACCCCTTCAAAACCTTGATGGAATCGGCGCCGTATTCGGCTTCAGCGCCGTTGTTGTTGTCGATCTGATCGCTCATGAAAACCTGTTGTCTGGATGCCGCTTGCACGGCGCGAAAAACCCGCTTCGAATCGCGCCTCTGATATGCACTAGATATAGGCGCAAAAGGCGGTTTTTCCAAGGTTTGCAGGCATTTCACGGGGAATGAGCCGGCTGTCCATGACAGCCTCCCGTCAGGCCCTATTTCACTTTGGCCAGCCGGTCCCTGAGAAACTTGATCATGAACTTATATCGCGGCGCCAGCCGCCCGCTGCGGTCGAGCTCCAGCGTCATGTCCAGCGCCTGGGAAAGCACGGCCTTGGGGTTCTTGGCGACCTGAGCGTAGTCGATCATGGCCACCACCAGGTCGCGCTGCCAGGTGGCGTTGTTTGGGTCGGACCGGGCGAGCTGCTGGCGGATGTCGAGACTGTCCTGGAAAGCCTGCCGCGCGCCTTTGACGTCGCGATGCTTGGCCTTGAGCATGCCGATCTCGGACAGAGTGATCGACAGGTCGCGTTGCCAGTCGGCATTGGCAGGGTCGAGCTTGGCCAGCCGGTCGGCGATGGCGAAACTGTCTGTATAGGCCTTGAGCGCTCCAGCGCGGTCGCCCTGTATCGCCCGAATGCCCGCTACTTTTTCCAAGCTGACCGAGAGGTCGCGTTGCCAGTCGGCGTTGGCAGGGTCACTGGCCGCCAGCACGCCGGCTATCGAGAGGGCTTGCCTGTAGGCGGCGAGGGCTGCCGGCCAGTCCTCTTGATCGCTCAGCGCATTGCCGATCTTTGCGTTGCCGACCGACAGGTCGCGCTTCAGCTCACTGTTGTCGGGGTCGCGGCCCACCAATTGTTCGACGATCGCATGGCCCGCTTTATAGGACGCGAGTGCGCCCGCCGCATCGCCGCGCTCGCGCTTGAGGTCGCCGATCGTATCATGGCTGACGGAGACATCGCGTTGCCGCTCGGCGTCCCACGGCTTCTTCTCGGCCAGCGCCAATCGGACCTTCAGGCTCTCCTCGTAGGCCATCTGGGCGTTGTCCAGTCGCCCCATGACCCGGGCAAGGCCGCCGATCTCGTCATAGGTGATGGTCAGGTCGCGCTGCAGCTCGGCGCGCTCCGGTTCATTATCGGCAAGTTGCTTCTTGATCGACAGGCTTTCCTGGTAGACTTGTGCGGCGCTGGCCAGATCGCCTTGCGTCACCAGCACGTTGCCGATCTTGTCGTCGACCATGGCGAAGTCCCCGAACCATGGCAGCCGATCGGGTTCGGCAGCGGTCAAATCCCTGAGCATGGTTCTGGCGGTCCGATAGTTTTCCAGCGCTTCCGGCAGGTCCCCTTGCGCCAGCTTGACGTTGCCGAGCTTGATGTGGCTGACGGCAAAATCGCGCTTGACGCTCGGGTCGGTTTCCCGGGCCGAACGCAGCTCGAGATTGGATACCAGCGCTGCAAAGGCGCGGCCTGCCGCATCGGTGTTGCCGACAAGGGTGTAGAGCTTGCCGAGTTCGTCCAGCGTGCGGATCTGGCGGTCGGCCTGGTCCAGGGTCAGATCGGTCTGCCCGGCCTCGCGGTAAAGAGCCAGGACCGATTCATAATCGTTGATGGCCGTGGCGTAGTCGAGGTCGGCGCGCGCCGCACCGCCGGACAGGAAACGCGTCGCCGCCTCGGACAGCGTGCGGCCGACGAAATTGGCCTTCAAGGCGTTGCGCGAAACATTGTCGATGTCGGCGGCCTTTGCGAGGATGGCGCGAGCCCCATCGAAGGCGCCGAGCGAAAGCTGCTCCTCGGCCTGCCGGCGCAGCTCCGTCACCTGCGGATCATCGGAGGCCAGCGTCCTCATTTCGCCGCGCACCTTGACGAAGGCGTCCGCCGCCTCGCGCAACCGGGCATTCAGGCTGTCCGCCGAAAGGTGGCTGGCGTCGGAGCTGATCAGCACGCCGTAGAGAGGCGCCAGCGGCATGTCGGCATCGCTGGCAACCTGCTCGACCTCACCGCGCATTTCCGGCGTCACGTCGGCCATGGCAAGCAACAGGCGCTCGCGCTCCGGCAATTGTTCCATGGCGGCCGCGGCAAAGAACAGCTTCGGCAGGCCGCTCTCGACGTAAGGCAGCTGTTTGCCCCGCGACAAATCGTAGACCTCCTGCTGCACCAGCGTCAGCACCGAGCGGATTTCGAGCCCGCTGGTGCCGAGATATTTGGTCAGCGCCGTGGTGAATGGCGAGTTCTGGCCGGTTCCGTCGGCCGCCGTCTCGCCGGGTGCTGCCGAGAAAGCGAACAGGATGTTTTCGGCGCGGCCAGTCCGACCAAGCCCCGGCCGGACATTTTCCACGACATCCTTGACCAGCGACGTCGCACCGCGCCCGTCACCCACCGTGCCCGAAAACGGATCGCTCCGGCAGGCGTCGAGCATGATCAGGCCGACCTTGGCGGTGGCGGCCACGGTCTTGCGCACCTCCTCCAGAGGCAAGCTGGTCTTCTCCAGCGCATCGAGCGAAGAGGGGTCGGCATCGACCGGCAGCAGCCGGTTATCGCCCGAGATTTCCACGCCGTGGCCGGAGAAGTAGACCAGCGCCACGTCGGCGCCTTTGGCATCCTGGCGAAAATCGTCGAGCGCGCGGCGCATGCGCCGCAGGTCGCGGTTGGTTTCGAGGACGACCTCGAAGCCGAGCTTCTTCAGCACCGCTCCCATCGCCTCGCCGTCATGAACCGGGTTGGCAAGCGGCCGGATCAGGCGGTAGTCGTCGTCGGCGATGATCAAGGCCACGCGCCGCTCAGCCGCCGCGGTGGCGGTGGTCATGAGCATCAGCAGCAAGGCAAAAAGCAAACGCAAGTCGAACCGCCCCCCGGCTTGTCCCTTTGCGCGAACATTCCACCTCTTTATGCCATGAGCAAGCCGGGCTTTTTGCGGAAGACCAGCGTTTTCAGGCAGCCCGCATAGGCTTCAAAGCCTCGCTCCAGCGCAACAGCTCGTCGAGCATGGTTTTGGCTCCGCCCTGCACCTGTTCGCCGGCGTTGAAAGCGCCGTTCTCGTCGAGCAGTTTCTGATACATCGGCAGGGCGACGCCTTCCGAGATCGGCATGACACCCACCGAGGTCAGCAGCGGCTTCAGCGCTTGCGCCGCGCGCAGGCCGCCGGAGACGCCGCCATAGCTGAAAATGGCGGCAGGCTTGTACTTCCATTCACGCGAGAGATAATCGATCGCGTTGACGATCGCCGGCGCCACGAAATAATTGTATTCCGGCGCCACGAAGACGAAGGCATCGGCGGCATCGATCGCTTTTGACCAGGCCTTGGTATGGTCGTTCTGGTAATTGCCGAGTCTTGGATGGTGCGGTTCGTCCAGCACCGGAAGCTTGAACGTGTCGATGTCGGTCAGTACCGGCTCGAATTTTCCATGCTCGCGCGCGAACGTCTCCAGCCACTTGGCAAAAACCGGCCCTGCGCGGCCTGGCCGCGTGCTGCCGATGATGATGTTCAACTGGTGCTTCAAGCTGGGCTCCTGCGATAGCGGTATCCATTGGTGACTGCCACCTAGGGCATGCCGCTCGGGGCAACAAGAAGGCACCTCACGGTAACCGGTCACGTTCCGGAGAGCAGGGCCTTGCCGTACGGTCACATGGACGCCTGCTTTGCGGCCCACTACATTGGGTCATCAGCGGAGCACAGCATGGACATCCAGCCCGCCCCCTTCATTCCCCCGGCGCCGAAGCCGCGCACGACGCCGCCCTCGACGCTGGAGATGATCCGCATCGTCTACCGCAACCCGCTCGAATTGTGGGGTGAACACACCTACAACGAGCCTTGGATTTCGGCCAATGGCGTTGGCGGACATCTGATCGTCGCCAACGATCCCGGCCTGATCCGCCATGTGCTGGTCGACAACGCCAGGAACTACAAGATGGCGACGGTGCGCCAGAAGATCCTGCGGCCGATCCTGCGCGACGGCCTGCTGACCGCCGAGGGCGAGGTCTGGAAGCGGTCGCGCAAGGCGATGGCGCCGGTGTTCACGCCGCGCCACATCTTCGGCTTCGCCCAGCCGATGCTGAGACGCACGCTGGACTTCGTCACCCGCTATGAAGACGGCGGCACGTCCGACATCGCTCATGACATGACGCTGCTCACCTACGACATCCTGGCCGAGACGCTATTTTCCGGCGAGATATCGGGCGAGCCGGGCAGTTTCGCCAACGAGATCGACCGCCTGTTCGAGACCATGGGCCGCGTCGATCCGCTCGATCTGTTGCGCGCGCCCGACTGGCTGCCGAGGCTGACCCGCATCCGCGGCCGCAAGACCATGGCCTATTTCCGCAAGATCGTCACCGACACGGTCACGATGCGCGAAGCGAAATTCAAGCGCGACCCTGATGCCGTGCCGCAGGATTTCCTGACACTGCTGCTCAAGGCCGAGGGACCCGACGGACTGACACGGGCCGAGGTCGAGGACAACATCATCACCTTCATCGGCGCCGGCCATGAGACGACCGCGCGGGCTTTGGGCTGGACGCTGTATTGCCTGGCGGAATCACCGTGGGAGCGCAACCGGGTCGAGCAGGAGATTGACCAGGTGCTGGCGCGCGAGCCCGATCCGACGAAATGGCTCGATGCCATGCCGTTCACCCGCGCCGCCTTCGACGAGGCGCTCCGGCTCTATCCGCCGGCGCCGTCGATCAACCGCGAGCCGATCGAACCGGAAATGTGGAAGGATCTTCATATCCCCAAGCATGCCGCCGTGCTGGTGATGCCATGGGTCGTGCATCGCCACAGGAAGCTTTGGGACCGGCCGGATGCCTTCCTGCCGGAGCGCTTCCACCCGGGAAATCGCGAAAAGATCGACCGCTTCCAGTATCTGCCGTTTGGCGCCGGTCCTCGCGTCTGCATCGGCGCCAGCTTCGCCATGCAGGAGGCGATCATCGCGCTGGCGATCATGCTGTCGCGCTTCCGCTTCGACACCACCGCCGAAACCAAGCCTTGGCCGGTGCAGAAACTCACCACGCAGCCACAAGGCGGTCTGCCGATGCGGGTGACGCCAAGATAGGCGTGACCCCTTCAGGTAGCTGTAACGACTATGCTGCAGGCTTGCGCTGCTGGAACTGGCCGGCGGCGCGGTAGCGCCAGAGATAGCTGGGCAGGATCGTCGCGATCGATTGCGGCTGGATGCCGAGCCCCGCAAGCGTCCGGTTGGCCTTGGCGGCCGCGTCCGAAACGATGTTGTGTTCGCGCAGCTGCATCACCTGGTCCTTGGTCAGCAGCGGATTGGGCAAGAGGCCGAGGATCGAGGCCTGGATGTTGGCCACCCACCACGGCACCGGCACCAGCAGGCGCTTGCGCTCGATCACCTCGAGCAGCTCTTCCATGCATTCCTTGAAGGTGAGCACCTTCGGCCCGCCGAGTTCATAGATATGGCCGCCATCCACCTTGCCGTCGACCGAGCGCGCCACCGCTTCGGCAACGTCGCCGACATAGACCGGCTGGAACTTGGTCTGGCCGCCGCCGATCAGCGGCAGCACCGGCGAATAGCGCGCCATGTTGGCGAAGCGATTGAAGAAGCCGTCTTCGGGTCCGAAATTGATCGACGGCCGGAAGATCACGGCGTCCTTGATCGTCTCCAGCACAGCCTTTTCGCCAAGCGCCTTGGTGCGCGCGTAGTCCGATTCGGAGTCCAGATCGGCGCCAAGCGCAGAAATGTGGGTCAGGCCGGCGCCGACCGAGCGCGCGGCCTCGGCCACTGCGCGGGCGCCGAATTCGTGCACGGCGGAGAATTTCTGCCGGCCGCTCTCATGCAGGATGGCGACCAGATTGACGACATGGTCGGCGCCTTGCACGGCGCGGTCTACCGACCAACGCACGCGCACATTGGCCTGGACCGGCTGGATCTGGCCGACATTGCCAAGCGGCTGCAAATGGCCGGCAAGATCGGGCCGCCGGCAGGCGATCCGGATGCGATAGCCGCGCTTGGCCAGCGCACGCACGACATGGCGCCCGACAAAGCCTGACCCGCCAAAGACGACGACGAGCTTTGGGGTCTGCAGGATTTCGGTCATGGCTGGCTCCGGCGCTCGCAAGCTTGGCTGAAGCCGTTTCATAATCCGTTTCGTGCCAAAGGCAAAGGGCGACGCGTCGTCGCTATCAGCCTGTCAGAACGCTTTGCCGATACGGGCGTCGACCGAATGGCGGTTGCCGCCGCGAATGACGAAGAAGAGCAGGATCGCCGCCCACAGCAGCGACTTCTCCGCGCCCGAATAACCCTGGTCCATCGTAACCCAGTGGAACCAGACCGTGACCAGCAGCACGAACAGGCCGGCAAAGGCGGCCGGCCGCGTCAAAAACCCGATGGCGATGAAGATGCCGCCGAAGAATTCAGTGCAGGCCAAAAGCAAGGACCACAACGCACCCGGATAAAAGCCGAGACCCTCGACCATCTCGGCGGCGCCGAAAGGATTGGTGATCTTCTGCGAACCGTGGATGGCTAGAAACCCACCGGCGACGACGCGAAGAACCGTTTCGGCACCATCGTGCAGAGCGGCGTAAACCCTGCCAAGGGCCGGAATGATAAGGGCGTTGCGGGGATTGTCCGTGCTTGCCGACATTGTAGCTCCTCTGTTTTGCTTGATCAGCGCAAACGGCCGATCAGGTCGGACGAAGTCAAATAAACAAAAGTTGACCAAACTACGAATGTTTTAACATTGCGCGGCCAAACGCAGAAAACCCCGCAGAAGCGGGGTTTTCCGGGCGACGTCCATGTGAAGTCAGGTGCCGACGGAGCGGCCTGACCTGAGACGGTATCAGGAGGGCGTGAAGCAAGTACGCCCACCCCAGCCCTGAACATCCGACATGGTGCCACCAACCTTCTTGCAGGCGGCGACGAAATCGGCGCTGCAATTGGCGAATTTTGCATGGCCGTTCTTGCAGTAGTGATCTTCGGTGGCCCCGCCGCTCGGGGCAGTGATGACACCCGGGCTGGACGGCTTGGCCGGCGCGGCCTTCAAGGTGGCTGCCTGTGTGGCACCCATGAACGAGCCGAGCAGAAGGACGGCGGTCAGCATGGTGATCTTGGTGTTGGTCATGACAATTTCCTTTGATTTGGGTTGAGTTTCCGAGGCGCGAAGGACCGGCCATCGCGTGATGCAGGCTTTCGATTTCGGTTTGCTGCTTCCCCCGGTGTGGATCGGGCAAGCTCGCCTTGCCCTGGACAAAGCTGTGTCGCAGCAAGGCGCGGAAAGGTTCAGCGGCGCGCAAAGAAAATCGCACCGCACCGCGCCTGGGGCGGGCTGATTTCAGATAACCAATTGATATTTAATTATTATTCAGGAAGAGTAGCGTGCGGCGAATTCGGAAATGCGCTGCACCACCGCCTTGGATGCGGTGATGCCCCGCGCTTGCGCCTTCTCTGCCGCCTCTGCACGGGCGCGGCCCGGCACGTGCACGCCGAAGCGCCGCCGCAGCCGGTCGAGTTGGTCCTTCATTCGCTGCTCGAAATCCGGATCGAGCAGCTTGGGCTCGACGGCAAGCACGAACAGGCCGGTGCCGGGACTGTCCGGCCCGCCGCTGAACCATGGCGCGTCGAGCGACCAGTTGGCGCCTGACAGGCCGGCTGCCAGCACTTCGACCATCAACGCGATGTTGGCACCGCGCTGGCCGCCGAAGGCAAGCATGGCGCCCTTCATGGCGGCGGCCGGATCGGTGGTCGGGTTGCCGCTGGCGTCCAGCGCCCAGCCTTCCGGGATTGTCTTGCCCTCTTCGGCCGCTTTGCGGATGTTGACGAAGGCGGTGGCGCTTGACGACTGGTCGATGACCAGCGGCGCGCCGTCGGCGGCGGGTGCGGCAAACGACATCGGGTTGGTGCAATAGACCGGCTTGACCGAGCCCGAGCCGGCAAGCACGGCCGGGCCGTTGGTGGCGGCGAACGACACCAGTCCAAGTGCTGCCAGCCTTCCGGTGAAATAGCCGAGCGCGCCGCATGTATAGGCGTTCTTCTGCGAGAAGATGGCGACACCGAACAGCTTTGCCGCCTTGGCGAGGTCGTCGATGGTGCGGTCGAAGCCGGTATGCGCCAGCCCGCCGCGTGCATCGGAGAGATAGACCGCAAGCGCCGGCCGGGTGATCACCGGATCGGCATTGCCGTCGATGCGTCCGGCTTCCAGCGCCTCAAGATAGTCGATGAAATGCGACAGACCGACCGAGGAAAGCCCTTCGGCCTCGGCTGATATGATCGAAGCAGCGAGCGATTGTGCCGCTTCCTCATTGGCGCCGGCGCCAAGTGCCGCCATCCGGCACAGTCCTTTTGCCTGGTCGAGACTGAGTTGCATCATGGCCGTCCTAGGGGAGTAAGGGAATAGGGGAGTACGGGAGTAGGGGACAGTGAGCAGTGAATAGCGAATGGGGATGGAAATGTGAATGTGGATAGTAGCCGGATACTCCCCTACTCCCCTACTCCCCTACTCCCCTACTCCCCTACTCCCCTACTCCCCTACTCCCCTACTCCCCTCTAACCAATCTTGTTGGGGATCCGCGCTTCTATCCTGCTGAACGCAAAGACCAGAATACCGGTGATCATCATGTAGATCAGCGCCAGCAGCAGCAGGGGTTCATAGGTGAGATAGGTGTCCTGCCGCACCTTGGACGAAACGGCGAAGATGTCGATGACGCTGATCGTCGCCACCAGCGGCGTCGATTTCAACTGCAGCACGGTCTCCCCGGTCAGCGTCGGCAACGCCCGATAGATGGCTTGCGGCAGCCAGATGCGCCGGAACGCCTTCCAGCGGCTCATGCCGAACGCGCGGGCGGCTTCGAGTTGCCCCTTCGGCACGCCCGCAAAGGCGCCGCGCATCACCTCGCCCTCATAGCCGGCGAACGACAGGGTCAACGCCAGCACGCCATAGGGCCAGGCTTGCCGCAGATATGGCCACATCCAGGATTCGCGGATCCAGGGATATTGCGGGAACAGCGAGCCCAGGCCGTAGTAAAGCAGCCATAGCTGGATCAGCAGCGGCGTGCCCCGGATCACCGTGCAGAACACCTTGGCGGGCGCGGCGAACCAGAATGAGCCGGCGGCTTGCGCCAGCCCTAGCGGCACGGCCAGCAGGAAGCCCAGGACGCAGGTGACGGCCAGGATCCACAGCGACCGCCAGATGCCGATCAAGCCCATTTCATAATATTGCGGCAGCCAGTCCCAGCGCATGAAAAAGGCGGCCGACAGAACCAGGCCGAGTGCGATCAGGATCAGCACGATGCGGTGCGGCTGCAGCCACAGCGACGTTCGCGCGACGACATTGATGATGGCGGCCTCGTTGGCCATCAGCGCGCCTCCTTGAGCGAAGGCATGCCGCGCCGCGACCATGCCTCGACCCGGCCGATGATGAGATTGGAGACCAGCGACAGCAGCAGATAGAGCACGCCCGCCGCGAAAAAGAAGGTGAAATAGGCTTTGGTGACGCCCGCCGCCTGCCGCGTCGCCAGCGCCAGTTCGTAGAAACCGACGACCGCCAGCAGCGCGGTGTCCTTGGTGGCGATCAGCCAGAGATTGGCGAGGCCCGGTATGGCGAAGGGCAGCATTGACGGCAAGGTGATGCGCCGCAACATCAGGCCCGGAGACATTCCATAGGCGCGGGCGGCCTCGATCTGGCCCTGCGGAATGGCCAGGATCGCGCCGCGTATCACCTCTGTCGAATAGGCGCCCTGGACAAAGCCGAGCACGGCGATGCCGGCGGCAAGGCCACTCACGTCGACGCGCTGATAGCCCATGGCCGTCAGCGCCTGATTGATCAGGTCGGTTCCGGCGTAATAGAGCAGCAGGATCAGCACCAGTTCGGGCACCGCGCGCACGATGGTGGTGTAGACCGCCAGGAGATCGCGCACCACCGGCCCGCCATAAAGTTTGCCATAGGCGCCGCCGGTGCCGATCAGAAGGCCGAGGCACGTGGCGCCCAGCGCGATCTCGATCGAATGGAGCAGCCCAACCAAAAGAGCCCCGCCCCAGCCTGGCGGGTAGGGCGAGAGAAGCTCGGTGATGCCGGCCGCGGAGGCCGAAAGAAGTGCGTCGATCAGCGTCGCCCCCGAAGTGCTGGCCAACCGCCGACGGCTGCGTCGGCGGCAAACATGCCTGGGAAAGATCGAGCAGGGGGCATGGCGCTGGCGCCATGCCCCACCGCTCATACGAGGATCGTCAGTTCGACTGTGCGCCGCCACCGCCGTAAATGTCGAAATCGAAGTATTTCTTCGAGATCTCGTCATATTTGCCGTTGGCGCGGATCGCCTTGATGCCGGCGTTGATTTTGCCCTTCAGTTCGGTGTCTTCCTTGCGCACGCCGGCGCCGACGCCCGGTCCGAGCACTTCGTCGTCAGGAGCGACCATCCCCTTCAAGTCGCAGCAGGCCTTGCCCTGGTCGGATTTCAGGAACTCGCCAAGCGCGATGGAATCGGCCTGAACCGCATCGAGGCGGCCGGCGGCCAGATCGTTGTTGGCCTCGTCCTGGGTCTGGTATTCCTTGATCTCCGAGGCTGTGCTGCCAAAGTGCTTCTTGGCGTAGACAGCGTGCACCGTCGAAACCTGCACGCCGACGATCTTGCCCTTGAGGTCGTCCGGGGCGGAGCCGAATTTCTGGTCCTTGGGGCCGATGATCGCGGTCGGCGTGTTATAGTACTTGTCCGAGAAATCGATCGTCTTCGCGCGTTCGGCGGTGATCGACATCGAGGAGACGATGAGGTCGATCTTCTTGGTCGTCAGTGCCGGGATGATGCCGTCCCAGGCGACCGGGGTAATGACGCAATCGAGCTTCTCCTCGGCGCAGACGGCATCGATGAAGTCGATCTCCCAACCGACCCACTTGCCCGAAGCATCGGGCGAGGTGAAGGGCGGATAAGGCTCGGCGGCGACGCCGATCTTGACCGGATCGGCCTTGGCCACGCCCATGGCGGCGACGCCGAGCAGCAGCGCTGCGGCGAATGTTTTCAGAACAGTCTTCATGTCACGACTCCCAGTTTGTTGTTGGTTCCCGGTTTTCTTCCGTCCCGGCCTGTCCTAGCCGATGTTGCGGATGAACTGCTTCAGCCTTTCGGATTTGGGCGCGCCGAAGATCTGCTCCGGCGGGCCTTCTTCCTCGACCAATCCATTGTAGAGATAGACGACATGCGTCGCGACCTCGCGGGCGAACTTCATCTCGTGGGTGACCAGCACCATGGTGCGGCCTTCGCGCGCCAGGTCGCCGATCACCTTCAGCACCTCACCGACCAGCTCGGGATCGAGCGCCGAGGTGGGCTCGTCGAACAGCATGACGCGCGGATTGATGGCCAGCGCCCGGGCGATCGCCGCGCGCTGCTGCTGGCCGCCCGACAGATAGGCCGGATAGACGTCGCGCTTTTCGGCCAGACCGACGCGGGCGAGCAGTTTCTCGGCCTCGCCGATCGCAACATCGCGCTTGATGCCAAGCACATGTACGGGAACCTCGATGACGTTTTCGATCAGCGTCATGTGGCTCCACAGGTTGAAGTTCTGGAACACCATGCCAAGCTTGGAGCGGATGCGCTCGATCTGCTTGCGGTCGGCCGGGACCGTGTGGCCATGGCTGTCGGCCTTGAGCTTGATCTCCTCGCCATTGACGCGGATGATGCCGCTGGTGGGGTTTTCCAGGCAGTTGATGCAGCGCAGCAGGGTCGATTTGCCTGAGCCCGAGCCGCCGATGATGGCGATGACCTCGCCGTCGCGCGCCGACAGCGAGACGCCCTTCAGCACATGCAGCTCACCGAATCTCTTGTGCAGGTTCTCGACATGGATGGCTTCGGCGGCGCCGTCCTGCGCCGTATGTTTCAATGCGGGTGCGGCGCTTTGCGCTGTCATCCCGGATGCGGCGCTTATGGCCGTCATTCCTTCCACGCTCCGCGGAGCGTTCGAGCTCGTCGCTGCTGGTATCTTTTACCCATTACCCGTCACTGGACAGAGTTCCCATGCTCAGGATGGACCGTTCCGCTTGCCTCCGTCAACCATGGTTTTTGGACTATTGATCACAGCTTGCTGTAGTGGTTAGTGGCGCCAACCGACGTTCAGGGAGAATGTAGTGGGCAAATCATACGGGTCGCAGTCCATGGCCGGACCCCTGAAACGCGTGTTGATGCGGTCCGCCACGAGCGCCATGCGTCATGCCAGGGCACAGGAATGGCACTATGGTCCGGGGTTCGATCCGCAGAAGGCGGCGGCCCAGCATGAGCAGTTGACCAGCATGGTCGCGGCTTCCGGCGCCGAGATCGAATGGCTGACGGACGCCGATGACGGGCTGGCCGATTCCGTCTTCACCCATGATCCGTCGCTGATGACCGATCATGGCGCGATTATCCTTTCGATGGGCAAGGCGCTGCGCCGTGCCGAGCCCGGTCTGCACGAGGCAGCTTACAAGCGCATGGGGATCCCCATTCTCGGCCGGATCGACGATCCGGGCCAGGTGGAAGGCGGCGACTGTGTCTGGGTCGACGCAACCACGCTGGCCGTCGGTCGTGGCGTACGCACCAACCAGGACGGCATCCAGCAGCTTTCGAACCTGCTCTCGCCTAAGGGCATTTCGGTCTTCGGTTTCGATCTGCCGCTCTGGCACGGCGAGGAAGCCTGCCTGCATCTGATGTCGGTGATCAGCCCGCTCGCCGACGATCTGGCGCTGGTCTATGCGCCCTTGCTGCCGGCCGCCTTCTACCAGATGCTGCGGGCGCGCGGCATCAAGCTGGTCGAGGGCGATGCCGACGAGTTCTTCGCCTCCAGCGGGCTCAGTCTCAATGTGCTGCCGACCGCGCCGCGCCAGATCATTGCCGTTGCCGGCTTTCCCAGGACGGCGGCCGCCATGGAAGCGGCCGGCTGCACGGTCGCCACCTTCGATGCGGATGCGCTCTGCATCGCCTGCGAGGGCGGTCCGACCTGCCTGACGCGCCCGGTGCTGCGCCAATGATCGCCACTGGGGCCACCACTGGGACGACGGTCGGGGAGGCGTTGATTTCGCTGCTCGAAGCGCATGGCGTCGACACGGTGTTCGGGATTCCGGGCGTCCACACGGTCGAGCTCTACCGCGGGCTGGCGCGCTCGAAGATCCGCCACGTCACGCCGCGTCACGAACAGGGCGCCGGCTTCATGGCCGATGGCTATGCGCGCGCCAGCGGCAGGCCGGGCGTCGCCTTCGTCATCACCGGACCGGGGCTGACCAACACCATCACCGCCATGGGGCAGGCACGCGCTGATTCGGTGCCGATGCTGGTCATATCCGGCGTCAACGCCATGCCGACGCTGGGCAAGGGCCTCGGCCATCTGCATGAACTGCCGGATCAGCGCGGCATGATGGAGAAGGTGGCGCTGTTTTCGAAGCGCGTCACCGAGGCCAGCGAATTGCCCGCTGCTCTGGCGCAGGCCTTCGCCCTGTTTTCATTGGCCCGGCCCGGCCCGGTGCATATCGAGATCCCGACCGACGTCATGGTCAAGCCGGCGGATGGCATCGCTGCCATGCTGAGCAATGTGACGCCACCCGCGCCGGAAGGTGCCGCAATTGCCAGCGCGGCCAAACTCATCGCTGCCGCGCGCCGCCCGCTGATCCTGGTCGGCGGCGGCGCCAAACGCGCCGGGGCGCCATTGCGGCGTCTGGCCGAGCGGCTGGGAGCGCCGGTCGTCCAGACCACCAATGCGCGCGGCCTGCTGCATGGTCATCCGCTTTGCGTGCCGGCCAGTCCCAGCCTGAAGACAGTACGGGCGCTGATGGCCGAAGCCGATCTGGTCATTGCCGCCGGCACCGAATTCGGCCCGACCGACTATGACGGCTACAGCGATGGCGGCTTCGTCCTGCCCGCCAATCTGATCCGCATCGATATCGGCGCGGACCAGATTGCCCGCCGCCCGGCAACCGTTTCGATCCAGGCCGATTGCGCCGAGGCGCTCGAAGCGCTGCTTCTGGAAACGGGCCATGTCCGGGCAAGCGAGGGCGGTTCGTTGCGCGCCGCTGCTACACGAAAAGCGGCCTTTGCCGAGCTCAATCCGACTCTGCAGGCGCAAGTGCGTGCCGTCGAGATGATCCGCGACGCTTTGCCGGGGGCACTCATCGTCGGCGATTCGACACAGCCGATCTATGCCGCCAACCTCTATTACGACCATGATCGCCCCGGCGGCTGGTTCAACGCCGCCACCGGCTTCGGCGCGCTCGGCTATGGCCCGCCGGCAGCGATTGGCGCGGCCCTTGCGATACCCGATGCGCCGGTTGTCTGCGTGACCGGCGACGGCGGCTTCCAGTTCACGTTGCCGGAGTTGGGCGCCGCGCTCGATGCGCGGGCGCCAGTCATCTTCATCGTCTGGAATAACAGGGGCTACCGCGAGATCGAAACCTCCATGCTCGATGTCGGTGTCGAGCCCGTCGGCGTATCGCCGGCGCCGCCGGATTTCTGCAAGCTGGCCGAGGCCTATGGCATCGGCGCCGAACGGCTTGCCGATATCGACGCTCTGGCGGACGCGCTGAAACGCGCCCGGGCCACCGGACTGCCGCGCGTCATCGAAATCACGGTTGACTGAATATCAGTGGCGCTTGTTTCCCGTCCCGGCTGGCATGACCTACGGCTGACGGTGGGCGGACGCATGCAAAGACGCGACAACTGCCATGTCGAGATTTCAATTGAGTGATGGCCCGAAAGGCGCGACGCTCTGCGTCGGCGGTACGGAAACGACCCAACCATAAAAAAATGACAGGAGCGGTCCAGGATGACGGAAACACTAGAAGGCAAGCATATCGTTGTGACCGGCGGGACCGGCGCGCTCGGCGGTGCGGTTGTCGGCAAACTGCTGAGTGACGGCGCGATCTGCCATGTGCCCAATGCCCATGCCGCCGCACCTACGCATTTCCCCTTCACCACGCATGATCGTGTCCAGCTGGTGCACAATGTAGATCTCTCGGACCCCGCCAAGGTCGAGGCCTTCTACAGCCAGGTTCCAGGCCTGTGGGGCTCGATCCACCTGGCCGGTGGCTTCACCTCGGCACCTGTGGAAAAGATCGAGTCGGCGTCCTTTGCCGAGATGATGGACACCAATGCGCGCACAGCCTTCCTGTGCTGCCGCGCCGCGATCCGCTCGATGCTGTCGTCGGACACTGCGGGCCGTATCGTCAATATCGCCGCGCGGGCGGCATTGGAACCTCGCAGGGGCGCCGGCTCGGTCGCCTACGCCGCCAGCAAGGCGGCTGTGGCAGCGATGACGGTAGCGATGGCGGAGGAGCTGAAGCACAGGGGCATCCTGGTCAATGCGGTGGCGCCGTCGACGCTTGATACGCCGGCAAACCGCGCCGATATGCCGGATGCCGATGTCACCAGATGGGTCAGCCTCGAAGCCGCCGCCGAGGCCATCGCCTACCTTGCCTCGCCGGCCAACCAGGCGATGAGTGGTACGCTGGTGCCGCTTTACGGCAGGGCGTAACCTTCCAACCTTTACCTCGGTCAAAGAAAAACCCCGCCGGATCGCTCCGGCGGGGTTTTGTTTTCGAGCCTGTGAAGAACTTCGCTTCGCGAAGGACTTCGCGATGCGAAGGGCTTAGCTGCCCTGCTTCTTCAGCGCGGCACCCAGGATGTCGCCCAGCGAAGCGCCGGAGTCGGTCGAGCCGTACTGAGCGACCGCTTCCTTCTCTTCAGCGATTTCCAGCGCCTTGATCGAGACCTGCAGCTTGCGGGTCTTCTTGTCGAAGGCGATGACGCGGGCGTCGACCTTCTGGCCGACGGTGAAGCGCTCGGGGCGCTGCTCGTCGCGGTCACGGCTCAGATCGGAGCGCTTGATGAAGGTCTCGATGCCGCTGTCGACCAGCCGCACTTCCAGACCGCCATCCTTGACGCCGATGACCTCACAGGTGACGACCGCGTTCTTGCGCAGTTCGCCTGAAGTCGCCGCTTCGCCGACCGTATCCTTGGCCAGCTGCTTGATGCCGAGCGAGATGCGCTCCTTGTCGATGTCGACGTCGAGCACCTGCGCCTTGACCATGTCGCCGCGATTGTACTCTTCGATGACCTGCTCGCCCGGACGCGTCCAGTCGAGGTCGGAAAGGTGCACCATGCCGTCCACGTCGCCTTCGAGGCCGATGAACAGGCCGAACTCGGTCTTGTTCTTGACCTCGCCCTCGACCTGGCTGCCGACCGGATGGCTCGAGGCGAAAGCCTGCCACGGATTCTCGAGCGTCTGCTTGAGGCCGAGCGAGATGCGGCGCTTGGCCGGATCGACCTCGAGCACCACCACGTCGACTTCCTGGGTCGTCGACAGGATCTTGCCGGGATGCACGTTCTTCTTCGTCCACGACATTTCCGAAACGTGGATGAGACCCTCGATGCCCGGCTCCAGCTCGACGAACGCGCCGTAGTCGGTGATGTTGGTGACGGTACCCTTGATCTTCTTGCCGATCGGGAACTTGGTGCCGATCTCGGACCACGGATCGCTCTCGAGCTGCTTCATGCCGAGCGAGATGCGGTGGGTTTCCTGGTTGATGCGGATGATCTGCACCTTGACCGTCTGACCGATGTTGAGGATTTCGGTCGGATGGTTGACGCGGCGCCATGCCATGTCGGTGACATGCAGCAGGCCGTCGATGCCGCCGAGGTCGACGAACGCACCATAATCGGTGATGTTCTTGACGACGCCTTCGACAACCTGGCCTTCTTCGAGGTTCTGCACGATTTCCGAACGCTGTTCGGCGCGGCTCTCCTCAAGCACGGTACGGCGCGACACCACGATGTTGCCGCGGCGGCGATCCATCTTGAGGATCTCGAACGGCTGCGGGTTGTGCATCAGCGGGGAGACGTCGCGGATCGGGCGGATATCGACCTGGCTGCGCGGCAGGAAGGCCACGGCGCCGTCGAGGTCGACGGTGAAGCCGCCCTTGACCTGGTTGAAGATGACGCCTTCGACGCGCTCACCCTTGGTGAACTTCTCTTCCAGACGGACCCAGCTCTCTTCGCGGCGGGCCTTTTCACGTGAAAGCATCGCTTCGCCAAGCGCGTTTTCGATGCGCTCGACATAGACTTCGACGGTGTCACCGACCTTGAGGGTGGTGTCCTTGCCCTTGACGCCGAATTCCTTCAGCGGCACGCGGCCTTCGACCTTGAGGCCGACGTCGATGATAGCCATGTCTTTTTCAATGGCGGTGATGATGCCCTTGACGACCTGACCTTCGCCGGAATGGCCGGCGGTAAAAGATTCTTCGAGCAGGCTCGCGAAATCGTCGCGAGTGGGATTTGCAGCTGACATTGTTTCTCCTGGAGTGCCCCGCATCTAAAAGCGGGACGGGCGCCGTGGGTTAGCGTTGCGTTTGGCCTACCGGCGTTCCGGGCTACAAAAACCCTGGGCCGCTCTTTAAACGGCAATTCCGGCGCATGAAGAATGCTGGCAGGCTGGTTCGTGCCCGATATGGGTATTTTCTTCGCCTCCGACAACGGAAATACGAGGGAAAACCCGGATCAGGCGTTGTCTCTTTTGGCCAGCACGTCGTCTATGATCGCCATGGCTGCAAGAAACGCGGCTTCTATAGCCATTTCGCTGGTATCAAGCAAGTGCGCGTCGGCCGCCGGCTTCAACGGTGAGTCCGCTCGACTCATGTCGCGTTCGTCGCGGCGCACGATATCGGCGAGGATTTCGGTGAAATCGGCGGTCCCGCCGATGCTCTCGATCTCCGACAGCCGGCGCTGTGCCCGCACCTCGGCGCTCGCTGTCACATAGAGTTTGATGTCGGCGTCGGGGCAGACAACGGTGCCGATGTCGCGCCCGTCGAGCACCGCGCCCGGCGGCGTCTTGGCGAAGTCGCGCTGCTTTTCGACGAGGATGCGCCGCACCGTCGGATACACCGCGACCTTGGAGGCAGCCTCGCCGACGGCATGCGCCGACAGCACCGCGCGGTCGAGCTTCGCCAGATCGACCTGGCGGGCCGCGGTTTCGGCGGCCGAGACATTGTCGAGCGGCAGCGCGTGCTGGATGAGCGCATAGGCGACGGCGCGATAGGTGAGACCGGTGTCGAGCAGGTTCAGCCGGTAGTGGTCGGCGAGCCGCCGGGCCAGCGTGCCTTTTCCGGCGCCTGCGGGGCCGTCGATGGCGATGGTGAAGGTGTGAGTCATTGGCGGGCCGCTGCGATTGACAGGTGCGATGAAGAAGACGGGCGCCGAGATTCTTCACACCCCCCTCTGTCCTGCCGGACATCTCCCCCGCAAGGGGGGAGATCAGCCATCACCGCTGACTTAGCCAATCGCCAATATTGCAGGATTGAATGGAGCGCCAAAGCCGCCAATCTCCCCCCTTGCGGGGGAGATGTCCGGCAGGACAGAGAGGGGTGCTGTCCCGCCAACGTGCCAAGGCTATTGGTTGCCACGACCGTCACCCGATCTCCGCGCCCAGCCCCGTCATCAGCCCCATGAACTCCGGAAAGCTCGTCGCAATCATCGCGGCGTCATCGATCGTCACCGGCTTTTCCGTCGCCAGCCCCATGACCAAGAAACTCATGGCGATGCGGTGGTCGAGATGGGTCTGCACGGTCGTGTCCTGGCCGTTCGGATGGCCACCCAGCCCCTTGCCGCCCGGTTTTCCGCGCACGGCGAGCGAGGCCTCGCCCTCGGTGCAATCAACGCCGTTGAGCTTCAGCCCGTTGGCGACGGCCGACAGCCGGTCTGATTCCTTGACGCGCAGCTCCTCCAGCCCCTGCATCAGCGTCTCGCCCTCGGCGAAGCTCGCCGCGACCGCCAGCACCGGATACTCGTCGATCATCGACGGCGCCCGCTCGGGTGGCACGATGACGCCTTTCAGTTCGGAGTAACGTACGCGCAGATCGGCGACGTCTTCGCCGCCGGCATTGCGCGGGTTGAGGATGTCGATCTTGCCGCCCATGTCCTGCAGCGTCAAAAGCAGGCCGGTGCGGGTCGGGTTCATCAATACGTTTTCGATTGTAATGTCCGAACCCGGCACGATCAGTGCGGCCACCAGCGGGAAGCCGGCCGAGGACGGGTCGCCCGGCACGGCGATCGTCTGGCCGGTGAGCTTGCCCTGGCCTTCGATGAAGATGTGGCGCACGCCGCGCTCGTCGGTCTCAACCGACAGGTTGGCGCCAAAACCCTTCAGCATCTTTTCGGTGTGGTCACGTGTCATCACCGGTTCGATCACCGTGGTGATGCCGGGCGTGTTGAGGCCGGCGAGCAGCACCGCGGACTTCACCTGCGCCGAGGCCATCGGCACGCGATAGGTGATCGGGGCGGCGTGCTTCGGTCCATGCAGCGTAATCGGCATGCGGTCGCCCGGCGTCGCCTTCAGCACCTGCACGCCCATCTGGCGCAAGGGTTCCAGCACGCGGCCCATCGGCCGGCCCGACAGCGAGGCGTCGCCGATGAAGGTCGTCTCCATGTCATAGGTGCCGACAAGGCCCATGGTCAGCCGCGAGCCGGTGCCGGCATTGCCGAAATCGAGCGGGCCTTCCGGCTGCAGCAGTGCGCCATTGCCTGTGCCGCGGATCACCCACTCGTCGCCGTTCTTCTCGATATGTGCGCCCATAGCCTTCATGGCAGCACCTGTGCGCATCACGTCCTCGCCTTCGAGCAGGCCGGTGATGCGGGTCTCGCCCGAGGCGAGGCCGCCGAACATGAAGGAGCGGTGCGAGATCGACTTGTCGCCCGGCACGCGCGCGATACCAGAAAGGGCTGGGGATTGGCGGGCGGTGGCCGGCTTGGGCGCGGCGGCGTGAGACATGGAATTTCCCTGGACGGAATGCCGGCAGGCCGGCGCTTTTCATTTGTTGCGGCGGTCTCGTATCACGGCGGGCCGAAATGGTCATCCCCCATGGTCGTCACTGACGCGACGCCTTTCAACGTATGGTTTTGTGACGCCGGCTTTTCGCTTTGACAGCGCTGCAAACTGTGGTTAAGGGGACCACTCTTTTATTGACGAGGCTTGCCGTGGCAAAAACCGAACTTGGCACAAAACGTATCGACCCGGAGACGGGCCGAAAATTCTACGACCTGAACAAGGACCCGATCGTCTCGCCCTACACCGGCAAGACCTATCCGCGTTCCTATTTCGAGGAAGGCAAGATTGCCGCCCTCGAGGAGGAAGAGGAAGTGGCCGAGAAGGAAGTGGACGCCGAGGAAGAAGAGGGCGTTGAGGTCGTCTCGCTTGAAGAGGCCGACGAGGACGCCAAGGGCGACGACCTGCCGGATCTCGGCGACGACGAGGATGACGTCGACCTCGGCGACGACGAGGATGACACCTTTCTCGCCGACGAAGAGGAAGAAGATGACGACGTTGCCGACATGATCGGCGTCGGCGACGACGACGACGAGGTCTGATCGGGCCTTGAAAGCGGGCGTTTGTGGGCTTTCGCGGCCTGCGAAGAAAAAGCGGCTCTCGAAGGCTTGATATCTGAGAAGGGCGGGGTTAGAAGCCGCCTGCACTAACGGCGCGGTCTCCAACCCGCGCCGGATCTCTTCGCCGGAAACGGCGCCGGTTGACTGCCGGAAGTGGGGCCATAGCTCAGTTGGGAGAGCGCTTGAATGGCATTCAAGAGGTCGTCGGTTCGATCCCGATTGGCTCCACCAAACAGTCCCTCTGCAATTCGCAGCCGATGAATGTGCCGTACTGCGGTCATCTGCGTTTGATGGTCAGTTCAGGCAACGCCGCTGAAAGCGCCCCCATCAAACGGAACGAACCAGCCATTTCTCGCGAGCAACCGTTCGCCGGACAAAGTCTTCACTGTTCATGGAGCGCTTAGAGACTGGAAGCCGGCCCGATCACCACTCGGCGAAGGAGCCGTCCTTGTGGCGCCAGACAGGGTTGCGCCAGCGGTGGCCTTCCCTGGCGCGTTCCTTGACGTACTCCTCGTCGATCTCGACACCCAGGCCCGGGCCGTCGGGAATGGCGACATAACCATCCTCGTAGCGGAAGACATCCTTGTTGGCGGCATAGTCGAGCAGGTCGTTGGCGGCGTTGTAGTGGATGCCGAGGCTCTGCTCCTGGATGAAGCAGTTGTAGCTGACCGCGTCGAGCTGCAGGCACGCGGCAAGCGCGATCGGCCCGAGCGGGCAGTGCGGCGCCACCGCGACGTCATAGGCTTCCGCCATCGCTGCGATCTTGCGGCATTCGGTGATGCCACCGGCATGCGACAGATCAGGCTGGATGATGTCGACGACACCTTCCTCGAACACGGATTTGAAGTCCCAGCGGCTGTAGAGCCGCTCGCCGAGCGCGATCGGCGTCGAGCCGAGCGCGGCGATCTCCTTCAGCGCCTCGCGGTTTTCGCTGAGCACCGGCTCCTCGATGAACATCAGCCTGTAGGGCTCGAGCTCCTTGACCAGGGCGCGCGCCATCGGCCGGTGGACGCGGCCATGAAAATCGACGGCGATGCCGATGTTGGGTCCGACGGCCTCGCGCACCATGGCGACGCGTTCGACAGCGGCGTCGATCTTGTCATGGCTGTCGACGATCTGCAGTTCCTCGGTGCCGTTCATCTTCAACGCCAGGAAACCGCGTGCAACCATTTCCTTCGCACCAGCGGCCACTTCGGCCGGCCGGTCCCCTCCGATCCAGGAATAGACCTTGATCGTGTCGCGCAGCTTGCCGCCGAGCAACTCATGCACGGGAACGCCGAGCGCCTTGCCCTTGATATCCCACAGTGCCTGGTCGATGCCCGCAATGGCGCTCATCAGGATCGGCCCGCCACGGTAGAAGCCGCCGCGGTGCATCACCGTCCAGTGGTCCTCGATCAGGCGGGGATCCTTGCCGATGAGGTAATCGCCAAGCTCCTTGACCGCTGCCTCGACGGTCAGCGCCCGGCCCTCGACGACCGGCTCGCCCCAGCCGGTGACGCCGGCATCGGTCTCGATCTTCAGGAACAGCCAGCGCGGCGGAACGATGTAGGTGGTGAGCGAGATGATTTTCATGCGCAGTCTCAGTTGCTCTTGAGTTTCTTGGCGCTGACGAGGTCGCGCGCCGCAAGGTCGAGGATCTTGTTTGCGGCCCCACGCGCCGCCTCGGCATTGCGCATGCGCAGCGCTTCGACCACCTCGCGGTGCGCCGCCACGGCCTCCATGCGCCGGTCGAGCGAAATCACCGCCGTGGCCTCGAGCGAGAATTTCAGCCCGGTGTCGATGAGATTGCCAATCTGGCGAAAGATCGGGTTGTGGCTCGCGGCATAGACGATCTGGTGGAAAGCGATGTCGCTGCGCGAGAAGGCGGCGAGGTCCTCGCCGGCGCCAGCCATGCCGCGCCAGGCGGCCTCCAGATCGGCGATCTCCTGCAGCGTCGCGCGCGTGGCAGCCAGTTCGGCAACCAGCGGCTCGATGGCCCGGCGCGTTTCAAGAATGGCGTCGAACAGCTTGTCGTCCAGTGCATGCGGCGCGTGCCAGGCCAGCACCTGTGGGTCGATGATGTTCCAGTCGTCCTCGTTGCAGACGATCGTGCCGACGCGCGGCCGCGACAGCACCAGCCCCTTTGCCGCCAACACTTTCAGGGCCTCGCGGATGACAGTGCGGCTGACACCATATTCGACGCCGAGTTCGTTTTCGGTCGGCAAGGAGGATCCGGCCGGGTAGCGCCCGGAAAAGATGTCTGAGGCCATTGCCTTGGTCACATCGGGCATGACGCGCGGGCGGCGAGTGGCTGTGTCGCCTTGCGGTTTCTTCAAAGTCCCGGTCACCTCAGCCCTCCTCCAAGGCGGCGAACCGCTGGTTTCGCACAACCGATCCGCCATTAACGGATGCGGACTGATTGCGCCAGCGATTGCTGGTCAGAGCATGTACATTAATTATCATACCAGATCAATTGACGAGTATGATAAAAAGGATTAGAGACTCCGGCATCCGGGCTGAGCGCCCGGTCTATCGCTGGGAGGTAATCATGCGACTTTTGAAGACCGCGCTCGTCGCGGGCGCGCTTGCCGTGCTGTCCGTCACGACCATCGCTGCATATGCTCAGGACACCAAGATCGGTTTCATCGTCAAGCAGCCCGAGGAGCCGTGGTTCCAGGACGAATGGAAGTTCGCCGACCAGGCCGCCAAGGAGAAGGGCTTCACCCTGGTCAAGATCGGCGCCGAGGACGGTGAGAAGCTGATGTCGGCGATCGACAATCTCGGCGCCCAGGGCGCCCAGGGCTTCATCGTCTGCACACCGGACGTGAAGCTTGGCCCCGGCATCGTCGCCAAGGCCGCCGCCAACAATCTCAAGCTGATGACTGTCGATGACCGCCTGGTCGGCGCCGACGGCAAGGCGCTGGAAGACGTCCCGCATATGGGCATTTCGGCCACCAAGATCGGCGAGGCCGTCGGCCAGGCGATCGTCGACGAAATGAAGGCACGCGGCTGGAAGGCCGACGAGGTCGGCGCCATCCGCGTCTCCTATGACCAACTGCCGACCGCCGTCGACCGCGTCGAAGGCGCCATCTCGGTGCTCAAGGCGAACGGCTTCAAGGCCGGGAACATTTTCGACGCCCCGCAGGCCAAGACCGACACGGAAGCTGCCCTCAATGCGGCGACGGTCGTGCTCAACGCCCATGCCGACATCAAGAAGTGGGTCTCCTTCGGTCTCAACGACGAGGCGGTGCTCGGCGCCGTGCGTGCAGCCGAAAGCGTTGGCCTTCCGGCGGACGCCATGATCGGTGTTGGCATTGGCGGCGCCGATTCGGCGATCAACGAGTTTAAGAAGCCGACGGCCACCGGCTTCGTCGGCACCGTGATCATCTCGCCGAAGCGTCATGGCTACGAGACGGCGCTCAACATGTATGACTGGGTCGCCAACAACAAGGAACCGGAGAAGCTGATCCTGACCTCGGGTGCACTCGCCAAGCGCGACGACTACCAGAAGGTCCGCCAGGGCCTCGGCATCGAATAATCCTCCCTGTACAAACAGGCGGCGGCTCATCCCGCCGCCTGTTTGCCATTCCATACGAGGATCGCTGCCCGTGTCCTTTCTTGACTTCTCGCACGTCACCAAGACCTATCCGGGCGTCAAGGCGCTGTCGGACGTCTCGTTCGGTGTCGACAAAGGCGCCGTGCATGGCCTGATGGGCGAGAACGGCGCCGGCAAATCCACCCTGATCAAGATCCTGTCCGGCGACCAGCATGCCGATGAGGGCGAGATCCGCATTGACGGCAGGGTTCAGGCCTATACCTCGACCCGGGATGCCTTCGACAATGGCGTCATTGTCATTCATCAGGAACTGCAACTCGTTCCTGAACTCACCGTTGCCGAAAACCTCAGCCTCGGTC
Source organism: Mesorhizobium sp. M0848 (assembly GCF_040319805.1). NCBI lineage: Bacteria > Pseudomonadati > Pseudomonadota > Alphaproteobacteria > Hyphomicrobiales > Phyllobacteriaceae > Mesorhizobium > Mesorhizobium sp. M0848. The sequence continues at coordinate 140,952 of NZ_JAMYOM010000017.1, read as the reverse complement.
GTTTCCCCGCCAACGCCGGCATCATCGCCGGCCGCCGGATGATGGACGACGTCGGCGCCAAGCTGAAATCGGCCGGTATCGACATCGACATGCGACGCAAGGTCAAGACGCTGTCGATCGGCGAACGCCAGATGGTCGAGATCGCCAAGGCGGTCATGCTCGACGCACGCGTTATCGCGCTGGACGAACCGACCTCGTCGCTTTCCTCGCGCGAAAGCGAAATCCTGTTTGCCCTGATCGACCGCCTGCGCGGCGAAGGCAAGGTCATCATCTATGTCTCGCACAGGCTCGACGAAGTGTTCCGGCTCTGCGACAGCCTGACCGTGCTGCGCGACGGCAAGCTCGCGGCGCACCATGCGTCGCTGAAAGGCGTCACCCGCGACCAGGTCGTCGCCGAGATGGTCGGCCGCGAGATTTCGGATATCTGGGGTTTTCGCGCACGAAAAACGGGCGATGTCCGCCTGAAGGTCGACGCTCTCAGCGGCCCCAAACTGAAGACGCCGGCCAGTTTCGAGGCGAGGGCAGGCGAGATCGTCGGCTTCTTCGGCCTGATCGGCGCCGGGCGCTCGGAACTGATGCGGCTGGTCTATGGCGCCGATCCGCGCTCGGGCGGCAGCATCACCGTCGACGGCAAGCTGGTCCGTGCCGCCGATCCGCGTGGTACGATCCGGGCCGGCATCGTGCTGTGCTCGGAGGATCGCAAGCATGACGGCATCATCCAGGGCCGCTCGGTCGAGGAGAACATCAACATCTCGTCGCGGCGCCATCACACGCGCTTCGGCGTGCTCAACCGCGCCAGCGAGATCGCCACCGCCGAAACCTTCATCAAGAAGCTCAAGGTGCGCACGCCGTCGCGCAAGCAGGACATCATCAATCTCTCCGGCGGCAACCAGCAGAAGGTCATCCTTGGCCGCTGGCTGTCCGAACAAGGGGTGCGGGTTCTCATCGTCGACGAACCGACGCGCGGCATCGATGTCGGCGCCAAATCGGAAATCTACGAATTGCTCTACCAGCTTGCGCAGGACGGCATGGCGATCGTCGTCGTCTCGTCCGAACTGCCGGAAGTGATGGGCATCTGCGACCGTATTCTGGTGATGTGCGGTGGCCGCGTCAGCGCCGAACTCACCCGCGACCAGTTCGCCGAAAGGGCGATCCTGGCCGCCGCTCTCCCCGATCAGAAAACTCCCGACGCGATCGCATCCTGAGGACTTTGGCATGACCGACCAGTTGAAAAAAATCCTGCTCGGCGAACAGGGCCTCGTCGTCATCTTCGTCGTCGCCTTCGCGCTGGTGTCGGCTCTGGTGCCGAACTTCCTTACGGACCGCAACATGCTCGGCCTGCTGCAGTCGGTGGTCACCGTCGGCATCGTCGCCTGCACCATGATGTTCTGCCTCGCCGCGCGCGACTTCGACCTGTCGGTCGGTTCGATCGTCGCCTTTGCCGGCATGGTCGCTGTGATGGCGTCGAATTACACCGGCTCGATCCTGCTTGGCCTGCTGGCGGCAATCGCCTGCGGCGCTTTCGTCGGCTTCATCAACGGCCTCGTCATCGCCAAATTCCGCATCAACGCGCTGATCACGACGCTGGCCACCATGCAGATCGTGCGCGGCTTTGCGCTGATCGCGTCCGACGGCCGTGCCGTCGGCATCAACAGCTCGGATTTCTATCAGCTGGCGCTCTCGAAACTGCTCGGCATACCGACGCCGGTCTGGGTGCTCGCTATCCTGTTTTGCATCTTCGGCTTCGTCCTCAACCGCACCGTCTTCGGCAAGAACACGCTGGCCATCGGCGGCAATCCGGAGGCCTCGCGTCTTGCCGGCGTCAATGTCGACCGGACGCGCATCTGGATTTTTGCGCTGCAGGGCGTCGTCTGCGGCATCGCCGGCATCCTGCTGGCGTCGCGCATCACCTCCGGCCAGCCCAACGCGGCGGTCGGGCTCGAACTCTCGGTCATCTCGGCCTGCGTGCTCGGCGGTGTTTCGCTTGCCGGCGGCCGCGCCACCATGTCGGGCGTCATCGTCGGCGTGCTGATCATGGGCATCGCCGAAAACGCCATGAACCTGCTCAACATCCCGGCCTTCTACCAGTACATCGTACGTGGCGTGATCCTGCTGCTGGCCGTGCTGCTCGACAATCTGCGCTCGTCGGCACTGGGCCGGCGCTAAGCTGGAGGGACAAAAATGGCTGAGCGCCTTTCCGGCAAACGCATCTTCCTGACCGGCGCCGCGCAAGGCATCGGGCTGGCCATCGCCGAGGCCTGCCTTGCCGAAGGTGCAAGACTGTTCCTCGTCGACCGCGACGGCGCACTGCTGGACAAGGCCGTCGCCGGCCTTGCCGCGCCGCACGGCCATGTCGGGCATGCGGCAGCCGACATCAGCGACGGAGCCGCGATTGCCACTGCCGTCGGCCAAGCGACCGACGAAATCGGCCACATCAACGCGCTGATCAACAATGCCGGGGTCAATGTGTTCTCGACGCCGCTCAAGGCGACCGAGGAAGAGTGGAACCGCAATTTCGACGTCAACGTCAAGGGCGCCTGGAATTGCAGCAAGGCTGTGCTGCCGGGCATGATTACAAGCGGCGGCGGCGCCATCCTCAACATCGCCTCGACGCACAGCTTCACCATCATTCCGCACACCTTCCCCTATCCCGTCGCCAAGCACGCGCTGCTCGGCCTGACCAAATCGCTGGCGCTCGAATATGCGGCGCAAGGCGTGCGCGTGAACGCGCTGGCGCCGGGCTATGTCGAGACGCAGAAGGCGATCGACTACTGGAACAGCTTTGCCGATCCGGCCGCAGCACGCGCCAACACCATGGCGCTGCATCCCGGCGGCCGCATCGCCACGGCGCGCGAGATCGCGCGGGCTGCGGTGTTCATGATCTCCGACGAATGCCCGTTCATGAACGCGGCGACGCTCGTCGTCGATGGCGGGCTGAGCCAGCTGCAGCATCCCGCCTGAACGCCGGAAAGACCATGACCAAGAGACGATCGCAGCATTGGTTCGGCGGGCTGGGCAAGGATGCCTTCATCCACCGCAGCTGGATGAAGAACAACGGCCTGCCCGACGATGCCTTCGACGGCCGCCCGGTGATCGGCATCTGCAACACCTTCTCCGAATTCACGCCTTGCCACGTGCATTTCCGTGGCCTGATCGAGCACATCAAGGCCGGCGTCCTGGAGGCCGGCGGCCTGCCGCTGGAATTCCCGGTCTTCTCCTGCGGCGAGTCCAATCTGCGGCCGACGGCGATGCTGTTTCGCAACCTTGCCTCGATGGATGTCGAGGAGGCGATCCGCGGCAACCCGATGGATGGCGTGGTGCTGATGGCCGGCTGCGACAAGACCACACCGTCACTGGTGATGGGCGCAGCCTCCTGCGACCTGCCGTCGATCGTTATCTCCGGCGGGCCGATGCTTAATGGCCGCTTCCAGGGCCGCGAGATCGGCTCAGGCACTGATGTGTGGAAATTCTCCGAGGATGTCCGCGCCGGCGTGATGAGCGAACAGGATTTCGCCAATGCCGAGAGCGCCATGTCACGTTCGCCCGGCCACTGCATGACGATGGGAACGGCCTCGACCATGGCCTCGATGGTCGAGGCGCTCGGCCTGGCGCTGCCAGGCAATGCCGCCTATCCCGCCGTCGACGCGCGCCGCAGCCGCATCGCCCGCATGACGGGGCGGCGCATCGTCGAGATGGTCAATGAGGATCTGCGCCCGTCGGCTATCCTCACGAGAAAAGCTTTCGCCAACGCCATCCGCGTCAATGGCGCGATCGGCGGCTCCACCAATGCGGTCGTGCATCTCCTGGCCATCGCCGGCCGCGTCGGCACCGAGCTGACCCTGGATGATTGGGATCGATATGGCCGCGACGTGCCGACCATCCTCGACCTGATGCCGTCAGGCCGTTTCCTGATGGAGGATTTCTGCTACGCCGGCGGCATTCCGGCCGTCATGAAAGAGATCGCCGACATGCTCGATCTCGATGCGCTGACCGTCACCGGCAAGAGCGTGCGCGAGAACATCACTGACGCCCAAAACTACAATCCGGAGGTGATCCGCCCGCGCGACAAGGCGCTGACATCGCACGGCGGCATCGCGGTGCTGCGCGGCAATCTGGCGCCCGACGGCGCCATCATCAAACCGTCAGCCGCGTCGCCAGCTCTCATGAAGCATCGCGGCCGCGCCGTCGTCTTCGAGGACATTGACGACTACAAGGCGCGCATCGACGATCCCTTGCTGGACATCGACGAGGGCTCGATCATGGTGCTGAAGAATTGCGGCCCCAAGGGCTATCCGGGGATGGCCGAGGTCGGCAACATGGCGCTGCCTCAGAAGCTGTTGAAGCAAGGCGTCCGCGACATGATCCGTATCTCCGATGCCCGCATGTCGGGCACCGCCTTCGGCACCGTCGTGCTGCATGCCGCACCCGAAGCCGCTGTCGGCGGCCCGCTGGCGCTGGTGAGGAGCGGCGACATGATCGAGCTCGATGTCGAAGCAAGGAAGCTGCATCTCGACGTGTCAGAACAGGAACTCGCAAAGCGGCGGACATCCTGGGCTCCGCCGCAGCCGGCTATGCGCGGCGGCTATCAGGGTCTTTACGTCGACCATGTGCTGCAGGCGGATCGCGGCGCCGACCTCGATTTTCTCGTCGGATGCCGTGGCCACGCCATTCCACGCGAAAGCCATTGAGGTCCGCGTGACAAAATTCAAACCTTATGATTTCCACGGCATTCACGCCATTCTCTACGCGCTCTTTGATGAGAACGAAAAACTCGACCGCGCGGCGATGCGCAGGCAGGTCGAGATCTGCCTGGCGAGCGGCGTGCACGGCATGGCGGCGCTCGGCTTGGCGACGGAAGTCGCCAAGCTGTCCGAGGCCGAGCGCCGGACGATCATGGACTGGACGGCGGAAGACACCGACGGAAAAGTGCCACTCGCTTTCACCATCTTCGGCGCTTCGGTGGCCGAGCAGGTCGCACAGGTTCGCCATGCTGAAAGCGTGGGAGCGGATTGGGTGATCCTGCAGCCGCCGCCGGTTGGGTCCTATGGTGCGCCGGAATACATCAAGTTCTTCGGCCGCGTTGCCGAGGCGACCGATCTGCCGGTGGTGATCCAGAACGCGCCGGCGTTTTTCGGGCGCGGCCTTTCATCAGACGAAATCCGCGACCTCGTCACGCTGTATCCCAACGTTAGGCTGATCAAGGGCGAGGGTCCGGTTACCGACATCGCCGGGCTGATCGAGCGCACCGATGGCCGGATACCGGTTTTCAACGGGCGTGGCGGCCTGGAACTGATCGACAATTTCCGCATCGGTTGCCGCGGCATGATCCTGGCGCCGGATTGCGCCGACTATGCCGTGCGCGCCTATCATGCGTTCCGCGCCGGAGGCGAAGCCACGGCCGAGGCTGAATATGCAAGAATGTTGCCGGCAGCGGTCTTCGTCATGCAAGGCATCGAAAACTTGATCTGCTATGGCAAGCGGCTGTTCGGCGCCCGCGCAGGCATCCCGATACACGACCGGGCTCCGGCGATGCGGCCCAGCGAGCCTGGCCTCGCGATGGTGGAGCGCTTTGCGATTGGTCTCGGTCGGTTGCCTGGCTGAACGTCAACTGCCTTTCAATAGGTCGTCCGCCCACCAGACAGGTCGAATGTAGAGGCGGTTGTAAAACTGTTCTCCTTGGAGACGAGCCAGGCGACCATGGCGGCGGCCTCGTCGACCTCCAGCAGGCGGCCGCGCGGAATGCGCGAGCGCATATATTCGATATGCTCCGGCGTCAGCTGTTCGAGAATGCGCGTCTGCGCCGTGGCTGGCGAGATGCAGTTCACCGCGATGTCGTACTGCGCCAGTTCCTTGCCGAGCGACTTGGTCAGGCCAATGACCGCCGCCTTCGAGGCCGAATAGGCTGATGCGTTGGGGTTGCCCTCCTTGCCGGCGACCGAGGCGATGTTGACGATGCGCCCGTAATTGCGCTCCTTCATTCCCGGAACCACCGCCCGGTTGACGTAGAACGTGCCGTTCACATTGACGTCGATGACCTTCTTCCACGTCTCGATGTCGTAGACGTCGAGCGGGGCGGCCGGGCCCGCGATCCCGGCGGAATTGACCAGAATGGAAATCTTGCCGGCGCGCTCTTCGGTCCTGGCGCGCGCGGCATCCACCGACGCCCAGTCGGCGACATCCACCAATTCTGTCGAAGCGGCGCTGCCGAGTTCTTCTCGTGCGGTCTCGAGACGTGCCTCATCGAGGTCCCACAAGCTGACCGTCGCGCCGGAGGCAACGAAGCGTCTGGCCATCGCGAAGCCGAGGCCCTGGGCGCCGCCGGTGACGACAGCGTGCTGGCCGTCAAGATCGATGCTGTTCATGTCGAGCGGTTCTTTCCGTTTGAGATTTTTCGTGGGCGCCCGCCGGCCTGTGCAGGCGGGCGATATCGCTACATGGTCGCGCCAAGGCTCCACGGCACGAACTCGTTGTCGCCATAGCCGAGCGCTTCGGACCTGGTGCGCCCGCCGGATGCGACGCGCAGGATCTCGGCGAAGATCTCCTCGCCCTTCTCGGCCAGCGAGATGCCGTCCAGTATGTCTCCGCAATTGATGTCCATGTCCTCGCGCATCTGCTCGAAGATGAAGCTGTTGGAGGCGAGTTTGATCGAGGGCGTCGGCTTGCAGCCGAAGGCCGAACCACGGCCGGTGGTGAAGCACAATATGTTGGCGCCGCCGGCGACCTGCCCGGTGGCCGAGACCGGATCGTAGCCAGGCGTATCCATGAAGACGAGGCCGCGCTCGTTGATCGGCTCGGCATATTCCAGCACCGCGCGCAGATTGGTGGTGCCGCCCTTGGCGGAGGCGCCGAGCGATTTCTCCAGGATGGTCGTCAGCCCACCCAGCTTGTTGCCGGGCGAAGGGTTGTTGTTCATCTCCATGTCGTGCCTGGCGGTATAATCCTCCCACCAGCGGATGCGCTCGATCAGCTTTTCACCCACCGCGCGGCTCTCGGCGCGCAAGGCGAGGAGATGTTCGGCGCCATAGATCTCGGGCGTCTCCGAGAGCACGGCCGTGCCGCCTTGCCCGACAAGCAGGTCCACCGCCGCGCCGAGCGCAGGATTGGCGCTGATGCCGGAATAGCCGTCCGAGCCGCCGCATTGCAGTGCAAGCACCAGTTCGGAGGCCGGCTGCGGCGTCCTTTCGGCGGCGTTCACCGTTGGCAGCATGTCGACGATCGCCTGGACCCCGGCCTCGACCGTCTTTCGCGTGCCGCCGGTTTCCTGGATGGTCATCGTGCGGAAAATCGTGCTCTCCTCGATGTTGTACGACTGCATCCAGCGCGGGATCTGGAACGCTTCGCAGCCGAGTCCGACCATCAGCACGCCGCCGACATTGGGGTTGGTGGCAAAGCCCCATTGCGTCCGTTTCAACAGGTCGTAAGCGGGGCCCTTGGTGTCGATGCCGCAGCCAGTGCCGTGGACGAGTGCGATGATGCCGTCGACATTGGGATAGTCGCGCAGGATGCCAGACCGGTTGACCTCGTCGGCGATGAACCGGGCGACGCTGGCAGAGCAGTTCACCGAGGTCAGGACGGCAATGAAGTTGCGCGTGCCCACCTTGCCGCTCGGCCGGCGGTAACCCATGAAAGTAGCGCGCTCGGCCTCGGCAACGACCTCGGTTTGCCTGGTATTGGTGCCGAAGACGTAGTCGCGTTCGAAATTGCGCAGATACACATTGTGCTCGTGAACCCAGTCGCCGGCGACGATGGATCCCCGCGCAAAACCAATGGTCTGGCCGTATTTCACGATCGGCTCGTCCGAGCCGATGTCGCGGAAGGCCATTTTGTGCCCGCGCGGTATGCGTGCCCTGGCCGCCACGTCCCCGGCTTTTTCGCCGATCTTCAACGGATCGACCGCCAGAAGAATGTTGTCGATATCCGACAGCTTGATGAACCGTGCCATGAACCCAAACTCTGAAGAAGGCCTCCCCGACAAGGAGCGTCGAGAGACAAAAGTGATTTAGAATACTAATATAATAGAATGTCAGTGGTCAAGGTGCGGTTGCGAAAGGCTTGGATTGCAGGGGCGTAGTGGCGGATCGGTTAGGTGAGCGTGCAATGAGTGCGCCTTGCGGCGCAGTTTGAGGGCGGCAAACGGCTGGATGAAACAACGGACCGCCGCACGCGGGACACGGTCAATCGAGATGGAAGACCGCTTCCATGGCCGCCCACCATTCGCCGTCGGCGCGCGTCGGCAGTGGCGTCTGCATGGGGTCGCACAGTTCCCACCATTTGCGCATGGCCGGCGACTCGCTCATCCGCGCCGCATCCCTGGCGAAGTCGCTGCCGTGATACTCCCAGCAGGCGAACAGAAGGTTCTCCGGTTCGCGCAGGAAGATCGAATAGTTGCGGATGTCGGCGCGACTGATGACGTCGAGCACTTCCGGCCAGACGGCGGCGTGGACGCGCTTGTAGTCCGCGATCGCCTCGGCTTTCACGCCGATACAAAGTCCCATTCTTTGCATGCCGGTGGCTCGCGGTGTTTCAGTCGAGAAGGTCGGCGGCGACTTCGAGCGTGTTGCGGAACGACGTCTCGAGATGATGTTCCATGGCCCTTGCCGCCCCCTCGGCGTCGTGGCGCTTCAGCGCGTCGAAAATGGCCTCGTGCTGCTCGATCGTCTGTTCGCCATAGCCCGGCTTGGGGATGGCGAGATAGCGGCCGCGATCCATCTGTGCCTTTGAGATGTCGACGGCTCTCCAGATCATCGGCAGGCCGCAGATCTCGGCGATGGTGCGGTGAAAGACATCGTCGAGCTGTATCGCGGTGGCATATCTGCCTCGCGATATGGCGAGCCGGTGCGCCGCCATGTTGTCTTCCAGCAATTCGCTGGCGGCCGGTGTGAACTTGGCGGCCGCGCGTCGGGCGCTCTCCATCTCCAGTGCCCGCCGGATGACATAGGCTTCTTCCAGGTCGGCCCGGCTGATCGGAGCGACATAGGTGCCCGTTTGCGCCAGGATCTTGACCAGACCCTCGTCGCTGATGCGCTTGACCGCTTCGCGAACGGGGGTGCGCGACACACCCAGGGCCTCCGCGATGGCGACCTCGTTGATGACCTCCCCCGGCTTCAACTGCCCGACGACGATCAGGTTGCGGATCTTGTGATAGATCTGATCGCGGAGCGGAAGAGCCCGATTGAGCGTCGAAGGATCCAGGTCCATTGCAAATCCGTGTCTTCGTTCACCAGAAATGGTCAGATTATATTAGAATGTCAATTAGAATGCACCCAATGCAAGGGTGAGGTCGGTTGACACCTGATGTCCATAACGACCGCCGGAATCCAGCTTGCCAGAACTGTTATATTAGTGCAATAGTCATCGTCCGCGGCGAGAAATTCAATCCGCAACCGAGAGCCTGGACTGAGCCGCGTGTTCAAAAGCGCGGACGTTCAAGCCAGTTCGAAGAGGGTCGAATTGCGTTTGAAGCGACTATTATACTAACATATCGATGGCCGATACCAAGGATGATCGGCCACCCGCCAGGAGGAACCTAGCCAGATATGACTGTCGCCGCCGATTGCGCCCTGGACATGCGAGGCATCAGCAAGACGTTCCCGGGCGTGAAGGCTCTGTCCAACGTCAATTTCGCCGTGAAATTCGGCACGGTTCATGCGGTCGTGGGTGAGAACGGCGCCGGCAAATCGACGCTCATGAAAGTGCTCAACGGGTCCTACGCACCCAGCAGCGGCACAATCAGGGTCGGCGGCGCCGAGGTGCGCATGCGCCGGCCCGCCGACGCCCAGGCGCTCGGCATCCGCATGGTGCATCAGGAAATCAATCTGGTCCCCGACCTGAGCGTCGCCGAAAACGTCTATCTCGGCCGCATGCCGGGCAAGTGGATCTTTCTGCGCAAGGGCGAGATGATCCGGGCTGCGACCGCCGTCCTCGATGAGCTCGGAGCGGCCATCAACCCGCGTGAACGGCTCGGCAACCTGTCGATCAGCCAGCAGCAGCTCGTCGAGATCGCCAAGGCCTATGCGGCGCAGCCCAGGATCATCGTCCTGGACGAACCGACATCGAGCCTCAGCGAGCATGAGACGGCGGCGCTGTTCCGGATCCTGCGCAAGATGCGCGATGACGGCATCGCCATCATCTACATCAGCCACCGGCTGAAGGAGGTGCTCGAAATCGCCGACGAGGTGACGGTGCTGCGCGACGGCTCAATGATCGAGACGCGTCCGATCGAAGGCATAAATGCCGCTCACATGATCAGGCTGATGGTCGGTCGCGAAGTCAGCAATGTCTTCCCGAAAAGCCCGGCCGAGATCGGCAAGTCGGTGCTGCGCGTCGAACGCATCAGCGACGGCACGCGCTTCCGCAATGTCAGCTTCGATGTACGCGCCGGCGAGATACTGGGCTTGACGGGGCTGGTGGGCGCTGGCCGCACCGAGGTCGCCCGCGCAATCTTCGGCCTGTCGCGGCTTGTCGAGGGCTCGGTCAGCGTCAACGGACGCGAGGTCTCGATCAACTCGCCATCCCAGGCGGTCAGGGCAGGCATTGCCTATGTTCCGGAAGATCGCAAGGGCGACGGCGTCGTGCCTGGAATGTCGATCCGGGAAAACATCAGCCTGCCCATACTGCGCCGCCTGAGCCGTTTCGGGCGCATCAGCCGCAGCGCCGATCACTCGCTTGCCGCGGACTCGGTCAAGCAGTTTTCGATTTCACCGCCCGACGGCGAACGGCGCATCAGCCTTCTGTCGGGCGGTAACCAGCAGAAGGCGGTCATCGCCAAATGGCTTGCCGCCAAACCTTCGGCCTTGATCCTCGACGAGCCGACGCGGGGCGTCGACGTCGGCGCCAAGGCCGAGATCCACCACATCATCGGCCAACTCGTCGCCGGCGGCATGGCGGTCGTGATGATCTCGTCGGAGCTGCCCGAAATCCTCGGCGTCTGCGATCGCGTGGTGGTGATGCGCGATGGCTATGCCTCCGAGCCTCTCCTGCGCAGCGAATTGAGCGAGGAGCGCATCATGGCGCTAGCCACGGGGGAGGAGACGGCGTGACCGAAGCTGCCATGGAGATCGGCGGCGTGAACCGCAACGACCGCTTTACGCGTGGCAGCAGGCTTGTCGATGTCCTGTCGAAGGCGGGGCTGGCCTTCGCTATCCTCGCCGTGATGCTCTACGGCTCCTTCGTCAGCCCCGCCTTCTTCACATCAGGCAATTTGCTCAACGTCCTGACCTCGATGTCCATCGTCGGCATCGTCGTCGTCGGCATGACCTTCGTGCTCGTGGTCGGCGGCCTGGCCGACCTGTCGGTGCCGGCCACCATCGCCTGCGGCGCCATCCTGTCGCTCGGGCTGCAGCCGATGATCGGACCGCTGCCGGCCTTCGTGCTGGCGGTTGGTCTCGCGGGCCTCATAGGCTTGCTCAACGGGGTCCTGGTCGGATATGTCGGCATCAATCCAATCATTGCCACGCTCGGCATTGGCACGATCGGACTGGGCATCGTCCAGGCGGCTGTCGGCGGGGTCATCGTCTATGGCAGCAATCCCGCCTCCGCCGAACTCGCCAAGGGCCGGCTGTTCGGCATTCCGGTCGTGGTGCTGATCTTCCTGGTCATTGCTCTTGTCGGCCATTTCGTCCTGTCCCGCTCCTTCTGGGGCAGATGGACGCTTGCCACCGGCGGCAATTACAGCGCCGCCGAGGCAAGTGCGGTTCCGGTGCAGGCCGTGAAGGCTGGCGCCTTCGTGATCACAGCACTCGCTTCCGGCATCAGCGGCGGCCTGCTCGGGCTGACGCTGCAGAGCGCGCGGCCGCTCATCGGCGGCGGCTACGAATTCAGTGCCATCACGGCGGTGGTGGTCGGCGGCGTGTCGATCGTCGGCGGCTTCGGATCGGTGCCACGGGCCATTGCCGGCCTCATCTTCGTGCAACTGCTGACCAACGTCATGGTGCTCGACGGTGTGCGCACGCCGATCCAGGGTTTCGTGCTCGGCATCCTGATCGTCGGCGCCGTCGGCATGGATGCGGCGCTGCGCAAGCGGGGCGTGTCGTGATGCGTTTTCTTTCGCTTGTCTCGCAGTATCGCGTCATCGTCATTCTCGGTCTGACGCTCGTCATTTCCGCGCTGGTGGTCCCCGGCTACCTCTCGGCATCGACCCTCGGCCTCGGCCTCGACCGGGCGGCGACGATCGGCCTGATCGCGATCGGCCTGACGGTGCTTTTGATATCGGGCCAGATCGACCTCTCCGGTGGCGCGGTGTTTGCCCTGGCCGGCATCGTATCGGTCATCCTGCAGCGAGAGATCGGCATCCTCCCTGCCGCGATCGTCGGCATCCTGGTCGGTACCCTGGCAGGCGCCGTCAACGGCATGCTGGTCGTCGGCCTGAAGGTGAATTCGCTCGTGCTGACGCTCGCGACGATGCTCATCTTCCGCTCGCTCGCGCACTGGATCACCAACAGCCAGCCGGTGACCGGAACCGACATCATGCTTTCCCTGGCGCTGGCCAAGATCTATCTCGATGTCTTCACCCTCCGCAGCGCGCTGTTCATCGCCCTGATCGTGCTGCTGCATTTCTGGCTGACGCGCACCATACCTGGGCGTAACGTCTTTGCGGTGGGATCCAACCCGGCGGCTGCCAAGGAAAGCGGTATCGCCTCGGACCGTATCGTCTTTCTCGGCTTTGTCTTTGCCGGCACGCTTGCCGGCCTGGCGGGGGTTCTCCAGAGCCTCGTCACCAACACCGGCTCACCCGTCTTCGGCTCGGAATTGACGGTCGCCGTCATTGCCGCGGTCGTTGTCGGCGGAACTCGTCTCGAAGGCGGCAGGGGATCCGCGCTCGGCACGCTCGGCGGCGTGCTGACAATCGGCTCGCTGACCATCGCGATGGAGTTCCAGTCCGTTCCCGCATACGTCCAGCAGGTCGTGTCCGGGCTTATCCTGATCCTGCTCGTCGTGCTCGATCGGGCCGTTACCACCAAGGGGAGGGCTCCGGGCACGCGCCCGGCGCTCGTTCGCGACAATCCAATCACTCAAGGAGGAACCACATGATTGGGAGGAACACATGATTGGCAAGAAAAGCATGCTTCACGTCGCCGCCATGGCGGCTGTGCTGGCATCGACGGGCTGGGCCAGCGCCAAGACGGTCTGCTACGTGACGGCAGCGGATTCGCATGCCTATGCGACGCCGGCCAACAAGGCGCTTCAGGCGCGCGCCGCGGAACTCGGCATCGAGATCCTGAGCCTCAGCCAGGATTTTGATGTCCAGAAAGGCACCGAGCAGCTCAACACCTGCGTTGCGCGCAAGGTCGACGGCATCATCCTGTGGCCGCTCGACCCGCAGGCCTACATACCGGGACTGGCGCGCGCGCAGCAGGCGAACATTCCGGCGATCCTCATCAATTCGCCGATGAGCGACGATGCCAAGCCGTTCATCAAGTCGTTCACCGGGCCTGATGTCTATGAGGAAGGCAAGCTGGCGGCGGACTCGCTGAGCAAGGCGCTCGGCGGCAAGGGCTCCGTCGTCATCATCGCCGGCCAGGCCGGCAACGGCACCACGATCGGACGTGTCAGCGGCTTCACCGACCGTCTCAAGGAAACCAATGCCGACATCAAGGTGCTCGACACGGTCAATGCCGACTTCGACCAGCAAAAGGCACTGGTGGTCAGCCGCGATCTGATCACACGCTTCGGCGACCAGATCAGCGGTGTCTACGCCAATGACGACACGATGGCCCGCGGCTTCATCGACGCATGGAAGGAGGCCAACCCCTCCAAGGCCGCACCGCCGATTGTCGGCATCAATGGCCAGAAGGATGCGTTCGAATCCATCCGCACCAATGAGATGTACTCGACCATCGTCCAGTCGCCCGTCGAGGATGGCCGCCTGGCGATCAACACGATGGCCGAGATCATCGACGGGAAGCAGGTCAAGGACCGGCTGCCCATCCCGCTGACCGTCGTCACCAAGGACAACGTCAACGCGGTCGAACCCGCGTTCTGATACGAAGGGGGCCGGCCCGTGTATTCGGGCCGGCCCCCTTTCCCTGCCAGAGAGAGAAATTCTAATAGCGGCGACAGAATTGGAATAAACTAACTCTACAGAGTTTGTGGAATAAGCAATCTGCACTGGCGATCTGGTTTCCACCCGGACAGGACCACGCCATGCCCACTCTTTCGCATCAGCTACTCACCAAAGCAGGCATATCCGGCCGCCTTCGCCAGGCAGCGGGAGAAAGGCCATGAGCCGGGTCGTGCCAGACCGCATCAAGGTGCTCTGGTTTCTGCCTACGCATGGCGACAGCCGCTACCTCGGCACGGCCGAGGGTGGCAGATCGGTCGATCTGCCGTATCTGACGCAAGTGGCGAAGGCGGCCGACACGCTCGGCTACTATGGCGTGCTGTTGCCGACCGGCCGCTCGTGCGAGGATTCCTGGGTGATCGCATCGGCTCTTGTGCCGATTACCGAGCGCTTGCGTTTCCTTGTCGCCGTGCGGCCCGGTTTGCAGTCGCCGACGCTGGCCGCGCGCATGACTGCGACGCTGGATCGCATCTCCAATGGCCGCCTGCTGATCAACGTCGTCACCGGCGGCGATCCGCTGGAGAACAAGGGCGACGGCATCTTCCTGTCGCATGCCGAACGCTATGAGGTGACGCAGGAGTTCTTGCAGATCTACAAGCGGGTGCTGAGCGGCGAGACGGTGGGGCACGAGGGCAAGCATTTCCACATCGAGGACGGCCGGCTGCTGTTTCCGCCGGTGCAGACGCCATATCCGCCATTGTATTTCGGGGGCTCGTCCGACGCTGGGTCCGTGGTGGCGGCGCAGGAGATCGACAAATATTTGACCTGGGGAGAGCCGCCAGCCGATGTCGAGCGCAAGCTGGACGGCATGCGTGAACTGGCGCAGAAGGCTGGCCGCAAGCTCTCCTTCGGCATTAGGCTGCATGTCATCGCCCGCGAAACCACCGAGGAGGCCTGGGCCGCTGCCGACAGGCTGATAAGCCGGCTCGACGACGCGACGATCGCCTCGGCGCAGAAGGTCTTTGCCCGCATGGATTCGGTCGGCCAGGCGCGGATGAGCGCATTGCATGGCGGCAATCGCGCCAAGCTCGAGATCGCCCCCAACCTCTGGGCCGGCGTCGGCCTGGTGCGCGGCGGCGCAGGTACCGCACTTGTCGGCGATCCCGACACGATCGCCGAGCGCATCGACGAGTACCGGCGCCTCGGCATCGATACCTTCATCCTTTCCGGCTATCCACATCTCGAAGAAGCCTATCGCTTCGGCGAGCTGGTGCTGCCGAAACTGCCGACCGACCATCCGGTCAAGGCAGCCGGCTCGTCCGTAAACACCGGTCCGTTCGGCGAAACCATCGCCGGCGACCACCGGCCGAAGTCGCTCGCCAGCGCCTCGTGAACTTGCTTCCTGCGTCCTCGCGGTTGCGCGTCGCCATTATTGGCGGCGGCTTTTCCGGTGCGGCGGTGGCGTGGCACCTGGCGCAAATGCCTCGACCGGAGCGCATTTCCATTTCCGTGATCGAGCCGCGACCCTTGATTGGCGGTGGCCTTGCCTATTCCAGCGAGGAACCCTCTCATCGGGTCAATGTTCCCGCGGTCAGGATGAGCATGGCTCCCGACGACCCGCAGCATTTTGCACGCTGGTTGACTGGCAGCGGAGAACTCGAACACGACCCGGATGCGATCTGGATGAACGGCGACGCTTTTCCGCGCCGGCGCGTGTTCGGTCGCTATGTTGCCGAGCATCTGGCGCCGCATCTCAATTCCGGCCTTGTCCATCATGTTGAAGGTTCCGCCACACGCGTGACACGCGATGCCAGTGGCGCGGGCTGGACCGTGCACACCTCTGCCGGACCGGTCGCCTCCGACATCGTCGTTCTAGCAGCAACGCATCCGCAGCCTGCAATTCCAGCCGCGTTGATCCACCTGACGGAAGCGCCGGGTTTCATCGCCGACCCATACGCAGCCGCGGCGCTTGCCGGGATCGGGCCGGACGCCTCGGTGCTGATCGTCGGCTCCGGGCTGACCTCGGCCGACATGGTCGCCGAACTTGACCGTCGTGGCCATCGTGGCCGCATCCTCACGCTGTCGCGCCGCGGCTTACGCTCGCGCGGACACCCCGATGTCAGGGGCGAGCCTTTTGGCGATTTTGCATCCGCGCCGGCGACGACGGCGCTCGGCCTGCTCAGGACCATTCGCGCGACGCTGGCAGCGGCAAGAGCGGCCAATGTCAACTGGCAGTCGGTCTTCGACCAGTTGCGCCTGCAGGGGCCGGTGCTGTGGGCCGCACTTGCCCCGCCGGAGCGGGCAAGGCTGGTCCGCCAGCTGCGCGTGTTCTGGGACGTGCATCGTTTCAGGATCGCCCCGCAGGTC
Source organism: Mesorhizobium sp. M0848 (assembly GCF_040319805.1). Classification (NCBI taxonomy): domain Bacteria; kingdom Pseudomonadati; phylum Pseudomonadota; class Alphaproteobacteria; order Hyphomicrobiales; family Phyllobacteriaceae; genus Mesorhizobium; species Mesorhizobium sp. M0848. The sequence continues at coordinate 124,586 of NZ_JAMYOM010000017.1, read as the reverse complement.
GCCGCCGTGCTCGACCGGCGCCATGCCGCCGGTACAGTCGACACCATTGCCGCCAGGCTTGTCGCGTCGAACGATGAGGACGGCAGCCTAGCTGTCAGCTTTCAACGGCGCGGGCAGACCCGGATCGAGGCGGCGCGCTTCGCTGCCGTCATCAACACCACCGGTCCGGCTCATGGGCAGGCGCTGCAGCTGAACCCGGCGCTGAGCTCGCTGGCGGAAACCGGCTTGATCAGGACGGACCAATATGGGCTTGGCATCGAGACAGGTCTCGACAGCCGCGCGATCGGCCGGGACGGTGAGGCGGTCGCGACACTCCTGGTCGCCGGCCCGCTGGCACGAGGGACTTTCGGCGAGCTCATGGGTCTGCCGGAAGTCGCTCGCCATGCCCAGGCGGTCGCGGTTGAAATTGCCAAGCTGCTGGTAACGCTGCCGTCAGCGCAGGCCATCGGCGCCAATGCCGCGCAGGGTCCGGTCATGAGCTGACACCGGCAAACCGGGTTGGCCGAGCAAAATTGGTATTTCCGTCCCAAGAGGGGCTCAAAAACGGAAAATCCTTCTTTGTATATAGATTCTATAAACATAATAAATACCGACGAAACCGGCTGCGGTCGGATCGATCAACGAGATGGCCTGAATGGGAGACAGTTCATGGCACACGCAGAGACCGACTCGATCAAGTTTGCTTACTGGGTGCCGAATGTTTCGGGCGGCCTTGTGATCTCCAACATCGAGCAGCGCACCAACCATTCGGCCGAGTACAATCGCAAGCTGGCGCAGATCGCCGAGAAGTCCGGCTTTGATTACGCACTCAGCCAGATCCGCTTCACCGCCGGCTACGGCGCCGACGAGCAGCATGAATCGGTGGCGTTCAGCCATGATCTGCTGGCGGCGACCACAACGCTCAAGGTCATCGCGGCGATCCTGCCCGGACCGTGGAACCCGGCGCTGGCGGCCAAGCAGATCGCCACCATCAGCTATCTCACCAATGGCCGCGTCGCGATCAACCTCGTCTCCGGCTGGTTCCGTGGCGAGTTCCATGCCATCGGCGAGCATTGGCTCGACCATGACGAGCGCTATCGCCGCTCGGAGGAATTCATTCGTGCGCTGCGCGGAATATGGACCGAGGACAGCTTCACCTTCCGTGGCGATTTCTACCGCTTCAACGAATATTCGCTGAAGCCGAAACCGCCGCAGCCGCTGCCCGAAATCTTCCAGGGCGGCTCGTCGCGCGCCGCGCGCGACATGGCATCGCGGGTCTCGGACTGGTACTTCACCAATGGCAACACGCCGGCCGAGGTCGCCAAGCAGGTCGACGACCTCAGGACCAAGGCGAAGGCCAATAACCATTCCGTCAAGGTTGGCGTCAACGCCTTCGCGGTCGTCCGCGAGACAGAGGATGAGGCCAGGGCGGTGCTCGCCGAAATCATTGCCAAGGCCAACCCCGAGGCGGTCAACGCCTTTGGCCATGAGGTGAAAAATGCCGGCAAGGCTTCGCCGGAAGGCGAGGGCAATTGGGCGAAATCCTCCTTCGACGATCTGGTCCAGTACAATGACGGCTTCCGCTCGAACCTGATCGGCACCCCCAGGCAGGTCGCTCAACGCATCGTCGACCTGAAGCGCGCCGGCGCCGATCTCATCCTGCTCGGCTTCCTGCACTTCCAGGAAGAGGTCGAGTATTTCGGCAAGCATGTCATCCCGCTGGTCCGCGAACTGGAAAACGCCGAGGCGGCGGCGTCGCTGGCGGCGGAGTAGCCATCCCGCAGCCTGGCCCGCCACGGTCCGGCCAGTACACGCATGAAGGTTGCCGGCGCGCTCGATCCGTCGAGCGGCAATGAGGTTTTGCGCGCCTAATCAAGGACGATTGGAATGCCGTTGCCCAGTTATACGCTCGGAGTGATGGACGCTTCGGTCTATGCGCCGGAAGTCTTTGCGCGCGGCCTGCCGTCAAGCCCGCGTCTGCAGCAGCAGTCCGAAGACGACGGCGAGCCGATCGGCTCCGTTGCTGGTGTCGCCGCTCCGCTGCTTTCGCTCCAGGGCATCGGCCTGTCGTTCGGCGGCGTCGTGGCACTGGCCGATATCGACCTGTCGGTTCACCCAGGCGAAATTCGCGCCATCATCGGCCCGAACGGCGCCGGCAAAAGCTCGCTGATCAACGTCATCAGCGGCGTCTATCGGCCGGATCGCGGCCACGTCCGGCTCGACGGCACCTTCTATGCCCAGGTGCCGACGCAGCAGTTGGCTCACCTCGGTGTCGCCAGAACCTTCCAGAACCTTGCACTGTTCAAGGGTCTCAGCGTCCTCGACAATGTCGCTTCCGGCCTCGCCTACAAGGTTCGCTCCAACTTTGCCGGCCAGGTGCTCGGCATCGGCCGCTCGCGCGGCGAGCAGCGCGAAACACGCAGCCGCGCGGAACAGATCCTCGAATTTCTCGACCTCACCGCCATTCGCGACCGTCTTGTCGGCACCTTGCCTTACGGACTGCAGAAGCGTGTCGAACTGGCCCGCGCACTGGTCGCCCAGCCGCGCCTGCTTTTGCTCGACGAGCCGATGGCCGGCATGACCGCGAGCGAAAAGAGCGAGATGGCGGCTTTCGTCCGTGCCGCGCGCGATCGTTTCGCCACCACCGTGGTGTTGATCGAGCACGATGTCGGCGTCGTCATGGGCCTGTCCGACCGCATTGCCGTTCTCGACTACGGCCGCAAGATCGCCGACGCCACGCCAGACGAGGTCAGGAACGACCAGCGCGTCATCGATGCCTACCTCGGCGTCGCCTCGGACAATGAGGACGGGGCAGGCATATGATCGCCGATTTCGACTACCAGTTCTTCATCGAAGTGCTCGTCGGCGGCCTGCTCTCCGGCGTCATGTACTCGCTGGTCGCGATCGGCTTCGTGCTGATCTACAAGACCTCGGGCGTGCTCAATTTCGCGCAAGGCGCGATGCTGTTGTTCGCGGCACTCACCTTCGTCAGCCTTATCGAGCGCGGCATCCCGTTCGCGCTGGCGCTGGTGATCACTTTCGCCATCATGGTCGCCATGGGTGTCGCCATCGAGCGCACGGTGCTGCGGCCGCTGACCAACAAGCCGCCGATCACACTGTTCATGGCGACGCTCGGCCTGTCCTACATCATCGAGGGCGCCGCCCAGCTGATCTGGGGCACGCAGGTCCACGGCCTCGATCTCGGCATCGAGGACGTGCCGCTGGAAATCGGCGGCGTGCTGATCAGCCAGTTCGACATTTTTGCCGCAGTGGTTGCCGCCGGCATGGTCCTCTTGCTGTCGCTGTTTTTCCGCTACACCCGCATCGGCCTCTCCTTTCGCGCCGTCGCCGACGATCAGTTCGCGGGCCTCGCGGTCGGTCTCAGGCTGCCGCTGATCTGGGCCACCGTCTGGGCTGCTGCCGGTCTTGTCGCACTGGTGGCGGGACTGCTCTGGGGTGCGCGCCTCGGTGTGCAGTTCTCGCTGTCGCTGGTGGTGCTCAAGGCGCTGCCGGTGCTGGTGCTCGGCGGCTTCGATTCCATCCTCGGTGCCATCGTCGGCGGGTTGCTGATCGGCGCCAGCGAGAAGCTCGCCGAGGTCTATATCGGAGACTATTTCGGCGGCGGCATAGAGAGCTGGTTCGCCTATGTCGTCGCGCTGGCCTTCCTGCTGATCCGTCCTTCCGGCCTGTTCGGCCAGAAGCTCGTCGAGAGGATCTGAGCCATGACCGCCATAACAAGCGATTTCTCGTCCGCGCCGGTGCTGCCGAAATGGGTCGTGCCCGTGTTGCTGCTCGCCTTCGCCTATGGCGTCGTGCCGCTGATCGGCTCGAGCTATCTGTTCGAGGCCATCCTGCTGCCGTTCCTGGCGCTCAGCCTCGCCGGCGTGGGCTTGAACATCCTGACCGGCTATGCCGGCCAGGTTTCGCTGGGTAGTGCTGCCTTCATGGCGGCGGGCGCCTTCGCCGCCTATAATTTCAACCTGCGCGTCGAAGGCCTGCCGCTGATCGGCAGCATTTTCCTGGCCGGCATCGTCGCCGCCGCGATCGGCATCGTCTTCGGCCTGCCTAGCCTGCGGCTCAAAGGCTTCTACCTCGCGGTTTCGACGCTCGCCGCGCAGTTCTTCGTGCAATGGGCGCTGACCAAGTTCAGCTGGTTCTCCAACAACTCGGCTTCCGGCGTCATCGACGCGCCGAGATTGTCGATTTCAGGCTTCGCGCTCGACGGCGCCATCGGCCGCTATCTCTTCGCGCTAACCATCGTCACCGTGCTGACCTTCCTCGCCCATCGGCTGGTCTCGTCGCAGACCGGGCGCAACTTCATCGCCATCCGCGACAATGAAACCGCTGCCCGCATCATCGGCATCCCGGTGCTGAAGACCAAGCTGCTTGCCTTCGCCATCTCGTCCTTCATCATCGGCGTCGCCGGCGTCATCTGGGCCTTCGCGTATCTGCGGACCGTCGAGCCGGATGGCTTCGACCTCGACCGGTCGTTCCAGATACTGTTCATCATCATCATCGGTGGCCTGGCTTCGATCCGCGGCGCATTTTTCGGCGCCGCCCTCATCGTGGTCTTCCCGCTCGCTCTTTCGCGCCTCGGCGGCTTCCTGCTTGGCGATCTCTTCGATTCGGGCGTGCTCGACATGAGCCAGCGCATCGTGCTGGGCGCGCTCATCATCCTGTTTCTGATCCTTGAACCCGACGGGCTGGTGGCGCTGTGGGACAGGGTCCGAAGACGGCTCGTGTTCGCTTGGCAGCCGACCTGAGCCCATTCATCCACTCCGAACCGACGTTTGAAAATGAACCAGAGGCCGAACCCAAGACGGCCCATACCGGGAGTACCTCAACCATGAATTTCCTGAGCACAATCAAGGCGGCGGCGCTGTCTGCGGCGATGATCGTGTCGGTGGCCTTACCCGCCGCGCACGCCGACGAACAGTATTTCCCGCTGCAAAGCTATCGCGTCGGGCCGTATGCTGCCGGCGGCACCGGCTTCTTCGGCGGCTTCATCGATTATCTCAACCTCATCAACATCCGTGACGGCGGCGTCAACGGCGTCAAGCTGACCTGGGACGAATGCGAGACCCAGTACGAGGTCGAGCGCGGCGTCGAATGCTACGAGCGGCAGAAGAGCCACGCCGGTGCCGCTGCCTGGAACCCGCTCTCGGTCGGCATCGCCTACGCCATGATCGACCGCATCACCGCCGACAAGGTGCCGCTGATCACCGTCAACCACGGCCGCACCGATTCCACCGACGGACGCGTTTTCCCTTACGTCTTCCCGCTGCTGCTCAATCCCTACAGCGAGACGTCAGGCATCGTGAACTACATCGCATCCAAGGAAGGCGGCATCGACAGGCTGAAGGGCAAGAAGATCGTCGTGCTCTATCACGGCTCGCCTTACGGCAAGGAAACCATCCCGATCTATGAATTGCTGGCGCAGAAATACGGCTTCACCGTGCAGCAGATCGAGGTGCCGCATCCCGGCAACGAGCAGCAGTCGCAGTGGCTGACGATCCGCCGCGCCAAGCCGGATTTCGTCGTCCTGCGCGGCTGGGGCGTGATGAACCCGGTGGCGCTGAAAACGGCGGTCAAGGTTGGCTTTCCCGTCGATCACATCGTCGGCAATGTCTGGTCGAACTCGGAAGAGGACGTGATCCCGGCCGGCGACGCCGCCAAGGGCTATACCGCCATCACCACCCAGGCTTCCGGCAATTCCTACCCGGTGGTGCAGGAGATCGTGAAGACGGTCTATGGCGCCGGCAAGGGCAACCTGGAAGACAAGGCGCGCATCGGCTCGGTCTACCACAACCTCGGCATCGTCAACGGCATCCTCAATGTCGAGGCGATCCGGGTCGCGCAGGAGAAGTTCGGCCACCGCACGCTGACCGGCGACGAGGTCCGCTGGGGCTTCGAACACCTCAAGCTCAATCCGGCCAAGGTCGAGGCGCTTGGCGCCAAGGACCTGTTCCACTCGATCAATGTCAGCTGGGACAATCACGAGGGCGAGGGCTACGTGACCTTCCAGCAGTGGGACGGCAAGAAGTGGAACGTCGTCTCCGACTGGATCGCGCCGGACTGGGCGCTGCTGCGGCCGATCATCGAGAAGTCCGCCGAGGCTTACGCCGCCGAGAAGGGCATCAAGCTGCGCACCGCCGACGATGCCAACGCAGTGACCACCAACTGATCAGGCAGAGCCGGGCGCAGCGGATAGGGTTCCGCAGCGCCCAGCCTGTTCGGTTCATCGAACCACAAAATGAGAGCCCCATGCCGGACGATGACGTCATTCTTGCCGTGGATACGGTTCATGCCACCTACAATCACGCCATCACGGCGCTGCATGGCGTCAGCTTCAAGCTCAGGCGCGGCCAGATACTGGCATTGCTCGGTGCCAATGGCGCCGGCAAGACCACGACGCTCAAGGCCGTCTCCAATTTGCTGCCGGCCGAGCGTGGCCAGGTCAATGCAGGCACCATCCGCTATGAAGGCTCGGATGTCTCGCGCCGCAAGCCGGGCGATCTCGTGCGCGCCGGCCTGGTCCAGGTGCTGGAAGGCCGCCACTGCTTCAAGAGCCTCACCGTCGAGGAAAATCTGGTTGCCGGCGGCATTGGCCGCAGCGGCCGCCGCGCCGAGATCAACGAAGATCTCGAGCGGATCTACGGCTATTTCCCGAGGCTTCGGGAAAAGCGCCGGACATTGTCCGGCCTGACTTCGGGCGGCGAACAGCAGATGACCGCCATCGGCCGGGCACTGATGTCGCGGCCGCGTCTGCTGGTCCTCGACGAACCGTCGATGGGGCTCGCCCCGCTCATCGTCCAGGACATCTTCCAGACGCTCAGAAAGCTGAACCGCGAGACCGGCCTGTCGATCCTGGTCGCCGAGCAGAATTCGGCGGTGGCGCTCCGTTATGCCGACCACGCCACTGTGCTCGAAAACGGCGTCTCCGTTCTCACTGGTGCGGCCGCCGAGCTTCGCCAGCGCGAGGACATCAGGGCCTTCTATCTCGGTCAATCGACAACCGGGCAACAGCCTTCGCCCGCCGCCAAACCAGCCCATCTCCATGCCGTTGCCTGAAATGAAATCCCAAGGAGCAGTGAAATGACCGTTTCGACCGTCAAGACCGACCAGGCTTCCGCCGCCGTGCCGGCAGTCGCAAGACCGACCGCGCCAGCGCACATCATCAAGGACGCCGCCGAGGCGATTGCTATCGCCCACGCGCTCGCCGCCGAATTCGTCAAGGACTCCTCAAGGCGCGACCGCGAGCGGATCTGGCCGGTTGCCGAACTCGATGCCTTTTCGCAAAGCGGCCTGTGGTCGATCAACGTGCCCAAGGCATTCGGCGGGCCGGAATTGTCCTATGCGACGCTGGCGAAGGTGATCGAGATCATCTCGGCGGCGGATTCCTCGATCGGCCAGATTGCCCAGAACCATCTCGGCGTCGTCGCCGCCATCCGCACCGTGTCCGACGCGGACCAGCAGAAGCTGCTGTTTGCCGAAGCGTTGAAAGGCACGCGGTTCGGCAACGCCTTTTCCGAGTTCGGCTCCAAACGCGCCGCCGATTTCGAAACCCGCTTCACCGATGCCGGCGACCATGTCGTCGTCAATGGTCGCAAATTCTATTCGTCCGGCGCGCTGCTCGCTCATCTCGTGCCGATCGTGGCGCTCGATGACCAAGGCCGTGCCTGGTATGCGATCGCCGACCGCGGCGCGCCCGGCCTGACCGTCATCGACGATTGGTCGAGCTTCGGCCAGCGCACGACGCTGTCCGGCACCGTCATCATCGACAACGTCAAGGTGCCGAAGACGCATCTGGTGCCCGGCTACAAGGGTTTTGACAGGCCAACCGCCGACGGCGCCATCTTCCAGATCATCCAGGTGGCGGTCGACACCGGCATCGCCCAGGCAGCGATCGACGAGACGGTCAATTTCGTCAGGACCAAGAGCCGAGCCTGGATCGACAGTGGCGTCGACAATGCCTGGGACGATCCCTACACCATCCAGGCCATCGGCGACCTGACGCTGCGCCTGCACGCGGCGCAGGCGCTGCTGGAAAAGGCCGGCCTGGCAATCGACCGGGCGGTGATCGAGCCGACCGCCGACACGGTGGCGCACGCCCAGATCGTCACCGCCGAGGCAAAAATCCTGTCGACCGAGATCGCCATTGCCGCCACCAACAGGCTGTTCGAACTTGCGGGAACCCGCTCAACGCTGGCCGAACACAATCTCGACCGGCATTGGCGCAACGCGCGCACGCACACGCTGCACGATCCGGTGCGCTGGAAATATTCGATCCTCGGCAAATATTTCCTCAACGGCGAAAACCCGCCGCTGCACGCCTGGAGCTGATTTCTCACCGGCGGGCGAGAGGCTCGCCACAGCAAAATTTTTCGGCCACTATACCCCAAGAGGTTCACTGCCATGTCAAATCCAACAGTCGTCGGCTTTTCCGGCAACATCACCCGGCCGTCAAAGACGCGCGCCTTCGTCGATCTGGTCACCAGGGACATCGCCGCCAGCCACAGCCTGTCGGCGACCACTTATGATATCGAGGATCTCGGCCCGTCGCTCGGCACGGCAAGATGGGCCCGCGACCTCGATAGCCAGGCCCGGGCGATCCTGGACGAAGTCCTCGCTGCCGACGTGCTCGTCGTCGGCTCGCCGACCTACAAGGGCAGCTATACCGGCCTGTTCAAGCACTTCTTCGACCTGATCGATCCGGCAGCGCTGCGGGGGAAGCCCATCGTGTTGACGGCGACCGGCGGTGGCGAGCGCCACGCCTTGATTGTCGAACATCAGCTGCGGCCGCTGTTCGGCTTCTTCGAGGCCTTTGCGCTGCCCACCGCCGTCTACGCCACCGACAAGGATTTCACCGACGGCGTGCTACACTCCGAGGCGATCCTTAAGCGTGCCGCGCAGGCGGTCGACGAGGTCGGCTTCGTGCTGGCCAACCGCTCGGCAGGCAGGATCGCCGCCGAATAAACGCCGTCGGCGGATTACGCCGCAATCGAAATTCGCGTAATGATTGATCTCGCTTACGCAATTTACGACTGCCCGCTAAAAACGTTCCTGTCTGATTCGTCTGGGACAGGAACGTCATGAGCAAAGCCCTCACATCCTTCGCATTGGTCGCCGTGCTGACCGCCTTGCTCATGGCGTTGAGCCTGGCTGTCGCCAGGCACGGCTATCCCTATGGTGCCATCGGCGTCAGGCGCCTTGACGGCATCGCCGACGCCGGCGTGTTCATCCCGATTGCCGCTGTCTATTTCTTCAGCGCAATGCTGATGATGATCCTGCCGATCAGGGCGGCCGGCATCGTCCTGACCCATGCCGCCGACGCCCTCTTCTGGACCGTGATTGCACTGTTTGCGACCATCGTCGGCTGTCTTGTCGCCAGATGGGCGTTCGGGCAGGGCAGCGCCGTGTGGGCATTGCTGAACTGGCGGTTCCTGTTTGCGGCGGCGATCGTCGGTTGTCACTTCGTCATGAACGAGCTGCGCCGCAACGTGCTGCTGCGCAGCCTGTTCTTCGTGGTCTTTGCCGCCGCGACGCTGGCCTGCCTGTTCTGGTCGTTCACGCTCTGACGTGCCGCCGGCTAAGCGGCTGATCCGGTGGCGATGTTGCCAGCCGCCGTTTCCATCCATGTCCAGAGATAGGCGGCAAGACCGCGATCGACATGGATGCGCAGCTTGCCGTCATGGCGATAGACGACGGCGCTGATGCCGGCAAAGGAAAGCGCTGCACTGGCACTTGGCTGGCTGGGATCGAGCGTCGTTCCACGCGCGATGAAAGCATCGAGCGCCGTGCCCTCGGCCTCGAATATTTGCAACCCGGCGCTGATCGCCGTCGCCGCGAACCCGTCTGCATGCCAGCCCGTGGCGATGGGGAGCGGGCTCTTCGACACGACGAGCAACCGGTCGCGTGCCAGCCGCGCCGCATAGCGGTCGCCCTGTGCGGTACCAAAAGCACCCACGCCAGTCCCGCCGATGCTGGAAGCGTGCGCCCACGCGTCGAGGTCGCCGCTGACCAGCAATTGATTGAGGCCGCAGATCGCGCGCACCACGAGGCCGGTCGCCGTGATCACCGCCGACTGCCAGTCCGGTGCAACAGACCATTTTTCCGCGAGATCACGCATGCAGCCGCTCTCCTGCCGGGTCGAAGGCGCAAGGGGCGGTAATCGTCGCCTTGCTGATCTTGCCGAGATGCTGGATGTCGATCGTCTCGCCGTGCCGCGTCGCGCCGCGCTCGATCAGCCCAAGCGCAACCGGGCGGCCGAGCGTCGGGCTCTGGTAGCTCGAGGTGACAAAGCCCTGGCTGTGCACTCTGCCGTCGCTCCGTTTGATGCCATGCGCGCCGGTCGGCAGTGGCGCGTCGCCTTGCGGCACCGCCAGCCCGACAAGCTGCATGCGGTTTCCGCGCGAGGCCTCCTCGGTGAACAGCGAGCGGCGGCCGACGAACTCGCTCTGGCGTTTGGCGCGCGGACCGTCGACGCCGAGATCATGCGGCAACGTGGTGCCGTCAGTGTCCTTGCCAATGACGATAAAGCCTTTCTCTGCCCGCAGGATCATCAGCGCCTCGAGTCCGATGTCGACGGCCTCGAGCGCCTGGCCGGCCTCGCGCAGATGCGCCCATAACGGCTCGGCGCGATCGGCCCGGATGGAGATTTCGTAGCTCCGATCCCCGGTGAAGCTGACTCGGGCGATGCGGACTTCGTCGCCGGCATAGGTGCCATGAGCGATCGCCATATGCGGCAGGTCGGCATCGTCGAGCGAGAGGCCGAGGCCAAGCGTTTCGAGCAGTTTTCGGGAGTTTGGCCCCGAGACGGTCAGCGTCGCCATGTCTGATGTGGCGTTGTGGATGTAGACGGCGTCGCGCCCAAAACGGTCCTGACGCCATTCCTCCAGCCGGGCGTGAACGGCAGCGACATGCGAGGACGAGCACGAGACGACGAAGCGATGCTCGTCCAGCCGCACCAGAACGCCGTCGTCGAAGACCACGCCGTTCTCCGACAGCATGAAGCCGTAGCGGCAGCGGCCGGGCTTCAGCGTCGACATGGTGTTGTAGTACAGGAAATCCACGAATGCGGCCGCCTGCGGCCCGATCACCTCGATCTTGCCGAGCGTCGAACCATCGAACAGCGCCACGGATTGACGGGCGCGCCGCGCCTCGTCCGCGATCGAACGCTCCGCATCTGCCGCGCCGCCATAGTGAGCCGGGCGCAGCCAGCCGCCATATTCCTGGAAGACAGCGCCGGCAGCGCGGTGGACGTTCTCCAGTGGCAACCGCCGCACCGGCACCATCAATTCGCCGACGCGCGCGCCGGCAAAGCTTGCCAGCGGCACCGGCGTGAACGGCGGCCGATATGTAGTGGTGCCAACCTCCGGCACGGTGCGGCCGGTGATGCCTGCCATCAGCGCCAGGCCCGGCAGGTTGGAGGTCTTGCCCTGGTCGGTCGCCATGCCGAGCGTGGTGTAGCGCTTCAGATGTTCGACCGAGACGAAGTTTTCGCGCGCTGCCAACTCGACGTCCTTCACCGTCACGTCGTTTTGATAGTCGATCCAGATGCGTCCCTTCGAGCCCGGCATCGGCCATGCCGCCAGAATGCCTCCCGTCGCCTCCGGTCCGGTGCTCCGCGGTAGGGGAGCCTTCGTCTGGCCGAGCGATGCAACGGCGGTGCTGGCGCCAGCAAACACCTCCGACAAGGAAACCGCGCCGGCAGCCGCACCTGCCACCGCGATGTTATCGACCGGATCGCCCGGCAGAAAGGCCGCGCGCGCCTCGCTCCAGGCGAGCTTGCCCTTGGCTTGGCCGAAGAGATGGATGGTCGGCGTCCAGCCGCCCGAGATCAGGACGCAATCGGCATCGAACCTCGTGCCGTCGTCGAGCGTTACGCCGTCGACGCGCAGCCTGCCGCTGGCGGATATGAGAGAACGCCCTTTGGCCAGCCGGACATTGGCCGGCGCGGCAGGCGTGCCGTCGCGCCGGATGTCGACAAGCCTGACTTCGGCGCCGGCCTCGGCAAGCGCCCCCGCCACCTCATAGGCGCTGTCATTGCTGGTGGCGACGACGATGCGGCGGCCGACCAGCACAGCGTGGCGCCGGAGATAGGCGAGCGCCGCATCCGCCGATAGGATGCCCGGCAGGTCGTTGTTGGCGAAGGGCAGCGGCCGCTCGATGGCGCCGGCCGCCAGCACGATCTGGCGCGGCCTGACCCGCCACAGCGTATCCGGCCGGCCGTCGAGATGACGCTGGTTCAGCCCGACCAGATTGTGGTCGTAAATGCCGAAGGCGGTGGTCGAAGGCAGGATGAGGTGACCGCCAGCGGCAAGCTCGGCAATCGTCTCCTTGACCCATACGGCCGCCGGCTTGCCGTCGATCTCCGCGGCACGATGGCCGAGCGATCCGCCGGGGCTATGCTGGTCGTCGACCAGTGTGACGGTCAGGCCAGCACCAGACGCCAGCCTTGCCGCCGCCAGCCCTGCCGGTCCCGCGCCTACAACCAGCACATCGCAATGATGGTTGATCTGGTCCGCCGTGCCCGGCGAGATCCAGTCGGCGTCGACTGTGCCCAATCCCGCCATGGCGCGGATGCGCGGCTCGAACCTGTGCCAGTCCGGCCACATGAAAGTCTTGTAGTAGAACGCCGCCGGTATGAAGCGTGCGAAACGGTCGAGAAAGGCGTTGCGGTCGGCCAGCGCGCTGGGCGTGGCGTTGACGCTTTTCGCCACCAGCCCGTCGCGCGCCGGCTCGGTCGTGGCGCGCGTGTTGGGCTTCGCTGGCACGCTGCCGCCGAGATCGACCAGCGCGTTCGGCTCCTCGACGCCGGCACCCCAGATGCCGCGCGGCCGGTGATATTTGAAGCTGCGGCCGACGACCGCGACGTCGCCGGCCAGCAGCGCCGAGGCGATGGTGTCGCCGGCAAAGCCATGCACGGTGGCGCCGTCGAAGCTGAAGCGGATCGGGCGCGAGCGGTCGATAGCGCTGCCGCCGGTGGCAAGACGCGAGGCGGTCACGCGGCATGCTCCCCGTCGAGAGCGGCCGAAGACAGCACCTTGTGGGTGATGGTGTCCCGCTCCATGACGAAGAACTCGCCGCAAATCATGTGAACCCAGATCTCGCGCGCCGTGCCTTTCGGATTGCCGCGCAGATAGAGGTACTCAGCCCAGCGATCGATCGGCACGTCGGCACCGTCAGGCCTGATGTTGCCGGCATCGCCGCCATAGTGGAATTCGGTCTCGTCACGCGGGCCGCAAAATGGGCAAGGGAACAACTGCATGATTGCCTCTAATGCGCGATGCCGGAGCCGGCCGCTTCGTCGATCAGCCGCCCGCTGGCGAAGCGATCGAGGTCGAAGGGGCGGCTGATGTCGTTGTGCTTGCCGGTCGCCAGCAGGTTCGCAAGCAGCGTTGCGCCGGCGGGAATGGCCTTGAAGCCGCCCGTGCCCCAGCCGCAATTGAGAAACAGGCCGGGCAGCGGCGATTCGCCGATGATCGGCGAGGAGTCCGGCACGACATCGACGATCCCGGCCCATTGCCGCATCAGCTTGAGCTGGCCGAAGATCGGAAACATTTCCAAAAGGCCGGCAATCACCCCCTCCAGCGTCGGCAGATTGCCGCGCTGCGCATAGGAAGGGATGCGGTCAAGGCCGCCGCCGATGACGATCTCGCCCTTGTCCGACTGGCTGACATAGACGCCGCAGCCGGGCGACAGCACCACCGTGTCGAGGATCGGCTTGACCGGCTCGGACACGCAGGCTTGCAGCGCATAGGAATTGATCGGCAGCCGGAAGCCGGCCTTTGCCGCCAGCACCGAAGAATGCCCGGCTACCGCCATGCCGATGCGCTCGGCACGGATCGCGCCACGCGAAGTCTGGACGCCGCGACAGCGGCCGCCTTCGATGATGAAATCAGTGATCTCGCAGTTCTGGATGATATCGACGCCGAGCCGGCTCGCCGCCCGCGCGTAGCCCCAGGCGACGGCGTCATGGCGCGCCGTGCCGGCCCTGCCTTGCCAGATGCCGCCGAACACCGGGAAGCGCGCGTCCGGCGAAAAATTGTAGATCGGCGCCACCCGGCGCACATCCTCGGGAGAAAACAATTCGGCATCGATGCCGTTGATCTGCATAGCGTTGACGGTGCGCGCCCCGATCTCCATCTCCACGGTCGAGTGGCACAGATTGACCATGCCGCGCTGCGACAGCATGACATTGTAGTTCAGGTCCTTGCCCAGCCCTTCGTAAAGGCGGTGCGCCAGCCCGTAGATCTCAACGCTTTCCGGGTAATAGTAGTTGGAGCGCACCACGGTGGTGTTGCGGCCGGTGTTGCCGCCGCCGATCCAGCCCTTTTCCAGCACAGCGACCCTGGTGATGTTGTGGTTCTTTGCCAGGTAATAGGCCGTCGCCAGCCCATGGCCGCCGCCGCCGATGACGATCGCGTCGTAGGCTGGCTTCGGCTCGGGCGAGCGCCAGGCCGGCTTCCAGCCGGTCTGGCCGGCCAGGCCCTCCTTGAACAGCGACAATGCGGAATAGCGTCTGGTCATGGCGTGCCGGACAGATCTGATTTTCTGAAGGGAACGTGGATCATTGCATGGTCTTTTGCACGGATGCCGCCGGTTCGATCGGTCATGCCCGCATCGCCTTGCCCAGTGGATCGTATGGCGACGAAGCGATGACGCGCGCACCTCTTTCGACGCCGACGATGTGGGTTGTCAACTGCGTATCGATCTCGGCCGCCTCGCGCTCGACCAGCGCCATGGCGAGGCTCTTGCCGACCGTATGGCCATAGCCGCCGGAGGTGACGAAGCCGGCAAGCCTGCCTCTGTTCCAGACCGGCTCGTAGCCACTGGCATCGGCATCCGCCGCGTCGATTTCGAGCGTCACCAGCGTGCGCCTCGATGAAGCCTTCTGCTCTTTCAGGGCCGCCTCCCGCCCGATGAAATCGCCCTTGTCGAAGGCGATCCAGCGGTCCATCCCGGTCTCATCAGGCGTATAGTCCTGCGTGAACTCGCGCGACCAGATGCCAAAGCTCTTTTCGAGGCGCAGCGAATTGACCGCGCCGAAGCCGTATTCGGTGACGCCCAGATCGCTGCCTGCGGCAAGCAGCGCACGGCGCAGGCCCGCGTGCTCATTGGCCTGGCAATGGATCTCGTAGCCGAGCTCGCCGATGACCGACAGCCGACCGACCTTGGCCCGCACCAGGCCGACATCCAATGTCTTGCAGGCGAGGAAGCCGAAAGCCTCGTGCGAGACATCCTGGTGTGTCAGCCGCTCGAGCAGCATTCGCGCATTGGGTCCGGCGAGCGAGAAACCAACAATGGCGTCCGAAATGTCGCGGACGGTGACGCCTTCGCTCATATGCTGCTCGAACCAGCGCATATGCCACTGGCGCAGATAGTAGGATCCCATGATCCACCAGGAGCCATCTCCCCAGTTGAAGACGGTGAGGTCGCCCTTGAGTTTGCCGTTTTCGCCCAGCATCGGCGCGAGCTTGGCGCGTCCCGGCTTGGGCAGCGCACAGGCAAGCAGCCGGTCCAGCCAAGCCTCGGCCCGCGGACCGGTGATCTCGTAGCGCGAGAAAGCTGATATATCGAGCAGGCCGACACCTTCGCGCACTTTGCGGCATTCCTGTGCGACAATGTCGAAGG
Source organism: Mesorhizobium sp. M0848 (assembly GCF_040319805.1). Lineage (NCBI taxonomy): Bacteria > Pseudomonadati > Pseudomonadota > Alphaproteobacteria > Hyphomicrobiales > Phyllobacteriaceae > Mesorhizobium > Mesorhizobium sp. M0848. The sequence goes on along the minus strand of NZ_JAMYOM010000017.1, from coordinate 108,971 downwards.
CGTTGGAGCGCTTCAGCGTCGGTGTCTCGACGAAACCTTGCGGCGCGAAATAGAGCGGCACTTCCATGCCCCATGAATTGCCCCAGCGCGCGCCGGCGGCATCCATCGCGTCATGCGCGCCGGCTGTCTTCAAGGGCCGTCCCGCCGGCAGCTGCTCGTTGGGATAGCTCATGACGAAGCGGCGCGAATAGAACTGCCCGGTGGTCTGCCTGATGTATTCGCGGTTGGAGGCGAAGTCGCCATAGCGGGCGATGTCCATGCCGTAGACGTCGGCTTCCGGCTCGCCATGGATCATCCATTCGGCCAGCGACTTGCCGACGCCGCCGCCTTGCAGGAAACCGGCCATGACGCCGCACGCCACCCAGTAATTGGGCACGCCGCGCACCGGGCCGACCAGCGGATTGCCGTCCGGTGAGAAGGTGAAGGCGCCGTTTACCCAGCGCTTGATGCCGGCTGTCTCCAGGCAGGGGTAACGGCTGAAGCCGAGCGCCAGCTCGTCGGCGATGCGGTCGGTATCTTCCTGGATCAGTTCGATGCCGTAGTCCCAGGGCGCCCCGTCCATGTTCCAGTGCTTGTGGTTGACCTCATAGATACCAAGCAGAAGGCCTTTCTGCTCCTGGCGCATGTAGGTGAAGCCTTCGAGATCGACGATCAGCGGCAATTCCATGTCCAGCGCCTGGATTTCGGGCAATGCCTCGGTGACGAGATAATGGTGTTCCATCGGCGATACCGGCAGGTCGATGCCGGCCATCCTGCCGACCTGCTTGGCCCACAGTCCGCCGGCATTGACGACGTGCTCGGCAATCACCATGCCCTTCTCGGTGACCACGTCCCAGCCGCCATCGGCGCGGCGGTTCAGTTCCAGCACCCGGTTGTGCTCGATGATGTCGGCGCCGCGCAGCCTGGCTGCCTTGGCATAGGCGTGCACGACGCCTGAGGGATCGATATGGCCCTCGCGCGCGGCATAGAGGCCTCCCAGCATGCCGTCGGTGTTGAGGATCGGGCAGCGCTGCTTGATCTCATCGACACCGACCAGGTGGACATCGTCGATGCCCATGGTCTGGAAGATGCGGTAGGAGGCCTTGAGCCATTTCCAGCGCTCGGGCGCCGAGGCGACCGAGATGCCGCCGGTCATGTGCATGCCGATGCTCTGGCCCGATTCCTTCTCGACCTCGGAGAGCAGGTCGATCGTATAGGCCTGCAGGGCGGCGATGTTGGGATCGGCGTTCAGCGCATGGAACCCGCCGGCCGCATGCCAGCTCGATCCCGCTGTCAGTACCTCGCGTTCGATAAGCGCGACGTCGCTCCAGCCGAACTTCGCCAGGTGATAGAGCACCGAGGCTCCAACCACGCCGCCGCCGATGACGATCGCCCTGTATTGGGATTTCATCCTGTCGCACTCCACCCAGTCAGTGTGGCGTACCCTATCGGTATTGTACATATGTGTCTAGAGCTTGGCGGAGGACGGAATGAACGGTCCATGACGCCGCTTTGCGCCGATGCGGCAGAGGGGCGTCTCCGCTGCTGTCGGCAGCAAACGTGCTTGCTATTTGGGCCGATGCGCCCGCGAAGTCGCCAGCTGCGGGGGCCGAGCGGGCCGTACTATCGGTTGCGCGAAAGCGTTTTCTCGACATAGCGCGAGAAGTCTTCGACATCCTCCTCCGGAGGCTCCTGGCCGGTGAAGCTGCGCAGATAACCGGCGACGTGAGGCAGGCGGCTGCTCATCGGCTCGTTGAGCTCAAGCGAGTAATAGCCGATCTGCATGAAATACAGCACACGGGCTCGCACGAACGCGTCTTCTTCCTCATAGCCGTGGCGCATGAACATGTCGCGGATGGCGTTGACGCGCTCCTCGTCGGCCTCGTCGAGCGCGCGCCTGATGGCGGGCGAGCGGCGGGCCCAGGCCCTGATCGCGAAATCCAGCTGCGGATCGAACAGTTTTTCGTCCACCCAGCATTCGAAAATGCTCATCACCCCGCGGATCACGGTCGCGGAAGGCCGCCTGGCCCGTTCGACGATGAACCTGGTGTTGGTCTGCCGCCAGTAATCCAGCAATTGATCGAGCAGATCCTGTCGGCTCTTGAAATACCAGTAGAAGCTGGAACGCGACACATCGAGCTTCTGTCCAAGCGTCAGCACGCGGACGCGTTCGACACCGTCAGAGATCAACGTTTCAAGCGCAAGCTTCAGCCAGTCTTCGCGAGTGGCCTTGATATTCCCGGTGGCGCCGGCGCGCTGAATCGTCGTTTCGAGAGCTGCCATCGACACGACGCATGACACGCTGCCTCAGGCAAATCAAGGCTATGGACATTTGTGTACAGACCAAATCGGCCCCAAGCCGAATGATGCATCGTGGCTGTTGGCTGCATCGAGGCTCGATGGGGCATTGTCGTCGCCCGCCATCCGCGCGGCGCAAGCGGGGATTTTTGTCGCGGCTGCTGGTTCACTGTTTGCTTTCCCGCGAGGCAATTGTCTGGCAAATACCAGTTCAGACAGATGCCCGCGCGGCCAACAAGCAGGAACATACGATATGACGCTGTTTCGAAAGAACCTCATCGATGGCGAGTGGGTCGGCAACGCCGGTTCGCGCAACATCAACCCCTCGGATACCGGTGACATCGTCGGCGATTATGCCTCGGCGGGTGTCGAACAGGCCAAGCAGGCGATCGCCGCGGCCAAGGCAGCGTTCCCGGCTTGGTCCCGCTCCGGTCCGCTGGCGCGTCACGCGGTGTTGAAAAAGGCCTCCGACGAGATTCTGGCGCGCAAGGACGAGATTGGCCGCAACCTGGCGCGTGAGGAAGGCAAGACGCTGGCAGAAGGCATCGGCGAGACCATTCGCGCCGCCCAGATATTCGATTTCTTTGCCGGCGAAACGTTGCGTTTGACCGGAGAGGTCATGCCGAGCGTGCGGCCGGGCGTCGGCGTGGAGATGACGCGCGAGGCGGTCGGCGTGGTTGGCATCATCACGCCGTGGAATTTTCCGATCGCCATTCCGGCCTGGAAGATCGCTCCGGCGCTGACACACGGCAACACCGTCGTCTTCAAGCCGGCTGAACTGGTTCCCGAGAGCGCCTGGACCATCGTCGACATCCTGCATCGCGCCGGCCTGCCAAAGGGCGTGCTCAATCTCGTCATGGGCAAGGGCTCGGTCGTCGGTCAGGCGATGCTCGACAGTCCCGACGTCAACGCCATCAGCTTCACCGGCTCGGTCGGTACCGGCAAGCGCGTTGCCGCGGCAAGCATCGAACACATGCGCAAGTTCCAGCTTGAAATGGGCGGCAAGAACCCACTGGTCGTGCTCGACGATGCCGATCTTGCGATCGCCGTCGATTGCGCGCTCAATGGCGCCTTCTTCTCGACTGGCCAGCGCTGCACCGCGTCGTCCAGGCTGATCGTGACTGAGGCCATCCATGACCGTTTCGTCGATGCCCTCAAGGATCGCATGAGCAAACTGGTCATCGGCGATGCGCTCGACGCGCAGACCCAGATCGGTCCTGTCGTCGACGCGACGCAGCTGAAGCAGGACGAGGACTATATCGCCATCGGCGTCAGGGAAGGTGCCACGCTCGCCTTCGGCGGCGAGCGGCTCGACCGCAAGACGCCAGGCTTCTATCTGCAGCCGGCATTGCTGACCGAGGCCACCAATGCCATGCGCAGTTCGCGCGAGGAGATTTTCGGACCTGTCGCCAGCGTCATTCGCGTCAAGGACTATGACGAGGCGCTTTCCGTCGCCAACGACACACCCTTCGGCTTGACCTCCGGCATCTGCACCTCGAGCCTCAAGCATGCCACGCACTTCAAGCGCAATTCGGAGGCCGGAATGGTGATGGTCAACCTGCCGACGGCGGGTGTCGATTTCCATGTTCCCTTCGGCGGCCGCAAGGGTTCGAGCTATGGGCCGCGCGAGCAGGGCCACTATGCGGCGGAGTTCTACACCACGGTGAAGACGGCCTATACGTTCGCAGGCTGATCGGCCGTCGACCGATCAGCCTGACTGATCGGTCACTGCCGATCATGCCGGCAACACCGCCATGCACATCTGGATTGGACGGCGCGAAAGGATGACAGTGCAAGATCTGATCTGGCTTAACCCGCCGCCGCACCATTCTATCGACGGCGACAGCGTTCGTGTGCGCACCGGTAAGGAGACCGATTTCTGGCGCGAGACCTTCTACGGTTTCTGGCGCGACAACGGCCACTTCCTGCACCGGCCGGTCGAAGGCGATTTCAGCGCCGAAGTCACGGTCAAAGGCGACTACGAAGTCCTCTATGATCAGGCCGGGCTGATGGTCCGGCTCAGCGAAACGCACTGGATCAAGGCCGGTATCGAGTACACCGACGGCCTTGCCTATTTCTCCGTTGTCGTCACCAACGACACGTCAGACTGGTCGCTGGTCGCCATTCATGCCGATCCGAACGGCGTCAGGATCCGGTTCACCCGTCACGCCGAGGCGATCCGCGTCCAGTACCTCGATGCTTCCGACGGCCACTGGAAGCCTGTGCGGCTTGCCTATTTCCCGACCTCGAAGACGGTCGATATCGGCATGATGTGCTGTTCGCCGCAACGCGAGGGCTTTGAGGTAACGTTCTCCGATTTCTCCCTCGGTCCGCCGATATCGCGGGAATTGCACGATTGAGATGTGCGGTCTTGCGCTGAACCGCAAGCACTTCGACCTTTGCCGCGATCAAGTCTGTAGACCGCCGCGTGCCTCTGTCCGTGCCGGGAGTTGGTCGCGGCACTGCAGCCGGCGAGATCGTCAGCCAGTTGCGACGCCGCCAGACGGCTCGAAATTTTTAGCCCGGGTTCGGCTCAAGGCGAATATGCCAGGCAGTACGTTGCAACGCTATTGGCATCCGCGCTAGGAGTTGCCGATGGGCAGGTTTCGAAGGGCTGTCAAAAGAGTCGTCTATTCCAGGGCGCTAAGGTTTCTTGACGTTCCGCCCGTGCTGTGGTCGCAGGGCATCGGGCATTTCTGCGATTTCGCCGGGCCGCGCTGGTATCGCAACGCGCCAACTGCATCGACGCAGAGCGAGGCATTTTTCCGCCAACATTACAGCGGCGCGCATGGCATCGTCTGGCTGCGCCTGAGCACCTTGTCCAGGGATGCGCAAACCTGCGACCTCGACACGTTCGTCAGGATCGTGCTGCCGACGATCACGGCACCGTTCACGCTGCTGACGACCGACGGAGATGCTTCGGTGCCGTCGGATCTGGCGAAGGACACCGTCGACCAACTTCTCGCCAACCCTTTCCTGGTCTCTTGGTACAGCCAGAATTGTGACGGCACTCACCCCAGAGTGAAGCCTTTCCCGATCGGGCTCGATCTTCACACGCCTCGGTCCCTTGCCACGCCGGCAGGGCTTGTGAAGCAACTGGAAATCATACGCGCCCGGCAGGATCATGTGGACCGCCGCCCGCCCAGGCTGTTCTCTGATTTCAGCATCAGCAATGGCTCGAGGCAGCGCCGGGAACTGCTTGATGCCCTGGGCGGATGTCCGCATGTCGATTTCCTGACGAAACGGGTCTCCCAGCGCTCGATCTGGCAACTATACTCGCAATACCCGCTCGTGCTGTCCACCGAAGGCAATGGCCTGGACTGCCATAGGACATGGGAGCTGTTTTATCTCGGCTGCATCGTCGTCACCAGGACCTCGCCGCTCGACCCGCTCTACCAGGGCCTGCCTGTCATTATCGTCGACGACTGGCATGAGGTGAGGGACCCCGATGCGCCGAGACGCTGGATAGAGCAGGTCGCGCATCTGACCGACCGGGGCCATGTTTGGGGACGCTTGCATCCGCAAACCTATCTCGGCCCCATTCGGCAAGAGCTTCAGCACGCATCCTGATAGGGCAGACCACGAAATTCCGGCTGGACGTGGTGCGAAGCGGGGCTCCTGCAAGCGATGTGGAACGATGTGGCTCCTCCATATCTGGTGGAGGGACGGATCATGTGCCAGCCTCGTCCAGCCCCAGCCCGCCGCGGACAGCATTGCGGATGGCTTCTGGGCCGAACCTTGCCCAAACCGCTTGATGCGCGCGGATGCGCTGCCGTGCCCTGCGGTCGGCATCCAGGCAGAGTCCGACAGCCATTCCGGCAAGCCCTTCATCGGTATCCGACAGCAGCAGCTCCTCCCCGTCGACCAGATCCAGGCCCTCGGCCGCCAGAGGCGTGGCGATCACCGGCACGCCCCACGCCATCGCCTCCAAAATCTTGATGCGGGTGCCGCCGCCTGCCGCAAGCGGGATGATGGTGAGATGCGCTCTCGAAAGAAGCGGCGCCATGTCTTCGGGGTCTTCGACAAGCTCCACGCCCCGCAATCCTGCCAGCGCTTGCACGGCCGTTGTCGGGTTGCGCCCAGCGAGAATCAATGTCGCGGTCGGCAAGGCCAGTCGGATGCGCGTAAGTATGGAGCCGGCTAATCTCTGGACGGCGTCGACGTTTGGCGGATAGCCGAGATGGCCGACGAACAGGATCACCGGAAAGCTTTCGCCGGATCCGGGCTCGGCGGGCAGCGTTTCGGGGCTGTGCCCGGCGTGCGGAATTCCGTTTGGAACGACATCGATCGGCAACTTATGCCGGGAAAGCGCCATCAACCGCTCTCGATCCTGGCTCGAGCAGACCCAGACCCGGTCGACAAGGGCAATCGCTTTTCTCTCGAGACGCCTGATGCCCGCGCTGATCGTCGCCACCGCAGGCCGCTTCACATCGACGTGCCGCAACTGCCCCGCCAAGTCGGACTCGACGTTGTGCATGTCGAGGATGAGATGTTTCGTCAATGCCCGCAAAGGCCGCAGCAGCTTGAACAGGCCGATGCCCTCGATCAGCACCGTATCGGGGCGGAAGTCCCGAACCAGTGCCTCCAGCCGCGTCAAGGCGACGCGCGAGATGCGACGCTCCGTCCTTATGCGCCACCACCCGATCGAAGCGGAGCGGGCCTCTCCCTTGATCGACAAGGCTTCGGTGCGGATCGACGGATCGGTTGTTTCCGTCGCCTGCGGCAGCACAGACACCAGGCAGACCGGGCCGAATTGCGCAGCAGACTCAGCATTGCGGTAGTTCCGCAAATCCGCGCCGGAGATCGGCGGAAAGGCCGGATCGTGGGACACAACCAGCACACGTCGCCCGGCTTTCGCCGCGGAGGCAGCGTCGAGCGGTTGTGCGTCCGCGGGTTTCAAAGCGGACGCTCTGGGCTTTGCGCCGGAGGCTTCATTCCAGACGACATGCGCGACGGCCCCAAAACCACAACAATCGGCTTCGACTTGTTCAGCCGAACGCCGCTTTCGTCAAGCGCCGCATCGTCGCTGAATGTCAGATGCACCAGCTGCGCGCCCTGCCGAATGTCACCATCGCCTGGACCACGCCAACCAGCGGCCCGCCAGATGCTTCCATGATGAGGTGAGCCTTGTCCGCCGATAGGCGTCACCGGCCATCTTGATGCCTTGCGCCTGCGTCGGGAATGGATGGATGACGTCGGCCAGCGCCCGCAATCTCATGCCCGATTTGATCGCCAGCGACACCGCATTGATCATCTCGCCGGCATGGCTGGCGACGACCGTGGCGCCCAGGATGCGGTCGGACCCCTCCCTGACGTGGATTTTGACAAAACCCTCCTCCTCGCCGTCCATCACCGCACGGGCGACATCGTGCATCAGCACCGTATAGGTCTTGACCGGAATGCCGCTCTGGCGCGCCTCCGCCGGATAGAGGCCGACATGGGCGATCTCCGGATCGGTATAGGTGCACCACGGAATGACCAGTTCGCTCAGTTTCCTGCGTCCGAGAAACAGGGCATTGCGCACGACCATGCGGGCTGTCGCCTCGGCGGTATGGGTGAATTTGTAGGCGAGGCAGACGTCGCCCGCCGCATAGATGCGTGGATTGGCGGTTCGGAGATAATCGTCCACCTTGATGCCGTCGGCATCATATGCCACCCCGGCGTTCTCCAGGTCGAGACCGTCGACATTGGGCGATCGGTCGATGCCGGTGATGATCTCGTCGACGGAAATCGTTGTCGTGATGTCGTCGCACACCAGGTCGGCGAGCTTCTTGCCGCCTTCCGTTCGTACCGCCACCACCTCGGTGTTGAGGCGAACCTCGACACCTTCGCGCGCCAGCGCGTACGAAAGAATTTGGGCGGCATCGCGTTCCTCACCGGGCAGGAACATCGGTTCGCGCTGCGCCTGGATGACCTTCGCGCCCAGCAGGCAGAAGGCCTGCGCCGCTTCGCAACCGAGTGGTCCGCCGCCGATGACCAGAAGCCGCTTCGGGCACTCCGTGAGATCGAACATGGTCTCGTTGCTGAGATAGCCGGCGTCGGCAAGCCCCGAGATCGTCGGCAGCCTCGGGCGCGCGCCTGTCGCGATCAGCGCCTTTCTGAAACGCAAGGTTTGTCCGGCGACCGTGACAGCGTCCCTTCCGGAAAACCGCGCTTCACCGAAATAAAGGTCGATGCCTTCGGCAATCAGGCTATCGGCGGCATCGGCGCGGCTGATCCGCTGCCGGATCTGCCGCATCCGCGTCATGGCGCGCTGAAAGTTGACGTGAAGACGGTCCGGCATGTCGCCGCCGAAATTCTCGGCGTCGCGCATGTCGGCATAAAGCCTTGCGGTGCGGATGATCGACTTCGACGGGATGCAGCCGACATTGACGCAAGTTCCGCCGATCAGGTTGCGCTCGATGAGCGCGACCTTTGCGCCGAGGCCGGCCGCTTCGTAGGCGGCGGTCAGTCCAGCCGGTCCGGCACCGATGACGACGAGGTTGTAGGGACCGTCCGGCTGCGGGTTCTTCCGGTGCGGCGGATGGGCGCCCTTGATCAGCTCAATGTCGTTGTGATCGACAGGAAAGGCGGCAGCCCTGGTCCGGTCACGCGACATCGCCGCCACCCGACGCCGGGCTTGCCGGCTGAGACAGCCAGCCGCCATTGAATCCGGCCTTGCGCAAGCCGTTGCGGATGTGTTGATTTGACCGCATCAGTCTCCAGATCAACCCTGACCGATGGTTCTCGATCATCATCACCACGATGCCTTGATCCAGCCCATAGTGGCCTTCCGACACCCAGCCGTGCCTCCCGAATTTACGTCGGTTCGCCAATGTCGGATTGAAACCGCTCGGCAGTCGGAAATTGTCGATCACCTCGGGGTAGCGATCACCGAGATGGCGCAACGCCGCCAGGCAGATCTCCGGGGCGAAAGGCAGTGATGCCGGATAGGACCAAGGCGCGATCGTCCCGTCATCGGGCCCGAACGGCGCGCCGCGCGCGGCATAGCCGGAAAACCGCCGGCGCTGTCGCTCCACGCTGGTGCGAAAACCGCCTGGCCCGTCGCCCGCCGAAAGACCCCAAAGGTTCTCGTCGTAGCCGCCATAGCCGTAAGGGTTGTGGCGTGCATAGTCGCGATGCAGATAGGTCGAGCGGCGGCTGTTTTCGAAATAGTCCGAGTTCTTCTCGCGCATGAAGGCGTCGCGGATGCCGGCGAAATCGATCCAGGCATGCGAGAACTGGTGCATGAACAGCGGACCGCCATACAGCACGTCGTAGCCGTAAATGTTCTCCCACTGATAGGTCGCCGTCCAGCCCTCGTAGCTGTTGTCCGAGGTCGGGCTGTCGGGCGAGGCCATCGACAGGACGTAGAGGATCGTGGCTTCGTTGTAGCCCTCCCAGCCATAGTGGAGAAAGCCGCTCCTCGGCTTCCAGCCTTGTCGCAAGGTCGGGCTTGAGCCTTGTGCCCACCGCCAGTCGACGCGCCGGTAGAGCGCCTCGGCCAGTTGGCGGATTTCGGCTTCCTCGTCATCATCACCGGAGAAATAGGCGCCCGCCACCAGCATGCCCGATATCAGCAATGCCGTATCCACCATCGACAGTTCGCAGCGCCAGACGCGCAGGCCGGTCCGCATGTCGAGGAAATGGTAGTAGAAACCCTTGTGGCCGGTGACCTCCTCGCCATTGCCTTGCGAGCCGGCCGAGAAGAAACGCAACGCGGCCAGCGTCAGCTTCGCGGCGGCATCGCGCGCCATCCAGCCGCGCTCGACGCCGACCGGATAGCTGGACAGCGCGAAGCCGACGACAGCGATGCTGGCCGGCGAATTCGGCCGCGAGGTGTCGGCGACCAATCCGTTTTCGGGGTTCACGTTCTCGAGGAAATAGTCGAAGGCGGCGCGCTGATAGCGGTCCAGAAGCTCGTCGTCGGACAGCGCGCAAGGCTCGGCCCTAAGCAAAAGAAGCAAGCTCCCGCCGGATGGCTGCAGCGTCCGTCAACCGCCAACCAGTTGCCCCGCGCCGGCAGGTCATCACGCATGCTGAACTGTCATGCCGCGTCATAGCTTTCCCGCATAGCTTTGTTGCGTCAACGTCGATTCGACGTCTGGACTATACGCCCCTACGCTCCAGTTCGTTGCGTCGTCACGCGGAATTGAGATGCGTCCTGCCTCAGTAGGTGGCGCGGCCGCCGGAAACGTCGAACACGGCGGCGGTCGTGAACGAACACTCTTCCGAGGCGATCCAGCAGATCAGCGCCGCCACCTCGTCGACCTCGCCGAAGCGCGCCATCGGTATCTTGGACAGCATGAAGTCGATGTGCTCCTGGCTCATCTGCCTGAAGATCGCGGTGCGCACGGCCGCCGGTGTGACGCAATTGACCGTCACCTTGGTCTTGGCCAACTCCTTACCGAGCGACTTGGTCAGGCCGATCACCGCGGCCTTCGAGGTGCTGTAGGCCGAAGCGTTGGGATTGCCTTCCTTGCCGGCGATCGAAGCGATGTTGACGATGCGGCCATAGTTGCGCTCGAGCATGTGCGGGACAAGCGCCTTGTTGCAATAGAAGACGCCATTGATGTTGATGTCGATGACCTTCTGCCAATCTTCGACCGAGTAATTCCAGGTCGTCATGTTGGGTCCGGTGATCGCCGCACTGGTGACCAGGATGTCGACACCACCAAGCGCTTCGATCGCCGACTGCTTGGCGCGTTCCACACCGGCCGCATTGGCGACGTCGATGGCAACACCGTGGAGGCCGGGAAGGGTAGCCTTGGCCTGTTCGATCTGAGCCGGATCGCGATCCCAGACTGAAACCCGTCCGCCCTCTTCGACAATCCTCTGAGCCACTGCCAGACCGATGCCCGATGCGCCGCCGGTGATCACCGCCGCTCGACCGCTGAACCGTCCTGCAAAATTCATCGGCATCTGATTCTCCCCCCGTCACCTGAACCCGATGGACGCCAACCACGCGCGACCGCCATACCATCGACGGCGACTGTGCGGTCACCATCAGGCAAGTTCAAGCCGGCATGCGAGGCCGATCGTCTGGGCCAATCCCGTTACCCGGCATGTCCCTCGAGCTCTCTGCCCAGCGCCTTCACCATCGCCACCAGCGCCGGTCCGATCTCGGCATGCGCGCGCTCTTCCGTGATGATCTCGCCGATGCCGCCGCAGGTGATGGCAACCAGCGGCGAGCCGTCACTCGGACGGAACGGCACGCCGACTGCATGGATGTAGCTGTGCCAGGCGCCGAACGACGTCACATAGCCCTTGTCGGCATACTGGGCGATCGCATCGTCGATCGCCGCCGCGATCATCGCCGCCCTGTCCGGCTCGGCCTCCTGCAAAGCCCCCACAAGGCTGGCACGCTCCTCGGATGAAAGTGCCGCCGCATAGGCCAGCCCCATCGATGTCTTCCAGATCGGCAGATAGGAGCCCGGGTTGAGGCGCAGCGTGACAAGGCTCTCCGACCGGCAGTTGGCGAGATAGACCATGTTGAGGCTGTCGCGGGTGCCGAGCGCCACCGCCGCCCCCGTCAAATCGGCCAGCGGCTGCATCAGCGGCCGGGCGACGTGGACAACCGCACTGGAACTCAGTGCCGAATAACCCAGCGCCACGGTGGCTGGTCCCAGGCTGTAGCGGCCAAGGTCCTTGTCGTAGAGGAGATAGCCGAGCGCGCTTAGCGTATAGGTGATGCGGGAAACCGTGGCCTTGGGCAGGCCGGTGCGGGCAATGATGTCCTGATTGCCGAGTGAGGCATCGCCCGGGCGGAAAGCGCGCAGGATGCCGAGCCCGCGCACCAGCGACGACGAAAGCTGCGCGCCTTCGACTTCAAGCTCCGTCTCGTCCCTGGTGACTCGCTTGCGCACGCTGAGGTCTTTCTGGCGTCGTCGTCCGCCTGTCGGGCCGGTGTCGCCGGCGCTGTCTCAAAAGTGAAATTAAATTCCATTTATATTGACAGGCGCTTTCACCCACTGTCAATATGCTTCCCTCGATGGCATCTCCAAGCGCCTTGTGCCATCTTACGAAGCCCCTCCTTGTGAAGGTAGCCACGTGTCTCGCTATATTTTGCGCCGGCTTATCGCCATGCCGTTTCTGGTGCTCGGCATCGTCACCATTGCCTTCCTGATCACCACGGTGACCAAGGGCGATCCGCTGACCGCGATTGTCGCCGAACAGCAGATGAGCAACCCCGAAGTGGTGGCCGCCGCCAAGGCGCGCTGGGGTCTCGATCGTCCTTTGCCGGAACGCTATATGATATATCTCAGTAATCTGCTGAGCGGCGATCTTGGCACCTCGTTCATCACCAAGCGCAATGTCGGCACCGACATTCTCTACCGCTTGCCGGCAACGCTCGAACTGGTTTGCGCTGCGATGATCTTCGGCACCACGCTCGGCATTGTGCTTGGTGTGCTAGCCGCCTATTTCCGCAACAGCCTGATTGACCATGGCGCGCGGCTGTTCGCCTTGTTCGGCTCTTCGCTGCCGGTGTTCTGGTCGGGGCTCGGCCTGTTGTTCATCTTCTCCGTCATGCTGAACTGGCTGCCGGGGCCGGGCAGGGTCGATGCCCGCCTGGCATTGCCGCCCGGCATCACGGGCTTCCTGACCATCGATTCGCTTCTGGCTGGCGACTGGACCGTCCTCAAGGACGCGCTCTGGCACCTGCTTCTGCCGGCCTTCGTGCTCGGCTGGACGGTTTCGGGCACCATATCGCGGCTGGTGCGCGCCAACATGCTGGATGTGATGAGCCGCGAGTTCGTGCTCACCGCGCGCGCCAAGGGGGCGAGCGAATTCCGCGTCGTCATTGTCCACGCGCTGCGCAACACCATGGTGCCGACCTTGACCGTCATCGGCTACTCCTTCGCCTATCTGATCACCGGCGCGGTGCTGACCGAGACCATCTTCTCCTGGCCGGGCATGGGTTCCTATGCCGTCGAGGCGGCGCGCGCGCTCGACTTCCCGGCAATCATCGGCGTTACCATCGTTGGCGGCCTCGCCTTCCTGGTCACCAACCTCATCACCGACATACTCTATGTCGTGGCCAATCCGCGGGTGAGATTAAGCTGATGGCAGTCGTCGTCACCAAGTCCCGCTCCTCGACGGTTCCCGAATGGCTGACCGCGCCTTTGGTCATCGGCACGATCGTCATCCTGTTTTGGCTGTTCATGACCGTGTTCGCCAATCTGGTCGTGCAGTTCGATCCGCTCGAAATGGTGGCGCGCCGGCTGCAGCCGCCGAGCTGGGCGCACTGGCTGGGCACCGACGCACTCGGGCGCGATGTGCTGGCCCGCACTCTGCACGGGGCCGCGCATTCGCTGCCTATCGCGGTACTGGTCGTCGTCTCCGCTGTGATCATCGGCTCGCTGCTCGGCGCCATTTCCGGCTTCGTCGGCGGCCTGACCGGCGCGGCGATTATGCGGCTTGTCGACGTCACTCTGTCCTTTCCGCCGATGCTGCTGGCCATGGCCGTCGCGGCGTCGCTCGGCCCCGGCCTCGGCAATGCCGCCATCGCCATGGTGCTGGTCTGGTGGCCGGTCTACGCCCGGCTGATGCGGGCGCAGGTGCTGGAGGTGAAGGAGCGCGAGCATGTCGAGGCGGCGATCGCTGCCGGCGCCAGGCCTCGACGCGTGCTGTTCACGCACATATTGCCGCTTTGCTGGACCCCGGTGCTGATCAGCGCGACCATGGATCTCGGCCAGGTCGTGCTGCTTGCCGCGTCGCTCAGCTTCATCGGGCTCGGCGCCACGCCGCCGACGCCTGAATGGGGGTCGATGATCTCCGATGGCGCCGTCCATTTCTACCAATGGTGGATCGCCTTCGGTCCCGGCGTCGCCATCCTCACCATCGTGCTCGGCTTCAACTTCATCGGCGACGGCTTGCGCGACATTCTCGATCCAAGGTCGGATTAAGCGATGAGCGCACAGATATCTTCAGCGCCACCGGGCGCAGTCGACAAGGCGGGCAGAGGTGAGCCGCTGCTGTCCATACGCGGCCTGCGGGTAGGCTTCCGACGGGCAGGCGATCAGTTCGAAGCGGTGCGCGGCATCGACCTCGACGTCGCCAAGGGCGAAGTGGTCGGCATTGTCGGGGAGTCCGGCTCGGGCAAGTCCGTTGGCATGCTCGCCGCGCTCGGCCTGACGTCGAAGAATGCGGTGGTCACCGGTTCGGTCCGCTTCAACGGCGACGAACTGGTCGGCAAATCGTCACGCGAAATGCGCAAGATCAGGGGCGCGCGGATAGCCATGATTTTTCAGGACCCGCTGTCCTCGCTAAACCCGGTGATGACTGTCGGCGCCCAGATCGCCGAGGCGGTCAGGCTGCATCAGCGCGTCACCCGCAAACAGGCCATGGCGCGCGCGGTGGAATTGCTCAATCTGGTGGCGATCCCGCAGCCGGAGCGCCGGGTGAACCAGTATCCGCATGAATTCTCCGGCGGCATGCGCCAGCGCGCGGTCATAGCCATGGCCGTCGCCAACGATCCCGATTTGCTAATCGCCGACGAACCGACCACGGCGCTCGATGTCACGGTGCAGGCGCAGATCCTGTCGGTGCTGCGTTCGCTGCAGGAGCGGCTCGGCCTTGGCCTGGTGCTGATTACCCATGATCTCGGCGTCGTCGCCGGTCATGCCGACCGCGTCGCGGTCGTCTATTCCGGCCGCGTCGTCGAACAGGCTGGCGTGTCCGAGCTGTTCGCCGACCCGCGCCATCCCTACACGCGCGGCCTCATTGCCTCGATCCCCAACCTCGAGGAAAGCCGCGAGCGGCTGTTCTCGATCGACGGTTCGCCGCCCGCACTTGGCCGCTTGCCGGGCGGCTGCGCCTTCCATCCGCGCTGCATCTATGCCGAGGCACGCTGCCGGACCGAGGATCCGCCTTTGCACGATATTGGCGGCCGGTTCTCGGCCTGCCATTTCGCGACGACCTTGCCGCCCTTCCACAGCGCTGCGCTGGTGGCGGCCAGCCTGGACAATGGAAGCGTGAGCCCATGAGCGCAGCGGAGCAAATTCAAGTCGAAACCAAGCCGGCGGCAGCGCTTTCGGTACGCCATCTCGTCAAGGACTTTCCGGTTCGCGGCGGCCTCGTCTTCGACCGTGCCGTTGCCCATGTCCGTGCGGTCGCTGATGTCTCGTTCGACGTAGCCCCCGGCGAAACGCTGGGCCTCGTCGGTGAATCCGGTTGCGGCAAGTCGACCCTCGGGCGCTGCCTGATGCGGCTGATCGAGCCGACCAGCGGCGAAAGCTGGTTCCGGGGCCAGAACCTGCTCGCGCTCAATCACGAAGACATGCGCCTGATGCGGCGCTACATCCAGCTGGTCTTCCAGGATCCGTACGGGTCGCTGCATCCGCGCATGCGCATCGCCGACAACATCGCCGAGCCGCTGCGCATGAGCGACATGTCGGCGGCCGACCGCCGCGCGCGCGTCGCCGAACTGCTCGAACTCGTCCGGCTCAATCCCGATCACGGCAAGCGCTATCCGCACGAGCTGTCCGGCGGCCAGCGCCAGCGTGTGGTCATCGCCCGCGCGCTGGCCCTCAACCCGCAAGTGGTGATCCTCGACGAACCGGTTTCGGCGCTCGACGTTTCGGTGCAGGCTGGCGTGCTCAATTTGCTTAGGGATATTCAGCAATCCTTCGGCACCTCCTATCTGTTCATCGCCCATGATCTGTCCGTCGTGCGCCACATCTCGCACCAGGTCGCGGTGATGTATCTCGGCAAGATCGTCGAGATCGCGCCCGCGGCCGAGCTCTATTCCAGTGCGCTGCATCCCTACACGCAGGCGCTGCTGTCGGCGGTGCCGCTCGCCAATCCCGAGAAGGAGCGCAGGCGCGAGCGCATCGTGCTGACCGGTGACGTGCCGAGCCCGCTCAACCCGCCGTCAGGCTGCCGCTTCCGCACGCGCTGCTTCAAGGCGCAGGCGATCTGCGCTGCCGTCGAACCGCCGCTCGATCCGCCTGGCGGTTCGCATCGGGTCGCCTGTCATTTCCCGGAGCCGGTCAACACTTTAAAGGCTGTCTGACCGGTCCTCACGATTGCTGTACCCACGAAGGATATTATCGTGACTGAAGCCCAAACTGACGATGCCAGCACGGCGGGCCGTGGGCGCCTGCCGCTCGAAGGCATCAAGGTTCTCGATCTTTCGCGCGTGCTGGCCGGTCCGTGGGCGACGATGAGCTTGGCCGATCTCGGCGCCGAAGTCTGGAAGATCGAGAACATCGACGGCGGCGATGACACCAGGGCGTGGTCGGTGCCGAGCTACAAGGGTGTCTCGACCTACTATCTCTGCGCCAATCGCGGCAAGCAGAGCATCGTGCTCGACATGAAGAGCCCGCAGGGGCTGGCCATCGTGCGCGAGCTGGCGGCGAAGGCCGACATCGTCGTCGAGAATTTCCGCTCCGGCACCGCCGATCGCCTTGGCGTTGGTTTCAAGGAGCTCAGTACCTCAAACCCACGGCTGATCTATTGCTCGATCTCCGGTTACGGCCAGACCGGCCCCGATGCCGGACGGCCCGGCTATGATTTCGTCATGCAGGCCGAAAGCGGCCTGATGGCCATCACTGGCGAGAGCAATGGCGAGCCGATGCGTGTCGGCGTCGCCATCACCGACATCGTCTGCGGCATGGTCGCCACGCAGTCGATCCTGGCAGCGCTTTTCGAGCGAACGACGACCGGCAAGGGGCAGTTCCTCGACCTGTCGCTGATCGACTGCGCGCTCAGCCTGCTGATCAATGTCGGCAGCGGTTATCTCAACACCGGCCGAGAGGTCGCCCGATACGGCAATGCCCATCCGACGGTCGTTCCCTATCAGATATTCCAAGCCTCCGATGGCAGCTTTGCGCTGGCGGTCGGCAATGACCGCCAGTTCGCGGCGCTGTGCGAGAAGGTCGTTGATCTGCCACATCTGGCTGGGGATGCGCGCTTCATCAAGGCAGGGGCGCGCGCCACCAACCGCGAGGCGCTGATCCCGCACCTCACCGCCGTCTTCAAGACCAAGCCGCGTGATCACTGGATGTCGGCCTGTGCCGCCGCCAGCGTGCCGGCCGGCACGGTAAAATCGATACCGGAAGTCTTCGATAGTCCCAATGTGCGCGAACGTGGCCTCGTTCAGACCTTGCCGCATCCGCATCTCGGTTCCGTCGCCATGGTGCGCCCGGCGCAGGGACTTGCCGCGCAGTTGACCGCCGACTTCACCGCGCCACCGATGCTGGGCCAGGACACAGCTGCCGTGCTGGCCGACGTGCTCGGCTACAGCGCCGAGACCATCTACCAGTTGGTCGGCACTGGGGCTGTCAGCGTCTATGCGCCTGCCGCCGAACCGATCCCCGCCTGATCTTTCACGGAGCGTGACAGCCCTCGTCGCATTTGTGGGATCGACTGAGTGGTTCTCTACTTCAAGAGCGCGAAGAGCCGTTCCTTGTTTTGGCGCTATTCCCAAGGGAAAGCGCTATGCGGTTTTCCCGGGAAAACCGCTTCACACTTTTCCTGGAATTGCTCGGCCGGTTATTTCTGCTGGCCGTAGCTCTTGTAGCGCCCGCGAATGGCGGCGAGTTCGCTGCCCTCGATGAGCACCGGCGTGCCGGCGCTGCGCGCCAGCAGATATTGCCGCGCCAAGGTTTCGAGCTTGATGGTGCGGATGAGCGCCATGTCGAGATCGCCGCCGAAAGCGATCATGCCATGATTGGCGAGCAGGCAGGCCGACCTGTCCTTGAGCGCGACGACGGCAACCTTGGCCAGGTCGCTTGACGCGAACAGCGCATAGTCCGAACAGCGCACATCATCGCCACCGAAACCCGCGACCATGTAATGGAACAGCGGCAGTCCCTCGCGCAGGCACGATAGCGCCACGCAATGGTCGGGATGGGCATGGACGACGGCGCCGGCCTCGGGAAAGGCCTTGTAGATCTCGGCGTGCATTTCCCATTCGCTCGATGGCCTGAACGCACCGTCCCAGGCTCCATCGAGCTGCATCGCCACCATCTGCTCCGGCCGCAAGGCGCTCGTGGCTATTCCCGTCGGCGTGATCAGCATGCCGGCTGTCGTGCGCACGCTGATGTTTCCGGTGGTGCCGACATTCATCCCACTAGCGTCCAGCGTCTGCGTCGCGGTGATCAGGCTGGCGCGTGCAGTCTCGGTATCCATCACGATGCCTTTCCTGTGGTTGGCCGCATGACAGGTTTTGCCGGTGGCCATATATCGATCGCCGGCGCGACGGTGGTCGCCCGTGTCATGTCTTGCAGGACGTCGGCGAAAATATCCGGGCCGCCGAGCTTTCCCGATTTCAGCATCAGCGCCAGCGGATCGGATGGCAGGTCGGGGAGGTGGGCGATGGCGCGCGACAGTCCCGGGCCCTCATAGGCGCCCATGGCGATCCGGTCGATGCCGAGCGCCTTGACCACCGAACCGGCTGTCTCGCCGCCGGCGACGACGAGCCGGCGGACGCCGAGTTCACGCACCAGAATCTGTGCAATCCCGGCCAGGATCTCTTCCGCCCTTGCTGCCACCACATCGCGGCCGTGCGCCTGCTGCAGCGCTTCGACCGTCGCTTGCGGCGCTGTCGTGGCAATGGCGATCATCGTGCCGGGCAAATGCCGCTGGGCGAAGGCACGCGCTTCGGCCATGACATCGGCGCCGGCGAAGGCGCTGGCAAGATCGATCGTCAGCATTGGATTGTTCTGCGCAAAACGCTCGAGCTGTTCGATGGTGCGATCGGCGACGCTGCCGGCCAGCACCGCCGCTGGGCCGTTTACGGCCGGCAGGCTGGCGGCAACGAGGTCGCCTGAATTCACCAGCCCATGCGCCAGCCAGGCCGGCGGCAGATGCGCCGCGACCGAGGAATTGCCGGTCATCAGCGGCAGGTCGAAGGCGGCTTCCGCGATCGCCGCCAGGTCGCGCTCGCGGACCGTGTCGGTGACCAGCAGCGTCTCGCCGCGCGCACTGTGCTCTCGTATGGCGTTGCGGATCGCCACGGCGCCGGCATCGACAATGAGATAGGGCACCAGCCCTGCCTTGCCCTTGCTCTGCGTCTGCAGCACGCGAACCAGATTGGAATCGGTCATCGGCGTCAGCGGATCGAATCGCTTGGGCGACTCTGCCAGCAACTGGACGCCACCGAACATATGCCCTTGATAAACGGTGCGGCCGGTTTCGCAGAGCGCCGGGGTGAACAGCGTGACGCCGCCGCCAAGCCGCTCGAGCAGCGCCTCGGCGCAAGGGCCGATATTGCCGGCGGGCGTGGAATCGAAGGTAGCGCAGTATTTGAAGAAGATCTGCCGCGCGCCCGCTGCAACCAGCCGGTCCGCGGCCTCCAGCACCTGGCGCACCGCATCGCTGGCCGCGATGACGCGGGTCTTCAGCAGGATCACGTGGGCAAGATTGCCTGATGGGATCGGCGCACTCAGTCCGACCGTGCATCCTGTTGGAATGCCGCGCGCGACCAGCATCGACGCCAGCTCGGTGCCGCCGGTCAGATCGTCGGCAATGGCGCCGAACAGCAGGGAAGGCATCGACCTGGTCATGCTACCCGTCTCATGTCTGCCGGTTTCGGGGCGGCTTGTCTCATGTCGGTGGTCAGGCCATTCGTGGTATCATATACACAGCCCACGCGACGCAGGCGCCGCCTGCGCGACTGCAAGAACGGAGAGCGGATGTGACTGCTTCTATCGCGCCGATCGCGCGCGACAATCTGACGACGCGTGTCTACGAGGAGCTTCGCCGCGCCATGATGGAAGGCCGTTTCTGGCCGGGCCATCGCTTCAAGATCCGCGACCTCGCCGCCAGCCTTCAGGTGTCTGAGACACCAGTGCGCGAGGCGCTGATGCAGCTGGTGCGCGAAAAAGGCCTGGAGATGGAGGCGGGCCGTTCGATCACCGTCGCCCAGTTGTCGCTGGCCCAGTATCTGGAACTGCGGAGCATCCGGCTGCATCTCGAAGGCATGGCGGGTGCCGCGGCAACGACGCGCATCGAGCCGCGCGAGATCGACCGTCTGGCCGCGGTGCATGACAAGCTGATTGCCAACGAGGACAATGGCCGCTGGTTCGAAGCCGTCCGCGACAATTGGGAATTCCATCACTCGATCTACCAGGCGGCGCAAATGCCGGAGTTGCTGGCCATCATCGAGGGCATCTGGCTGCGCAACGGACCGCTGGTGAACTATCAATACCCGCACGCGAGGCCGACCTATGACGGCCGCCACCGGCATCTCGATATTCTCGACGCGCTGCGCGCCCGTGACGAGAACGGCGTGCGCAAGGGCATTCAGCAGGACATGATCGAAGGCGGCCGCCTGTTGGTCAAGGTGCTCGAGCGGCTGAACGACGGTGCGGTCACGCCCGAGGAACTGCGCCGCGCGGCGCAGAACGGCCGACTGGTGTCGGCCGCCGGTTGAACGAACTTTTTCTCCGAACCGCATCGGCGCCGGTCACGCCACCTGCGCCGCGGCAGCCATGCCCGCATCGGCAGCCTGCAGGGCGAGATCTATGTCTTTTGCGGTGTGCGCGGCGCTCAGGAACATGTTGTGCCGGGGATGGAAATAGGCGCCTTCGCGCAAGGCGGCCGAGCAGAAGGCATTGGCCAGCTTGAACTCGGCATCGTCGTCGAACAGCACCATCGGCATCGACACCGGACCGGTCTGGCGCAACGACAGGCCATGCTTCTTCGCTGCCGCGTCGAGGCCTGAGCGCAGCCTGTCGCCGGCTTCGGTCATGCGGGCAATGGCGTCGGTATCGCGCAGCGTGCTGATGGTGGCGATCGCGGCGGCCATGGCGACGGCGCCGTACCAGAACGAACCCGTCACATAGATCTTGGTCGCGGCCTCGCGAAACCGGTCGGTGCCGGTGATGGCGGCCAGCGGATAACCATTGGCGATAGCCTTCGAGAAGGCGGAAAGGTCCGGCCGTACGCCGAGCGGCTCCCAGCTGCCGGCGAGGTCGATGCGGAAGCCGGCCCTGACATCGTCGACGATCAGTGCCGCGTCGGCGGCGGTAGTCAGTTCGCGCGCCCGTCTGGCGAAGGCGGCTGTCGGCAATTCCTGATCTCGGGCGATGTCGTGGCGGAAAGCTGTGACGATGACGGCGGCAAGATCGCTGCCGGCCTGCTCGACGGCTGCCTCAAGGCCGGCAACGTCATTGTAGTCGAAATGGATGAGATGGGCGCGGTCCTCGGCGGTGACGCCGGCGAGCGAAGGCGTGCACCACGGCACGGCGCCGTGATAGGAGCCGCGCGCGACCAGCACCTTGCGCCGGCCGGTGCCGGCACGCGCGATTGTCACGCAGGCCGTGGTGGCGTCGGTGCCGTTCTTCTGCAGCATTGCCCAGTCGGCATGCGCGACGGTCTTGACCAGCAACTCCGCCAGCTCGACCAGAACTTCACCCGGGCCGTTCATCGCATCGCCCAGGCGACGTTGCTTCTCGGCTGCCTGTTCGACGGCCTGGTGATGGTGGCCGAGGATGTTGGGCCCCCAACTGCACATCAGGTCGATGTATTCGCGCCCATCGACGTCCCAGACCCGGCAGCCGTCGGCGCGCTCGAAGAACTGCGGATAGGCGGAGCCGAGATAGCGCGTCGCCATGTGTCCCCACATGCCGCCCGGAATGACCGAGGCCGCACGCTCGCGCAGCAACTGGTCCTTGGAGTTGATCAGGGAAGGCATAGCGAGGTCTCCGTACATTGATATATCATATATTGAGTTTGGCGCTGGAAGAACAGGATTTGCTGATCGTCCAGGATGAGAAAACGGGAGGCGTCAGGCCGCCTCCCGCATCTTTCGCTCAGTGGCTGAGTTCCGCCAGCGGCAGGTTGCAGCAGGCGCTGTAGCGCACGCCCTTGACGTCCGACTTGTAGGCCAGGATCAGGTTCGGGCTGATCAGCGGCAGGATGATCCTGTCCTTGATCATCTCCTCGCCGGCCTGGTGCCACAGCTTGGCAGCCTCGTCGCCGCTCGCCGCGAGGGCTGCCTTGTAGATATCCGCTTCCTTTGGGTTGAGCACCGACGGGTCGCGCTCCGCGCCGGCGCGGCGTGCCCACGGGCTGCCCTTGGTCATGGCGAAATAATCGATGTATTGCGAGGTGCCGTAATAGTCCGGCGCGTAGAACACCGCGGTCATCGGGATGCCGTCGCCATTGACGCGTTCGCGCCAGTTGGCGAAGGGGATCGGCTGCAGATCGAGCTTGATGTTGATCTTGGCCAGATCCTGCTGAACCTTCTGCATCAGAAGCGACAGGTCGACGCCGTAGACGTTCATGCCGGGAAACGCCGCTTCCATCTCGAAGCCGTCGGCGTGTCCGGCCTTGGCCAGAAGTTCCTTTGCCTTGGCGACGTCATAGGGCTGCGCCTCGAAGCCCGAACCGCCGGGGAAGCCGAGCGGGATCGGCGCACTGATCAACTGGCCCTCGGAGCCGATGGTGAAGTCGAGGATGCTCGGACGGTCGAGGCCGAGCGAGATCGCCTCGCGCACTTCGGGCGTCAGCGGAACCTTGTTGGCCTTGGCGCCCGGCGACAGCGCTACATAGATGAAGTTGTAGGACGGCACGGTCTCGATCTTCACGTCGCTGCCCGTCATCGTCTTGGCCGTATCCGGGTCGATCTGCATGGCGATGTCGGCGGTGCCGCTCTGCAGCATCTGCGCCTGCGCCACCGCATCCTTGGTCTGGCGGATGACGACTTCGCTCAGCGCCGGCGCCGTGCGCCAGTATTTGTCGTTGCGTGCCAGCCGCAGCTCCGAATTGGGCTCATAGGATTTCAGCACGAACGGCGCGCTGCCGGCCGAATGCGCCAGGAACCAGGCCTCGGCATTGTCTGTCGTCGAGGCTTCCGCATCGGCCTTGGCGCCGGCTTCGGAAGCAACCTTGCTGTTGACGACCGCTGCGTAGGGCGCCGCCGCGATGTTGAGGAATTCGGAGCTCGGCGCGACCATCTTGACGACCACCGTATGCGCGTCCGGGGTCTCGATCGAGGCGACATTGTCCATCAGGAACGAGGCGCTGCCCTTGAGGTTCTTCAGCCGCTCCCAGGACCATTTGACGTCCTTGGCTTCAACCGGCGAACCGTCCGAGAATTTGGCGGCCGGGTCGAGTGTGAAGGTGAAGCTGCTCTGGTCGGCATTGCCTTCCCACTTCGAGGCGAGCAGTGGGATCAGCTTGTTGTCCTTGTCGAGCGTCAGCAGGGATTCATAGACGCTGGAATTGTAGATCTGGCAGGTGTCGCAGAAGGCGCGGTGCGGGTCGAGCGAGTTGAGGTCGATGTTGCGTGCGATGACCAGCGGCTTGCTGTCCTGCGCGAACGTGGCCGGTGCCCAGAAGGCGCTGGTGGCCAGCAGCACGGCTGCCAGCATCGTCGCTCTGGTCTTGCTTCTCGGTAGGATGGTCATGTCAGTTCTCCCATTTTCTTGTCGGATCTTTGTGGCAATGCGTTCGCTCTATCCGCCCACGCCAGTGAGGGATTGAAGCGCGGCCTTGAGCTTTTCAGCGCCGCCCAGTGCGGCGCGGTTGAGCGGGGCCGATACGACGGGAGCAGAAAGGCTTCCCGTCACATGCAGGATCTCGTGATCGAGATAATCGAACACGCGATCCTGAATCTCCTGTGTCAGTCGTCCGCCAAGCGATAGCCCACGCTGCACCTGCTCGATGACGGCCACTCGGTTGGTCTTGCGGATCGAGGCTTCCACCAGCGGCCAGTCGAGCCCGGTCGGGTCGAGGCTGCGCAGGTCGATGATCTCGGCATCGGCGCCGGTCTCCTCGACCACCTGTCTGGCGACGGCAACCATGCTGGCGCTGGTGAGCAGTGTGCAGGCGCTGCCCGGCCTGACTATCTTCGCCTTGCCGAGCCGCACGCAATAGTCGCGGTCGTCCGCAGGCACAGGGCCTTCGCTCGGGAACAGTTCGACATGCTCGATGACGACGACCGGATCGTCGCATTTCAACGCTGAATTCATCAGGCCGATATAGTCGAAGGGCGTCGTCGGCGCGACGATGCGCCAGCCGGGAAACAGGGCGAACAGGCCGGACGGATCACCCGAATGCTGCGAGCCGTAGCCGGTGTGCGGCGAGACGCGCACCCTGACCACGATGGGCACCGGAAAACCGCCGCCGAACATGTGACGCACCTTGCTGACCGCGTTGAACAGCTGGTCGGCGGCAACCAGGCAGAAGTCGCCGAACATGATCTCGACGATCGGCCGCAAGCCGCAAAGCGCCGCACCCAGCGCCACCCCGACAAAACCGTTCTCGGCGATCGGCATCGCCAGCACGCGCTCCGGCCAGCGTTCCAGCGCACCTTTTGTGGCGCCCGAAACGCCGCCGCGCAGCCGGTGCACGTCCTCGCCCATGATGATGATGCGCGGATCCTGCTCCATGGCGCGAGCGATGACCTCGGACGCGGCAACCATGAATTTGACCGGCTTGGTCTCGGCCGGCGGCACGTCCTCGATCTCGAGGAAGCGCTCGCTCTTCAGTTCGGAAAGATCGCCGCGGATCTGGTTGTCGACGTCGCTTGGGTCCGGCCACAGATGATCAGGAATGCGCAGCGCGTTGCCGCTCATTTCGGTCAGCGAATCGGCAGCGGTGTTGACCACCTCCATGACGCGCTGGTCGAGTGTGCCGAGGTCCGAATCGTTCAGGATGCCCATCGTCTTCAGGCGAGCCGCCATGGTGGCAAGCGGGTCGCGCGCTTTCCAGGCGTCCTCTTCGGCCCGCGTGCGGTAGCCGAATTCGCTGCCCGGGCGGGCGCCGCTCTGATGCAGGAAGCGGTAGCAGAGCGCCTCGACCAGCACCGGGCCGCCGTCTTCCTCGATCGTCCGGCGCGCCTCGCGCATGGCGTGATGGACCGCCACCACATCCATGCCGTCGCATTCGATGCCGCGAAAGCCGAGCATAGGTCCGCGCGAGGCCAGCCGCGTCTCGCGCGTCTGCTCATTGATGTGCGTCGAGACGGCATAGAGATTGTTTTCGGCGAAAAAGATCACCGGCAGCCGGTAGAGCGCGGCAATGTTCATTGCCTCGTAGGCCGGCCCTGCCATCATCGTACCGTCGCCGAAGAAGGCGACCGAGATGTTGCCGGTTCCGAGCAGCTTGTCGGCCAGCGCGTAGCCTGCCGCATGCGGCAGGTTGCCACCGATGATGGCGCTGGTGCCAGGAATCCCTGAGCTATCGTCGCGCATATGCATCGAGCCGCCACGGCCGCCGCAATAGCCTGACTTGAGGCCCATGATCTCGGCCATCAGGCCGCGCACCGAGCCCTGCATGTCCGGGTTGAAAGCGTCATGCAGCGGGTCGAATCCGCCGGGCGTCTGCGCGTTGACAAGCTTGGCCAGCACCTGGTGATGGGCGCGGTGGGTGCCGTTGATGCGGTCACCGGTGCCGAGCACGGACATGGCGCCGACCGCCGTCGCCTCCTGGCCGATGCTGGCATGCGCCGGACCATGCACCAGCCCCGCATTGGCGAGATCGAGCACTTTTTCCTCGAAACGGCGGATGAGCAGCATCTGGTGGTACCAGCGCACCAGGCCCGAAACCTCGGCGTCGTTCCAGTCCGAATCGTCAACCTCTAGCCGCAACCAGGGCGCCGATGGCTGGATCGATGTCTGCTGGACCATGTCAGCTATTTCCGTTCTGGTAGATGATATATCAAATATTGTCTCAGTCGATTAGGCCGTTCATTTTTCCTGGGGCACGATGCTGGCTAGAAGGTTTGCACACAAATGGAATTAAATTTCATTTTTGTGAAGAGGCAGAGACTAAGCCGGGACGGCGCGGTTCCGCAAGAGGAATTTTGAGACTGCTAGCAGGCCCCATGTCGGTTCTTCGCCCGACAGATTTTCTAACGCTATTCGATATTGGTATGATATAATCACACCGACATTATAGGAGAAATCATGGCTGCCACCGAAAAGCGCACCTTCAGCCTGCCAACAGAGCAGGCTGCTTTCATCGACCGTCTCGTTGAATCAGGAACCTATGCGACCAGCAGTGAAGTGATCCGCGCCGGGCTTCGTGCCCTGCAAGAGCGCGACGCGGCCGTAGAGCGTTGGCTGCGCGAGGAAGTCGTGCCGACCTATGACAGATGGAAGGCAGACCCTTCCCGAGTTATCCCAGCCAACCAGGCTTTTGACGACATCCGCGCTCACCACGCCGCCCGCTTTAAGAGGGATGTGTGAAGCGCCGGCATATTGTTCTGTTGCCGGAAGCCCTAGCGGACTTAAGATGGATATACGACACCATCGAGATCGCCGCCGGCAACGTCACGGCCATACGCTATATCGAGCGTATCGAAGCCTACTGCCAGGGTCTCGACTACGCCTCGGAGCGCGGAACACGCCGTGACGATCTGCGGCCGGGGCTTCGGGTTGTCGGTTTTGAGCGCCGTGTAACGGTGACCTTTACAGTGGAATCCGACCAAGTGGTGATTTTCCGTGTGTTCTGTGGCGGCGCCAATTGGGAGGATGAGCTCTAACCTGCAACGGGAAAAAGCGTAAACCGCCTAGCTGTCCGAACCCCGGCTGTCAGTCGACCAGATGCTGGAAGAACTGCAAAAACAATTCCCGCTCGGTGGTGATGTCGCGCTTCTCGTAGATACGCCGGCGGTGGTTCTTGACCGTGCCGACGGTGATGCCGAGGCGCTCGGCGATGTTCGCCGTCGGGTGGCCGGCGAGGATCAACTGGACCAGCTCCCGCTCGCGCAGCGACAGCTCCGGCCACAGGCTGGCCGGAATGGTCGGCTCCTGCCGGGGCGAGGCGCCGGGGCTGGTCGGTGCCGATGTGCGGGAGAATTCGGTTCCGCGCGCCTTGATGTCGAGCGCATGCAGCGCCTCGAACACCGGCAGCCGCTCGTCCAGCAGGGCGATCTCGCTGTCCTTGAAAGAAGCGGTCGAGCGATCGAGGAAGATGCCGAGGCACCAGTCACCGCCATCGGCCAGCATGATGCCGACCTCGTCGCAGATCTCCGACTGTGCCAGGAAGCCGGCAATGTACTGGCCGCGCTTGGCCTCGTCGTCGGCGAGCCGCTTCAGCGGCATGATGCCCAGCCTTCGCTCGCGCCGCCACGAGGCATAGAACGGGTCGAAGACGTAGTAGTTGTCGAGATAGCGCCGGACCATTTCATCCGAGAAGCGCCGGTGCTTGACGAATTCCGGCGTCTGCGTCGCCGAATAGCGCGTCACCGTGACGAGGTCGTGCTCGATGTCGGCGCCGATCAGGTCGATCAGGCAGTCGACATGCCTGTCGGTGCCGGTGGCGGCGATCGCTTTGGCGAGCGGCGCCCAGATATTGTCCATGCGCATGCCCTTTTCTCGGCGATGTCAGCCCAGCCGTCATTATGTCTTTAGGCATATGGCGCGAAGCCGCCTGTCGAATCTAGCCTAGCGTCAACCTAGACCAGATCCCGAGGCGACCGTGACCCAACCCAATCTCACCGCCCCCATCGTCGGCAATCCAATCGTCATCGGTATCGACGCCGGCGGCACCATGACTGACACGATCCTTGTCGATCAGGACGGCCACTTCAAGATCGGCAAGTCGGCGACCACGCCGAAGAACGAAGCCGAAGGTTTTCTCGCGTCTGCCGAGGATGCGGCGGATGCTTGGGGCATCTCGCTCGAATCACTGTTTTCCGGCGTCAACGTCGTGCTCTATTCCGGCACCGGCATGCTCAACACACTGTTGTCGCGCACCGGCCGCAGGCTCGGCCTGATCACCACCAAGGGCCTGGAAGACATGATCCTGATGGGCCGAGGACTGCAGGCCTGGGCCGACTATTCCTACGCCGACCGGCTGCATGCGGTCACCCATCACCATCCCGATCCGCTGGTGCCGCGCCGCCGCACGCATGGCGTCACCGAGCGAATCGACCAGTTCGGCGACATCGTGCTGCCGCTCTACGAACACGAGGTCTCCGCCGCCGCGAAAAAACTGATCGCCGACCAGGTCGAGGCGATCTGCATCATGACCATCTTCTCGCACGTCAATCCGGTGCACGAGAAGCGCATCGCCGAGATCTGCCGCGCGGAGGTCGACAAGGCCGGCGCCGACATCATCGTCTACACCAGCCATGAGGTTCGCCCGGTTATTCGCGAACAGTCGCGGCTGAATTCGGTGCTGATCGAAGCCTACGCCACCTCGCGTGGCCGCAAGCAGCTCAAAGGCATCGAGGATGTCTCGAAGAAATACGGCTTCAAATATGGCGTGCAGACGCTGCTCTCCTTCGGCGGCCTGACCTCGATCAACCATCCGCGCCTGCATGAAACCATGATCTCCGGCCCGATCGGCGGCATTCTGGGCGCTGCCTATGTGGGCAAGCTGATCGGCAACGACTCGCTGATCTGCTCGGATATGGGCGGTACCTCCTTCGACATGGGCGTCATCACGCGCGGCCAGACGCGGATCGAGAACGAGCCGCTGATGGACCGTTTCAAGCTCAACGTGCCGACGCTGCATCTCGACACCATCGGCGCCGGCGCCGGCATGATCCTCAAGGTCGATCCGCTGACCAAGAAGGTCTCGCTTGGGCCGGAAAGCGCTGGCTCGGATCCCGGTCCGATCTGCTTCGATCGCGGCGGCACCGAACCGACCATCGCCGATTGCGACGCCATTCTCGGTCGCCTCAACCCGCACTACTTCCTCGGCGGCAAGGTCGTGCTGCAGGTCGAAAAGGCGCGCCGTGCCTTCCAGGAGAAATGCTCCGACATATTGGGCGTCGGACTGGAGGAAGCCGCGGAAGGCATGATCGACATGCTGGAATCCGACGCCAACAACGCGCTGCGCCGCGTCATCTCGGGCCAAGGCATTCATCCTTCGGAGTTCACGCTGCTGTCCTATGGCGGCTCCGGTCCTCTGCATCTGGCCGGCTGCTCCAGGGGCATCGGCTTCAAGGACATCATCACCTTCCAGTTCGCGGCCGCCTTCTCCGCCTTCGGCTGCACCACGGCCGATTTCATGCGCCGTCATTCCGTCTCGACGCAGCACGACATCACGTCACGTCCCGACGAGGCTACGCTGGCCGCCTTCGGCGCCAAGGTCACCACTGTCTGGGACGACCTGACCAGGGCCGCGGTCGACGAGATGATCGCCGACGGCCATGCCAGGGAGAAGATCAGGACCGTGCCGTTCCTGATGATGCGCTACACCGGCCAGCTCGAGGACGTCGAGGTCATGGCGCCACTTGCCAAGGTCGATTCGGCCGACGAGATGCGCAGGGTTCTCGACGAGTTCGAGGCCGTCTATGCCAAGGTCAACCATCGCGTGTCGCGCTATGGCGAAGCCGGCTTCACCATCACCGAACTCGGGCTGATCGCCACCGCTGACAAGGTCAAGCCGGTGCTGCTCAAGCGACCCCTCGGCGCTTCCAATCCTGCTTCCGCCCACAAGGGTGTGCGCGAGGCGTATATCGGTGGGCGCTGGCACAAGGCCAATCTCTACGAGATGGACCTTTTGCAGCCCGGCCATGAAGTCATCGGCCCGGCCATCATCGAACATCCCGCCACCACGCTCGTCGTTCATCCGCAGGACCGCGTCCATGTCGATGAATGGACGTTGCTGCACTACACCCACGCTTGAGAGGGCGACCGCCATGTTGGACAAACCTGCCTCGGCCCTGCGCCTTCGCGAAAGATTGCTCGATTCCGAGCGGCTGATGGAGGAGACCGGTTGCTATGACGGCATCACCGAACTCACGCTGCGCAACCAGGATCCGCTGAAATTCGAGACGCTGCACACCAAGCTGCGCGCCTATTGCGTCTCGGCACGCGAAATGGCCCGCCGCATCTCGGCTTCGCCCGGCGTGCGAGAGGTCGGCGAAATGGTGGTCGCCATCTACACGCCCGAGGGCGACGCCATTGCGCTCTCCAACGGCATCATGGTGCATGTCCATACGATGAGCCGCTTCATCAAATGGATGATCAAAAACGGCTACGAGGACAACCCTCGCATCCGCGAAGGCGACATCTTCGCCAACAACGATGCCTTCATAGGCACCGTGCAGGTGCCCGACGTCATGGACGTCGTGCCGATCTTCCATGAAGGCACGCTGGTCGGCTGGGCCGGCGCTGTCTGCCACGAGCTGGAAGCCGGCGGCATCACGCCGGGCGGCGACGTGTGTCTCGCGCAGGAGCGCTTCACCGAGGGTCTGTTCGTCTGCGCCGAGAAAATCGGCGAGAATGACGAGATCCGCCGCGACTACGTCATCCGCTGCGAACGCAATCTGCGCATGCCGATCTACTGGGTGCTGGACGAAAAGGCCAAGGTCGCCTCCTGCATCGACATGCGCGAAAGCGTCAAGCAGCTGATCTCGGAGATCGGCCTAGACTACTGGATGAAGGTATCGAAGGAGTTCATCGAGGAGGGCCGCCGCGCCCAGCTCGCCCGCACCCGCCAGCTCACCGTCCCCGGCATCTATCGCGGCCACACTTTTTACGGCCACGTCACGGCGGGAAAGCCCGGCTTCCAGCTGCTCGGCGATCCCGACTGGCTCTACAACATCCCGATCGAGATGGAGATCACCACCGACGGCAAGATCACCATGGACTTCGAGGGCACGCAGCCCTGGGGCTACCATTCGATGAACTGCACGCCGGCCGGCATGGATGGCGGCATGTTCGTGACGCTGACCCAGCACATGAATTTCGAAGGGCTGGTCAATGACGGCGCCTGGATGGCGACCGAGCTGAAACTGCCGCACGGCACCTGGACCAATCCCGACAATGAGATGGTGGCCACCGCCACCTCATGGGCTTTGCTGCTGCCGGCCTATGGCGTCTTCCAGCGCCTGCTGTCGCGCGGCTTCATCGCCCGCGGCTATGTCGAGGAGGCCTTCGTCGGCCAGGTCAACAGCCCGATGATCGAGATGGGCGGTGAAAGCCAGTACGGCACGCCGTTCGGCATGGCGCATTTCGAGTGCGCCGCCGCCGGTTCCGGCGCACTGGCCATCAAGGATGGTCTCGACACCGCCTATGTCGGCTGGAACCCGGAATCCGACATGGGCAACATCGAGGTCTGGGAACAGTCGATGCCGATGGTCTATATCGGCCGCTCGATCGTGCCCAACTCCGGCGGTGCCGGCAAATATCGCGGCGGCTGTTCCTTCGTCTCGACCTGGCTGATCAACAAGACGTCGCATCTGCGGCTCCACACCTCCGAACATTCTTCGCGCGTGTTCGACAATGGCGGCATGTGCGGCGGTTATCCGGCGCCGACCTGCCAGAAGCATCGCGCGGTGCGCAACTCAGACATTCACGAACTCGCGGCAAAAGGCGAACCGCTGGCGCATGCGCCCGGCATCGATCCGCATGTCTCCGACTACGAGCGGAACATCGGTGGCGACCATGTCGTGGTCGAGGGCCCCTACATCACCTCGCCGCACAAGTCCGGCGACATCTTCAGCCATTCCTACAATGGCGGCGGCGGTTACGGCGACGTTCTGGAGCGCGATCCGATCAAGACGGCCTGGGACGTCGAGAACGGCTTTCTCACCCGGCAAGCGGCGGACCAGGTGTTCGGCATCGTGCTTAAGGACGATGAGGACGGTTATCCCATCGCCGATATCGACGCCACGGTCGAGCGCCGAGCCGCCATGCGCAAGCAGCGTCTGGTCAAGGCGATTCCGGTGGCGGATTGGATTGCGGCCGAGCGCGGCCGTGTCGAGAAAGCCGACTTCGCGCCTGAGGTGAAGAAAATGTACGCCAGCGCGATCAAGCTGTCGCCGCGCTTCACCAGCGAATTCAGCGAGTTCTGGAACGTCGATGCCAGATCGATCTTCATGCCGGGAGCAAAACCATGACCTCGTACAGCAAGGAAGTCCTGGGCGATCTGGCCGCAGGCAAGCTGCCCTGGCCACAGACAAGGCGGATCATGAGTGCCTACAAGGACGATGACCGTTTCTTCAAGATGGTTGCCGTCTATCAGGATCGCGTTGCCTGGAAGGACCCGATCCTGCTGCCGGTCTCGGACCATCTGTTCATCTGCCAGAGCGGCGATGAGCGGATAACCCGCTGCGAATGCGGCCACTCCTTCGGCGACTATCGCAAGAACTGGAAGCTCAAGGCTGCGATCAACGTGCGCAACACCGAGGAGGCGCTGCGCGAAATCTATCCCAACAGTGATCTCCCCGATCCCGAATGGATGGAAATCCGCGAGTTCATCTGCCCGCAGTGCGGCACGCTGCACGAGGTGGAAGCGGCGGCACCTGGTTATCCCATAGTCCACGATTTCGAGCCCGACCTCGAAGGCTTCTATCGCGAATGGCTGGGCAAACCGCTTGCGCCGGTGTGATTGCCAAATCCGGTCAGGCCTGATTGCCTGTCCGGAACGCAGCGGAGACCGTGCGCCATGAAGAACCTTTCCGGCCGCAGTGCCATCGTCACCGGCGGTTTCTCGGGCATGGGCTTTGCCATTGCCACGGCTTTGGCTGAAGCCGGCGCCAATGTCGCCGTCGGCTCCTACATCGCGCCGTCCGGCGCCGACAGGTCCGACGCCGCTTACTATCCCGGCGCGGACGAAATCGAGCGCGTGCATGCGGCCCTTGCCGCCCACGGAACGAGGGTTCACGCCGCTCATCTCGACGTGCGCGACAGCGACGTCACCAATCGGTTCGCGGCTGACGCCGAGGCGGCAATCGGCCCCGCCGACATCCTGGTCAATGCCGCTGGGACGACCGCGGAGCAGCCGGTCTGCGGTCATCCCGATGCGTTATGGGACAAGATCGTCGATACCAACCTGACGGGCGCCTTCCGCGTCACGCGTGCGGTACTGCCGGGCATGATCGAACGCGGCTGGGGCCGCATCGTCAACATCGGCTCAACCGCCGCCTCGGTCGGCTGGAAGGACAACCCAGCCTACTGCGCGTCCAAGGCCGGCCTTCTCGGCCTCACACGCTGCGTGGCGCTGGAAGGGGCAGCGCATGGAGTCACCTGTGTCATGATCAGCCCGACCTGGGTCGAGACCGAACTGATGCGCCGCAATGTGGCGCAGGTCGTCGAGCGCGAAGGCAACGGGCGCACCACTGAGGAAGCGATGGCCGAGATCGCCAAAGGCAACCCGCAGCAGCGCATGCTGCAGCCGCAGGAGATTGCGGCTCTGGCGGTATTCCTGTGCTCGGATCTCGCCAAGGGCATCACCATGGAGAACATCCAGATCACCGGCGGAGCGCTTTGGTAGCGTCTCGGACGCGCAACCAGCCGATCTCTCCGCAGATGCCTCGCTGTAAGACAAGGTGACCGGATTTGCCATTGAGCGCCGGGCGCAATAGGTTATATTGCACTGCACAATGGAGACGCCGTTTATTGCAGGCCCATATTTGCGAAGATTCCGGCCGGCTCATGGCTTGCCGGCCCTGGGTCGTGTCGGCGGGACTCTGAGATGAAGGTTCCAAAGTCCCTGCTGATCGATCCCGAGAAGAATTCGGTCTATGGCGCCTTTGCCGTAGTCGTCTCGATCTGGGCGTTTTCCTATTCGGTCATTTTCGGCCAGGTGCTGATCCTGGCCTACTATGCGGTCTGGCTTCCGCTCATCCTGGTCGACTACCGGCGGTTTTTGCGACATCTGTCCAGCGCCTGGCTGCCGCTGCTGTTTGCGGCCTATGTCTGCTTCTCGGTTTTCTGGTCGCAGGCTCCCGGCGTCACCGCAAGGACGTCGGTCCAGTATTTTTCCCATATTGCCTGCGCCTACATAGCTGCGCGCACCGTCAGCGTGCGCACGTTGACCATAGGGGCGCTGGTCGGGATATTCGTCGTCCTTCTCTATTCTGTGAAGGTCGGGAATTATTCCGAGGATGTCCTCGACGGCACCGTGAACTTCGTCGGCGCCTTCGCCTCCAAGAATCAGATCGGCTTTGTCGGCTCGCTTGGCATCTATTTCTGCGTTGTCTTCCTTGCATTCTACAGACGCGGCCGGCTGAGCTTCATACTGGCGGTGCCCGTCGTGCTGCTGTCGGCCTATGTACTGGTCGCCTCGCATTCCGCCACCTCGATGGCCTCGATACCCGCGGTTCTGGCGCTGGTGGCGCTTCTTGCGATGAGCAAACTTCTGTCACGCCGCTATCGCCGGGTCATCTTCCTGATCGGCGCCGGCCTGCTGGTC
This sequence comes from Mesorhizobium sp. M0848, assembly GCF_040319805.1. Lineage (NCBI taxonomy): Bacteria > Pseudomonadati > Pseudomonadota > Alphaproteobacteria > Hyphomicrobiales > Phyllobacteriaceae > Mesorhizobium > Mesorhizobium sp. M0848. Next base: position 74,663 of record NZ_JAMYOM010000017.1, on the reverse strand, counting down.
GTGACGGCCTTCGTCGCCTTGAATCTCGGGCTGATGGACTTCGTCCTCGGCCTCTTCGGCAAGGATTCGACGCTCACCGGGCGAACCTATCTTTGGGAGCAAGGCTGGAACACGGTGCAGAAATCGCCGATTCTCGGCGTCGGCTATGCCGCCTATTGGGTGCAGGGCTTCGCTGAAGCCGAGCGGCTGTGGAACGAATTCTACATCACCACCCGCACCGGCTTTCACTTCCACAACACCTACATCGAGGCCCTCGTCGAACTCGGCTTCGTCGGAGCGACGCTGGTGTCGCTGATCATGCTGCGCACGCTCTACGGCCACGTCTCGGCGGTGATCTTCAAGGCATGGCAGGCGGACTCGGTGATCCTTTTCGGCGTGATGGTGCTGCTGCTGATCCGCTCCTTCGTCGAGGTCGAGATTCTCAACCCCTACATCATGGGTTCTTTCCTGATGTATTTCAGCTTCTTCAAGCTGGCGCGGCTGCCCGTTACCCGCAGGCGGCGGTCGCCGCGTCCCGAGCCGGCTGACGCGGCCGGGGGCGAGGCTGACTGGCCTCGGCATGCCGGCCGTCCGGCGGTCGCCGATCAGGCGTGAGCTATCGTCTCGGGACCTGAAGTCGCGTCAATACAAATTCCCCTGATCGAAGGCTCAAGCAGGCCGGGCGCGAGGCGGGAAATCCATGCCTCCGCGAAATAGACTGAAACGCTGGATTGTCAGACTCGCGTGCGCCGAGCGACCAGGACGTCCGGCGCGCAGCTGTTACTGTCCAAAAGCCGTGCTCCAGAAGCGCCAGCGCGTCCGGCCGGCACTTCCAGTTACGGCGCCGCGAAAACCAATCTCAGAACGTGCAAATGGGAATATCCGCGGACCATCCGCTCACAGAAGGCGACGAGCGTATGAAGCGGTTCTGCATTTCTGTAAATGATGAACCGCTCAGCGCTTAGCAAGTCTACTGGCTGGCCAGCGGCGCCAGCTTGACCTTGATCACATCGCCAGGCAGCACCGGGGTTTCTTCCTTGGCGGCTATCTCGGTGGTCTTGCCATCGAGATTGCGCACCAGTGAATAGAGCAGGGTAGGTTGCTGATCGTTTGTTATAGCGGCCGCCATCGCGGGATCGCTGGCCTGGGCTATCAGGCCTTTCTGCATGTTCACCTTCAACGCGGCCTCGTTCAGGTCGGCTTCGGTCTGCTGCCGGTCAGTGGCGAGACTTGAACTCAAGGTGTTCTGGGCATCGATAGCATCCTGCTTCGCCTTGCTGATCGCCTGCTTGGCGGTGAGGATGGCGGTTTCGTAGTCCAGGATCTTGCCCTGCAGGTCGGCCACGGACTGGCGCGAATCCAGCAGACGGGCATTGGCGATCAGGCCCTTTTGCGCCAGCGGACCGATACTGGCGAGTTGCTGCTGCGCCAGGTCGACCTGCTGCTGCTGATTGACGATCTTCTTCTGCAGCGATTCGATCTCGGACTCTAAGACACCTTTCAGATCGTCGAGCGCCTCGAGTTTCAGCTTCAACGCCTTTTGGTCGGCCGTCAGGATCGTCATCTCGTCCGCGACGATGGCTGGCAGCCTTGGATCGCCCTCGACTTCCTTCGGCACGTCGAAACTCGCCTTGCCGGCCATGTCCGCATCGATGCGGGCGCGCCTGACGATCAGTCGAATGCGCTGGTCGTCGGAGATGTCGAACATGCCCTTGGCGGTGACAAGGTCCTTGCCGAGCTGGGGGCCGTAATCGGCGTTGCGCCTGATGCCGCCCGCGACGCTGATCGCCTTCAACACCGTCAGGTCTGGGACATAAGGAAATTGACCTGGGTTCTGGACTTCGCCCGAAATGTAGAATGGCCTGAACTGCGCCATCTCGACCGAGGCTTCCGGTCGGTCTGACAAAGCGAGCTTTTTCTGCAAAGCCTCGCCGATCGCCGCCGCGATTTCGGACGTGGTCTTGCCGGATGCCGGCAACTCGCCGGCGAACGGCACCGACAGCGTACCGGATGGACCGACCGTGTACTCGCCATTCACCGCCGACCAGTCACGAAATGTGCCTTCGACGGTCTGCCATTCGGCGACGCGGATGGTGAGCTTGTCTTGCGAGCCGAGGCGATAGTCGCCGGCGGCGGCGATATGCGGGACGACGAGCGCCATGGCAAGGCATGTGGCCAGCAAACGCGCCCGCCGCAGCCGGCCGGAATCCGGGCCGCTGCGAAAGGCTTCGAACAAATCTGTTTTCAACTCAACGTTCCGATCCGCTATAGCCCCATCGCCCGATGAGCTTGCGTCGAATGGCCGATGCCAATGTCTGGCATTGGCCACCGGCCGGTCAGTAAGAACCGCGCGACATCCAGACGGCCGGGACGGTCTTGATGATGATGCGAACGTCCTCGAACAGCGACCAGTTCTCGACATAGTGGCGATCGAAGGCGACGCGGCTGTCATAGGACACATCGTTGCGGCCGCTGACTTGCCACAGGCCAGTCAGGCCCGGGCGGGATTTCAGGTAATAGACGGCGGACGTGCCATAGATCTCCAGCTCGTCGCGCACGACCGGACGAGGGCCGACAAGGCTCATGTCGCCCTGCAGGATGTTGATGATCTGCGGCAGCTCGTCGAGGCTGAGTTTCCTCAGCACTGCTCCGACACGGGTAACGCGCGGATCGTTCTTCAGCTTGCGGGTGGCGATCCATTCCGCGTTGGCGTCCGGGTTGGTGGCGAGATAGGTTGCCAATACCCTGTCGCCGTCCGGAACCATGGTGCGGAACTTCAGGCAAGGAAAAATCCGCCCGCCGCGTCCAATTCGCCTGTGACCGTAGAAAATCGAGCCGCCGTCGGAAAACTTGACCAGCAGCGCTATCATGACAAACAGCGGGCTGAGTGCGATCAATCCAATCAGTGAACCGGCGATATCGAAGCTGCGTTTGAGCAAGCCGCCGATCGGTGGCGGAAAATCGATGTCAGCCTGCGAAAAGCTCGCCGTGGCCGACTTGGCAACGTCCCTCATGCCGTAAACTCCATGCGTTGAACGAATGGTTCAGCGCACGATACCAAAAAAATGTTGCAGCGCAACACACAATTTACCACCCCATTGAAATAGTCACGTCATGAATTGACTAAATAATAAGCTTGTCATGCACAAATTTCGGCGTATTTAGCACATTTGTGACAATAAATGGGCACGGCCGAAAAAATAGGGGCCTTTGTGGGGCCGTTTTTAGGCAGACCTACCTATCTGTCAAGGCAAGCTGCAAACTAGTGCTTTATCCTGCCCTAATGCATGGTGAAAACCGTATAAAATACTACTTAATATTGTCTATCTTACTGAAAATGCCGAGGAGAGCAGATCGGCTTAGCTCCCGTCGCGTGCATTGCAGCATGGCAGAGTCGATCGCAAAAGCTCGATCAAAAATATCCGAAGTTGCCCTTGCCGCCTATTGCTCGCCTTAATAGAATTGCAAATTATACCTGTCACGGTGACGACAGGTGGAAAAGGCCGGAAGCAACCGGTCGAGAGTGGGCGACCTTAACAAGCCCACATGACAAGGGACGGCGCTCGGGTGGGGCAATCGTGATAAATACCCGAGCCGGTTTATGGGCTGTTGGGCATGGCACTTCCAAAATTCATCCTCGGGATGATTTTCGCTCTGGCGATCGTCGTCGGCTGGTCCTGGCTGGGCGGTGCGTCGATAGGCACGATATTGGTGCGCGTCATCATCTGCGCCGTGATCATTCAGGCCGGCTATTTCGTGCTCATCTACACCATGATCGCCAGGAGCGCTCCGACGCCTGCCGACATAGCCCGTGACGCCGAGCGCAAACTGAACGCACCAGAGGTCGCCGAAAGCGAGAAGCTGGGCGGTGCCAGGCGCGGCCTGCATTGATGCAGATTGCTCAAACCTGCCCCCGGTTTGGAGGCATGCTTCGAAACAAGAGACCAGGCGCCGCGTGAATCCGTTTCGGCGCGTCTTGGTCGCCGGCTCACGCGACATCGGCGGGTTCGCTCTCTGACTGTTCCCCCGACAGCATCCTCGACAACCGGCTGCCGGTTTTTTCCTTCAGCCGCTGATATTGGCCGACCTCGACGATACGGCCGTTTTCCATCGCCACCACCCAGTCGGCGAAGGCGATCATCGACGGCCGGTGCGCGATGGTCAGGATCGTCATCGTGCCGCGCAATCCGTCGATCGACCTGACGATCAGCGACTGGTTCTGCCAGTCGAGCGCGCTGGTCGCCTCGTCCAGGATGAGCAGCGACGGCTTGCGCAGCAGCGCGCGTGCGAGCGCGATGCGCTGGCGTTCGCCGCCCGAAAGCCGCACGCCGCGATCGCCGACCACCGTCTCGAGCCTGAGGTCGAGCCGTTCGACAAACTCGCCGGCGTGCGCCTGATGCAGCGCGGCCCACAGGTCGCCATCGCTGGCCCGTGGCGCGGCAAGGCGCAGGTTCGCCGCGATCGTGTCGTGCAGGAGGAACACGTCCTGCGGCACATAGGCCACCTGGTCGCGCCAGCGACGGCGATTGCTGGCATCGATCTCGACGCCGTCGACAAGCATCATGCCGGTGGTAGGCTCCAGCAGGCCAAGCAGCATATCGGCGATCGTGCTCTTGCCCGATCCGGACGGGCCGATCAGGGCGGTGACCTTGCCGGCCGGCAGGCCGAAGGTGATGCCGCTCACCACCATCTTGGCGCCAGCATCTCCGTAGGCGAAGGAGACACCGCGAATATTCAATCCCGTATTGAGGGAGAGTGTCCCGGCGTCGGCGAACTCGGTATGGCCTGGTTCGCGTTCGGCGTCGAAACGTGCCTGCAGGCTGCGCATTGCCGTAAAGGCGGGCAGGTTGATCAGCACTTGCTGGGCTTGCGTCTGCATGTCCATGAAGCGCGGCGCGATGCGCATGAAGACCAGGAGCAGGACGACGATCTCGGCCAGCGACAGGTTGAAGCGGACCAAAGCCACATAGATGAACAGGCTCAGGCCCACCACGCTCGCCACCTGGAATACCGCGGTGCCGATGGTGCTGTTGCGCACATAGTCGATGTTGTCGGCCTTCATCCTTTCAAGCGTCGACCGCAGCTGCGCGAAATAGCTGTCCTCGACATTCAGGCTCTTGGCCACCTTGATGCCGCCGAGAAATTCCGAGACCGTCCGGTACTGATCCTGGCGATTGGCGGTCAGCACACGGCCGAAGGCAGTGGCCCGTGCCCGGAAGGGCCGCAGCGCCACGAACATCAGCATGCCGATGACGACGGCAAATAGCGTCATGACCGGCGAGATGAACATGGAAACCAGGAGATAGCCAGCCAGAAGAACGGCGATCTGCACCAGCATCAGCAGTGAGAACGCCGCGCCCTGGACGCGGTCGATGTCGCCGGTCAGGGCATGATCGAGATCGGAACTGCGCATGTGGGTAAAAACGCCCCAGCGCGCCTTGCCGATGCTTTCGAACAGGTTCATGCGAACGCGGTTGACGAAATCGAACAGCAATTTGGCCATGTAGACCGACTTGAAGCGATTGAACGCCGCCTGCGCTGCAACAAGCCCGACCAGCGCGCAAAGCACGGTCGTCAGCTGCAGCGTGCCGTCAGGCACCAGCCAGCGCACGAAATCATTGTTGGGCAGCCGAACAGCGAAATCCTGGTCGGCGCGTCCGACCAGATGCAGCAGCGGGATGAGCAGCAGGATGGAGATGCCCTCGGTCAGGCTGCCGAGGATGAGGAAGAACAGCGCCGTCCATGTTCGCCGGCCGCCGATCCGGGCAATGGCGGCGCCGAATGCGGCAATTTCTCGAAACAGCGACAGGCGAAGGATTGGCTTCGACATGGTTGTGCTCACGGCCGCCGGCTGCCAGCCGACAGATCCTTTTCGATCAGCTCCACGGCTTCGCCGATCCTGTCCAGGCCCGTCGGGACTTCCAGCCGGTACACGCCGATATGGTTAGCAATCCATGAACATTGCTGAAGATGCGCCGCCGCGAAGTCGTCGGGCAGCGCCGCACGGCCGAAGCGCGTCACATAGGAGAATTTGATGATGGCCGGCAGGGCGGCAATGGCGGGCAAGGGCGTGATGTCAGCCCTTTCGCCGCGCTCGAGGACATAGATCCTGGTCGCCGGCACCTTGTCGCCTGAAAAGTCACCGTTCAGGCGATGCTGCATTTTGTCGATCGCCGGATGCACTTGCGGCCGCACTTCCGCTCCCCCGAGCGAGATCGCCGCAGCGGCGTCGGCCGCCAGCTTGATCTGCGGAAAGCCCGGAACGGTCATTGGCTCACTCGGATTGGCAAGGTCCAGCGCCACCACGTCATCGGTAAGCAGTCGATGCCCGGCCCGGATCATCGCGCTTGCCGTCGTCGACTTGCCGGCTCCCTTGTCACCCATGAAGATGGCGCTCGTGCCGGCTGCGGCGATGGCACTGGCATGCAGGACAAGCAGGCCGCGCCGGTGCAAGAGCAGCGCCATGACCGGACCGAGCAGCGGAAACGCGAGCAGCGCATCGTCGACGCCGGGTGCCGGTTCTATGTCGATGCGGCAGTCATCGCTGATCAGGAACGCACCGACAGCATGCCAAGCCAGATATTGCCGGTCCGGCTCGAAGCGAAAATCGGTCGCGGCTTCGGGCGCCGGCTTTGGCAGGTCGATCGCGCCGACAGCGATCACGAGATCCGCCGCCCCCGGCGGCGCCGGCTGCAGTTCGGGCAACATCACCTCCGACGCGATGGTCAGACCATAGGCGCGGTAGAAGCGGCGTTCTCGCATGGCCCGGCCATGTGAAAAGGCATCATCATTGTATAGAGCGAGCGGCTCGTTGCGCGGCATCACGTGGGGCTCCCGCCGTGCTGGAGTTGCCGCAGCCAGAGCGACAGCGAGGCCGAGCGCCAGACATACTGGACATCCAGGGGGGCTGCCTGATCGGGCTGGCGCAGCAGTCGCGCATAGGCAGCACTCACTTGCGGCAGATTGACATAAGGCGCGATGCGGTTCGCATCCGAGACCAGCAGCTGTTCCAGGAGGTCGCGATGGTTGCGCAGCATGCCGTTGACGAGATTGGCGGTGAAGTCGATCTTGTCGCGCCGCCACTGCACCGCCTCCGGCAATACGCCTTGCATGGCGCGACGCAGCACATAGCGACCAAAGCCGTGGCTCAGCTTCTCCTCGCCCGGCAATGCCAGGCAGAACTCGACCAGCGGCTTGTCCCAGAATGGGTATCGCGGCTCGACGCCGAAATTGGCGGCGGCCTTGTCGAGAACCTCGAAGGCATGCGGGACATAGCCGTTCGACAGGATCCAGCGATGGCTCAAGGCGTCGCTGGCCTGAACGCCGGGCGGCATATAGCCGGCCCGGTGAAACCGGTCGACAAGCTCGGTGCGCTTGGCAAGGTCCGGATTGATCAGGTCGCGCCAGCTTCGTGCGCGCTGCGCGTGCGCGGGCTTGCGGATCCTGTTCAGGGCACGGTTGGCCAGATGCCTCAGCTTGGCGATGCGCCAGGCCGGCCCGTAGAGGGTCAGGAACTGGAGATAAAGGCCAAGCGTGCTGTCGCCATAGGTATTGGAGGCGCTGCGGACCTCGCGCCACAGATCCATCCATCGGCCGCCATTCGCAAGCTCGTGCAGGTGACCATGGCCTTGGGAAACGACCTCGTCGCCGCCATGGCCGTCCAGCAGCACCTTGATGCCCTTGGCGCCGGCAGTCCGGTAGATACCGCGGGTGAGCGTCAGGCCCGGCGCCAGGAACGTTCCTTCCTGTTCTTCCAGCACGCGTTCGAATTCGGCGAATGGGGCATAGTTGCCGACCGGGATCAGCGTCGCGTCGACCTTCTGCTGGTCGAGAACGGCATCGATGAAGGGCCGCTCGTCCATCGGCGAGCCCCTCTCGAAAATCAGCGAGAAGGTCGGCAGCTTCGGCCTGCGCGCAGCGGCATTCTGCAGGCCGGCGACACAGGCGATAGATGAGGAATCGAGGCCGCCGCTCAGCATTGCGCCGACTGCCGAGGTCCCTCGCATGCGGCTGCGCACCGATTGCGAGAACAGATGGGCGAATTCCTCCGATGCATCCGACCGCAAGGGCCGCGCCGACGGCTCGATCTGCCAGTATCGACGCAACATCACCTGTTGCGCGGTAACGGTCAGGCTGTGGCGGGCCGGCAGGCTGAATATATCGCTGTAGGGGGTCGACTGCGGGTCGTCGGGAAGCCCGGCCAGGAAACCGGAGATCTGGCGCTCGCTGACACGCGCGCGGATACCTTCGACGCCCAGGATCGGCCCGATCTCGGACGCAAAGGCAAAACGCCGGTCCGCCGCGTGGTAGTAGAACGGCTTGACGCCAAAATGATCTCGCGCGCAAAACAGCGATTGCCGCTCGTCATCCCAGATGGCGAACGCGAAATCGCCTTGCAGATGCTCCGGACAGGCTTCGCCCCAACGCAGATAGGCCCGCATCAGCACGATCGCGTCGGCCACCGACTGGTCGCGGATACCGAGCCTGGCCAGCAACTCGTCACGGTTGTCCAGCCGGCAATCGGCGGTGATGGCGAGCCGGCCGCCAGCCATCGTCAAAGGGCCTGGACCGACCTCATCCGATGTGTTGAGCCAGGCGTGGCCAAGGGCGATGCTGGTGTCCAGCCACCATGAACCGCCGTCGGGACCGCGATGGCGCATGCGCGCCAGCATTTGCTGAATGTCTGCCGCCGCGACCGCCGGTGCGTGTGCTCCGCGCAGCAGGATTCCGGCGACGCCGCTCATCGGCTGCCGTGGTCGACGAGATGGGCGAAGCCGTCGATCGATCCGCCAAGCACGATATGGTTGTCGCTGACCAGCCAGGCATGTGCTTTCAACTGCTCGCCCGTACCACGTTCGATGCCGATGCGTATCGTCGATTCATTGCCTTGGCGGGCGAGAATATACTGGCCGGAGAGCGCCTGGGTCAGGCACGTAGCGTAAGGGACGGAACGGGCCGCGGCGGCAACACCCCAGGCGACACGCCGCAGTTCGCCCATCGAGGCGCACTGCCGCGCGTCGAGCCGCGTCACCAGGCTGCGTACACGATTGTAGGACAGCAGGGTCAGCCCCAGCCGAACTGTCGCCACCACAAGCAGGCAATGGCCAAGGAAGATCATTTCCGAGCCGCTCAGGGAGAAAATCCTGACCAGCCCGTGCCGGCTTCCGCCGCGCTTCGACTGCTTGAGGCCTGTTTCCCTCGCGGGTTCCTGCCGTAAAGCCGTGGCCCGCGAAACCAGGGCCCGCGAAACCAGGGCCCGCGAAACCAGGGCCCGCGAAACTATGGCCTGCCAAACCAGCGCCTTGTGCTGGGTCGGCTTAGACAAGTGCCTCATGATGCCGTCTCGCAAGCCCATTTTCGGCCAGGCCCTTCAGCAATGCGTCGACATCGGCCTGGCAGCGCACCGGGTCGACATTATAGCGCGCAAGCACGGCGCTGCGGATGTCCCCGATCGACCGGGGCTCCTGGATCAAGTCCCAGATGAAGGCGCCGACGCCATTCAGGCTGTAGTAGACATTGGATTTGAGATTGAGCAGCGCCAAGCCATCGCCGAACTCGCAAGCCACGGCATCCTTGGTCGCACTCACGCTATCGTGGTCGGCCAGATCATGGTTCATCCCCGCACCTCACTGACAAAACGCTTCGACATCTCCGGTTGGCGCAGGAGAAGTCGGGAGGCTGGCCCCCCGACCCTCTTACGTCTGCTTTTGAATCCAGAGTCCCGAAATGTCACTCTGGAAACGGCTATAAGTCTCAGGAGAACGTCAGGTCGCCGATCGGCGTGTGCGCGGGGAACGATGCGTCGATCGCCGTGTTGCCGCCGCCACCCTGGGTGATGGTCTCAATCGAACCATGAACCGTCAGGCTTGGTGTCTCGTATTCATGCTTTTCAACATTCTGTTCCATTTTACTCTCCGATTTAGGACTGGAAACGGCCTGTCGAGTGCCGTCAGCACTTTTATGCTGCAATGCAATAGCTGCACGGCAGCATTTATGAGTCAAGACTGTTTTACCTTCCGTTAATCAATTACGTTGCTGGCGTCAGGACATGAGCGGCCATGCCTAAAACTTGTCACTTTTTAGCCGATTCCTTGGGCACGATGGCAGCGCCCGCGCTGATTCTTTAAGCATGTGATTTTGCTTGCATAAGTCGTTTGCTTTGTGCCTATTTTTAGGCGTCGCTAATGGAAAGAATTTTCTGTTTGGAAAATTCGGCCGGGGATCGGCAAAAGACCTGACAAGGACATTTCAGCCGCGGTTCTCACTTCTTTCCGACGCGATCTCGATAGGCGCTCGGTTGCAAAAATTCGCACTGCAAAAGGAAAGGCTTTACGGCACCGAGGTTTTTGGTGATGTTTGCTTCGCACATGCAGCATAAGTGTTCGCGCAAACCGCTTTCTTTGGAGATTGTGCGCTAAATGGCATTGCCTGACGGCTCATACGAACGATTGCGCGCCGCCGGCTGTGCCGACGAGGTGGCCTACGTGCAGGCCTGCCTGCGATTCTATTTTGCCGGGCCGCACGCCGGCGCGGGCGACATTTCGATGCGTGATCTGGACGGTGCCAAAATTGCCGACATCGCCAGGCTGAACAAGGTCGCCACCTTTGTCCTCAAGGCCCTTTCGCGCGCACCCGCGCTTGAGAGGCCGCCTGAGCTTTTCCGATGGCTCGACACCTACCGCAGGAGAACGGTTTCGATGAACGCGTCCTGCATCATGGATTCCATGGCGGTCCATGATGTGCTGCGCGCCAGCGAGATCGATTTTGTTTTTCTGAAGGGTCCGTTCCAGCAGCAGCTTCTCTACGACGACCACTTCATGAAGCCGTCCGGCGATGTCGACATTCTGGTTTCGCCGCTCGGATTTGTCAGGGCGCGTGATGCCCTTCGCAAGATCGGTTATGAGGTATCAGGCAAGTCGAACTCCGTCTGGTGGGTCCGCTTCCTCGGCGAACAGCACATGACCCGGGACGACGGGCCGAGGTCGTCCACGGTAGATCTCCACTACCGCCTCCAGCAGCCCGGCTCGCCAAGCCCGCGCGACGCGGACGGGTTCCTGCGGCGCAAACGACAGGTCGAAATCGCCGGTGCGACGGTGCCGTTCACCTCGGTTGCCGATACTTTGCTTTTGTCCTGCATCAGCGTTGCCAAGGCACTTTTCAACCGGGAACCTTGCGCGGGCTACGTCTGTGATATCAGCGCCAGCGCCGGCCGACTCGACGAGGCGGATCAGCAGCGTTTGCTCGATGCCGCAACCGTGCAAGGTTTGGACGACACGCTGCTGCTTGGCCTGCGCGCCGCCGATGTGCTACTCGGCGGTGCTGGCACGCTGCTGTCGCAGCGCGCGACCAGGATCCTGTCGCGCATCGGCAATGAGGATCTGCTCAGCATGGTCATCGCGCCGTGGCTGCCGTCGCTGCGGTGGCCACAGCGGCGAACGGTGCTGTGGGAACTGTGCGGCCGCGCGCCGGTCCGCTATCTGGCCGAAGCCGGCTGGGCGGCGTCCGCCGATATCAGCCGCCGTATCTTCGAGCGGCCGGGGAGTCGCTGAATGAAGGCAAATCGGGTGCTGATGGCAATTCTGTAGGGCATCGAAGGAGTACGGGGCGAGGGCAAATCGATATTACCTGTACGAGAGGCAAATCCATGTCGATGACGAAATCCGAGGTCTGCGTGATCATCGCGGCAAAAAACGCCGCAGCGACAATCGCCGTCGCCATCGCATCCGCGTTGCGCGAACCGGAAGTGGCGGAGGTCGTCGTTGTCGATGATGCCTCCACCGACCACACCGCCGATGTCGCACGATCCGCCGATGATGGCAGCGGGCGGCTCTCCGTGATGCGCCTCGATGTCAATCGCGGCCCCTCCTTTGCCCGCAACGCAGCCATCGCCGGCTCGAAATCGCCGTTCATCAGCATTCTTGATGCCGACGATTTCTTCCTCGAAGGCCGGTTTCGCAACCTGTTTGCCGGCGCCGATTGGGATTTCGCAGCCGACAACATCATGCTGATCAGGGATGATGCGACGGGCGACGCGACGAAAATCGTCGCGCCGCAATTTGCCGCCGATCCGGAATTCCTCGATTTCGAGCGCTTCGTCGAAGGCAACATCTCCAGGCGCCGCGTGCAGAGGGGCGAACTGGGCTTTTTGAAGCCGGTGATCAGCCGTGCCTTCCTCGACCGCCACGGGTTGAGCTACGACGAGAGCCTGCGGCTGGGCGAGGACTATGAACTCTACGCCCGCGCGGTCGCATGCGGGGCACGGTTCAAGGTCATTCGCTCCTGCGGCTACGGCGCCGTCGTCCGCGCCGATTCTCTGAGCGGCCGCCACAAGACCCAGGACCTGAAGCGTTTGGCCGATGCGGATCTGGCGCTGCTGGCGATAGACAGTCTGCCAGAAGGCTCGAAGGCGGTGCTAAGGCGGCATGAACGGCACGTGCGCGACAAATATCGGCTGCGCAATTTCCTTGACGTCAAGGCTGAGCGGGGGTTGGCATCGGCTGCGGCTTACGCTTTCGCCAGCCTGTCCAACCTCGTCCCCATCGTCCAGGGCGTGGCTTCCGACAAGCTCGAGGCGCTGTTTCGTCGCGTCGGCCTTATGTCCAGCCAAAAACATGTCCCGCCGCGGCGTTTTCTGATGGCCGGAACCAGCATGGGCAAGGAACGCTGAGAGCGGACCCCGGTGCTTGCAATTTGTCCTCGCGGCACGTCATCACGGAAACCATTTCGGCCGGATTTATGAGTTTACGAATTGGGTGGTTGCCTCGCGGCTCCGACGATGGCAGTCTATGTTGCGGTGCAGCATAGTGGACGACCAGCCGAACTGGCCCCCGATCGGATTGGTCTGATGTCTCTCCGGAGCAGGACAACGCAACACGAGTTTTTGAGCCCCGGCTGCGGGGATCGGCCAGAAGCCCGGCCCACAAGCCGGCGATGACAGGAACCTGAGTCCATGGCCTCGATATTCGGTTTCAGATCAAGGGATCCGGCCCGCGACCGGCAGGCCGATGTTTCACGTCTTGATCGTCTGGCAAAGCTGTTCGAGCAGATTGCGGCCGAGATCGAGGCCGAGAGAACCGGGCTTGAGAATCGCTACCGGACAACGTCGACCAACGCCGCCTTCCTGGTCGAAGCCATGGAAAACGGCTCAGCTTCCGACAAGCGGTCTTCGGAAGTCAGCGCACTGACACAGTCGATCCTGAATTGCGAACGCCGCATCGCGGCGCTGTCGCGCCAGGACGGCATGATGAAAGAGCTCCGTCATTCGCTGGATATGGTCTTCGACGAGAATGCCGATTCGGCCACCTCGGCGGAATTCGCCTGGCCGGCAGGTGCAGGCAGAGGTTGAACGTGAAGGCTCGGAACTGTTGCAACAGATTTGATGCAGGGCGGGAAGCAATCGAGAGGGTCACAAGGGAGGTCAAGGTTGGCCCGTTCAGGAGCGGTTCGAACGTCGACTTTGGGTTGGGGACACACAGCGCAAAGGTGAGTTTGGTATGAATTCGAATCCGAAACCTACGACAGCAATTGACGCACCGTCTCTCTCATATCGGGCCGGGCAAGCCGCCCGGCGGCGGCTGGGGTCGCTCGGTGCGTTGCTGCTGGCTGCTCTTGGCGCTTTCGTGGCAACCCCTTCCTACGCCCAGGACATTCCGACATCGCCGTCCTTCGTCGATGATTTCAAAAGCTTCGATCGTGCGCGCTGGTATGTTTCCGACGGCTGGAACAACGGCAGCCATCAGAATTGCACCTGGTCGAAAGGCATGGTCGGACTGTCGAATAATGTGCTGTCGCTCGGCTTCGAAAAGCAGACGTTGAAGGATCGCGACTACGTCTGCGGCGAGATCCAGACCAAGCAGCGCTTCGGCTACGGCACCTATGAGGCACGGCTGAAGACCGATACCGGCTCCGGCCTCAACGCGGCGTTCTTCACCTATATCGGTCCCAGCGACAAGCAGCCCTGGGACGAGATCGACTTCGAGGTCCTGACCAAGGACACCTCCAAGGTGCAGGTCAATGCCTATATCGCGGGCAAGGGCAAGAACGAGAAGCTCGTCGACGTGCCGGGCGGCACGGAGAACGCCTTCAACGACTACGCCTTCGTCTGGCAGAAGGACAGCTTGCGATGGTACGTCAACGGCCAGCTGGTGAACACGATTACCGACCCGGCGAAGCTGCCCAGCCATGCACAGAAGATATTCTTCAGTTTTTGGGGCAGCGATACGATGAAGGGTTGGATGGGAGCGTTCGCGGATCCGGGCCGCAAGCTTTCCCTGCAGATCGAGCGGGTTGCCTTCACGGCGCTCGGCGAACCCTGTCAATTTCCGGAATCGCTGGCATGCAGTGTAAAGTAGTTGGGAAAGTCGATTTGAACCGGCGGGACCGAAAACGGTCCGCTGCCTTGCATGGGAATGAAACCGAATGAATTTGACGGTGTTTGGAATTGGCTATGTCGGCCTCGTGCAGGCTGCGGTCCTTGCCGAAGTCGGGCACCAGGTCGTGTGCGTCGACATCGACGCCGCCAAGGTCGAGCGGCTCAACCAGGGCCTGGTTCCCATTTTCGAACCCGGTTTGGAAAACCTCGTTAAGGAAAACCATGCTGCCGGCCGCATCAAGTTCACCACCGATGCCGCCGCCGCGGTCAGGCATGGCGAGATCCAGATGATCGCGGTCGGCACGCCGCCGGGCGAGGACGGCTCGGCCGACCTCAAATATGTGCTGGCCGTCGCCGAGACCATCGGCCGCGAAATGGACAAACCCAAGATCGTCGTCGGCAAGTCTACGGTGCCGGTCGGCACCTGCGAAAAGGTGAAAGCTAGGATCGCCGACACGTTGAAGAAAAGAGGCCGCGAGGACCTGGCTTTCGATGTCGCTTCGAATCCCGAGTTCCTCAAGGAGGGGTCCGCGGTCGCCGACTGCATGAAGCCGGACCGCATCATCGTCGGCACCGACAGCGAGGACACCGAGGCTGTGATGCGCGAACTCTACGCGCCGTTCAACCGCAACCACGAGAAGATGATCGTGATGGACGTGCGCAGCGCCGAATTCACCAAATATGCCGCCAACTGCATGCTGGCGACCAAGATCAGCTTCATGAACGAGATGGCCAATTTGGCCGAACAGCTCGGCGCCGACATCGAGGAGGTCCGCAAGGGCATCGGCAGCGATCCCCGCATCGGCTACCATTTCATCTATCCGGGTCTGGGTTATGGCGGCTCGTGCTTCCCCAAGGACGTGCGGGCGCTGATCAAGACCGCCGAAGGCGTCAAGTTCGACGCCAAGCTGCTGCGCGCCGTCGAGGAGCGCAACAACGCACAGAAATCGGTTCTCTTCGACAAGGTGGACCGCTATTTCAAGGGCAACCTCAAAGGCAAGACCTTTGCGCTCTGGGGCTTGGCCTTCAAGCCCAACACCGACGACATGCGTGAGGCGCCGGCGCGCGTCCTGATGGAAGCGCTCTGGAAGGCCGGCGCCAATGTGCAGGCTTATGATCCCGAGGCGATGCAGGAATGCCAGGCCATCTACGGACTGCGCGACGACCTGCTTCTGTGCGGCACCAAGGAGGCGGCGCTGCGCGGCGCCGATGCGCTGCTGATCGCCACGGAATGGAAGAGCTTCCGTGCGCCCTCCTTCGATGCGGTGAAGGATGCGCTGATTACGCCGGTCATCTTCGACGGCCGCAACCTCTATGACCCCAAGGTCATCGCCCGCCACGGCATCGAATATCACTCGATCGGCAGAATGGCGGCATGAGACCAGGTCCTGGCAGACGGATGCAAGACCGGTCCGCACATGGCCTGCGGGCGCTGGGACTGAGCGCGTATTTCTGTGTGGAGTTGTAGCCGATGGTGCTGGACGTAAAGCCGGGGCAAATCACCAAGGACCATTTCGATCTCGTTGCGATCGGCTCCGGCTTCGGTTCGGCCTTCTTCCTGCATGAGTTCGCCAAGCGCCGAAAGGCGCGCATTCTGGTGCTGGAGTGGGGACGCCACAACACCCATGAATGGCAGCTCGAGCAGAACGTCAACACCGACATCGAAGACGAGACGACCTACAAGACCAATTCCAACAAGCCGTGGAACTACACGATCGGACTGGGTGGCGGGACGAACTGCTGGTTCGCGCAGACGCCAAGATTTCATCCCAATGATTTCCGGCTGAAAAGCACCTACGGCATCGGCAATGACTGGCCGATCAGCTATGACGACGTCGAGCCGTTCTATTGCGACGCGGAAGACATCATGTCGATCTCCGGCGATCCCGACATGGCGGCGATGCTGCCCCGCTCGAAGCCGTTTCCGCAACCGCCGCATCGCATGTCGACACCGGACAGGATGATGAAGGCGGCGCAGCCCGGCCAGCACTTCGTCATGCCAACCGCGCGGGCGCGGCTGCCGACATCGCAACGCACCTCATGCTGTGCCAATCTGCGTTGCTGGCTGTGTCCGGTCGACGCCAAATTCACCGTCAACAACGGCTTGATGCACGTCTTCGAGCATCCCGACGTTTCGGTCTGCCTCGGTGCGGAAGTGCGCCGGCTCGATCACGTCGGCGGCGCTGTCCGTTCGGTCACGTTCAGCCATGACGGCAAGGAATACCAGGTCAGCGGCGATCTCTTCATTCTCGGCGCCAATGCCATCCAGAGCGCGGCGATCATGCTGCGATCCGGCCTGGGCGGCGAATTCGTCGGCAGCGGCCTGCATGAATCCTACGGCTGGAATTTCGAGGTCTATCTAGACGGCGTCGACAATTTCGACGGCAGCACCATCACAACAGGCCTGAATTTCGGTCTCTATGATGGTCCTCACCGATCGGAGCATGCGGCGGCATTGGTCTATTTCGAGAACCGGTGGCAGCATGGGATGCGTGCCGAAAAAGGGCGGCTACGCCAGGCGCTGCCGCTTGTCGTGGTCACCGAGGACTTGCTCGATCCCGAGAACTTCGTCACGCTTGACGAGGATGAGAATGCCTTCGTCAGCTTCAAGGCGCCATCGGACTATGCGGTGAAGGGCATGGCGCGCGCTCTGGAGAAATTGCCGGGCCTTCTGGCGCCGCTGCCGGTCGAAAAGCTCTTCGATCGCGGCATCCGGCCGAGCGAATCGCACGTCCAGGGCACGCTGAGGATGGGTACGGGCCCAGCTGATTCGGTCATCGACAGCGGCATGATCCACCACCAGCTCAGAAATCTGGTCGTCGTCGGCACCAGCACCTATCCGAGCTGCTCCTGCGCCAACCCGAGCCTGACCGCGGCAGCGCTGTCCTTGCGGGCGGCGAGCCGGATCGCGTGAAAGGAGGTATCGCATGATCGAGATTTCCAGACGCTCGGCCCTGGCCGTCATGGCTGGCGGAGTGGTTTCGACAGGGGTCGCCTACGCCGCCGTTTCCTCGTTCTCGGACGAGGATCTGGTGCGCGTCACGCTGGAAAAATACCTTGGCAAGTTGAACATCCGCATCGAGCATCTGCAGCAGTTCGTGCTGGCGTTCCGCGACAGGAATCCATGGAACTTTCCGAGCGAAAAACTGAGTGACGCCGTCACCTTGGTGGAGGAGCTCAAACTGGGGGCCGCGCGCCGCTTGCTGCCCCAGCGGAAGCGGGAAGATCTGCTGCATTTCGACCGCTGGGTCGTCGCCGAATTCCATATGCTGACGGACTACGCCTGGCGCAGTTCGCCCAACGACCCGATCCGATTTACCGGCTGGCAATCCTGTACCAATCCCTTCGCCAATCTGGAGCCGCCGAAACTTGCCTGACGTCGAAAAGAGAGGCGGCGGACTTTGCCTGTTGTCTCCGAGCAAGGAATACGAGATGCGACAAGGAGCCCGATCATGAAAGTTCTCTTTGCAGGCGGCAACGGCTACCCGCCTGAGTTCAGCGGCGGCGTTCAGTCGAGCACGCATCATCTGGCCGAACAGCTGATCGAGCACGGTCATGAAGCCGCTGTGCTCGCCGCCCTGTTCGGTGATGGTGTCTTCGGCTTCAAGGCGCGCGCCAAGATGAAGCTGTTGCGGCAGCCGGCGGTTGTCGACAGCTATCCCGGCTATCCGGTGGTGCGGGCCTGGTTTCCCTGGGAAGCGGCGGGCTATGCCGTCGACAGGCTGAAACCCGATGTCGCCGTGGTCCAGTGTCACAAATCGGTTCCGATCGGCAAGGCGCTGCAGGCGGAGGGCGTGCCTCTGGTCGTTTATCTCCGCAATGTCGAGTTCCATGAATTGGGCGGCGATCTGCGCGAATTGCATTCAGCGCTTTACATCGCCAATTCGGACTTCACCGCACGTACCTACAGACAGGAGTTCGGCATCGAGGCGGTGGTAATCCCGCCCACCATCAACCCGGCGCACTACTCGACGCCAACGACGGGCCAGTTCGTCACGCTGATCAACCCTTATGAGGAAAAGGGGTTTGAACTTGCGGTGCGGATCGCCGGCGCCTGCCGCGAAATCCCATTCCTGTTCGTCGAAAGCTGGAAGCTCGACGACGATCACCGGGCGCGGATCGAACAGACGATCGCTCCCTTGGGCAATGTCGTCCTGGAGAGCCGCACCAGCGACATGAAGACGGTCTATGGCCGCACGAAGATCCTGCTTGCTCCCAGCAAGTGGGAAGAGGCGTGGGGCCGCGTCGCTTCGGAGGCCCATTGCAGCGGAATCCCGGTTGTCGGCTCGCGGCGCGGCGGTCTGCCCGAGGCTGTCGGCTCCGGTGGCGTGGTGCTGGATTACGATGCTCCGCTGGCCGATTGGGTCGCGGCCGTCAGGCGGCTGTGGAACGACAACCAGGAATATGACCGGCTTTCAAGCCTCGCCCGCAGCTTCGCCGGGCGCCCGGAACTCGATCCCGATCGCCAGTTCATCACCTTCTTCTCGATACTGGACAGGGCCATGCAGCAGCGCGCGCGGCAGGCGGCCTAGAGGAGTTCGCCATGTCACGGAAACGGCGAACTCCTCTAACTCTTTGTTTTGACGCGATTCCCAAGGGAAAGCGCTACGCGCTTTTCCCGGGAAAACCGTTCACACTTTTCCTGGAATTGCCCTAACGGCGCCGCCTGAGCAGGTCAGGCCGGGCGTTTGACCCGGCTTTTCAGCGTCTCGTAGCCGCGAGCGCCAAGCAGGGCGCGGGCAATGGTCTTGGCGGCGCTCTTGCGGCCCTCTTGCGACTTGATCTGCCGCAGCCTTGCCGGCAGGTTCCTGGCCGCCTGACCAAGTGCCGGCAGCGACAGCGTGTTGGGAAAGCTGACCATATGCGTTTCGACGCACAGCACCGGCTTGCCTGACAGCTCGGTGATCCTCAGCGCCTGTTCGTGCTCGCTCTCGATGAACAGGATGGCATCGGACTTGCGGTAGAAGTCGGCCTTGAAACTGCCATGCGCGCCGAGCCGCTGCCGTTCCGCCTTGCTCGGCAGATCGAGCATGATCAACTGGTCGTATTTGATCTCATGCTTGGCGAGCCATGCCTCGGTGAGCGCGCGGTATTTCTCCAGCCGGCTGGTGACCAGCCAGCCGATCCTGTGGGTCGCGACATGGAGCGGCCGCGCTTCGCTGAGGAATTTCTCATAGGCCGGGCCGTCGTCATTTTCCGCCTCTGTCGGATCGAGGCACAGCACGCCGTCAATATCGACGCAGCATTGCGCCAGGAATTTATGATGCATGAAGTTCCACTGGAACATGCGCGGATGCGGCACGACTTCGAAGACGAGGTCGGTTTCCTGGTGCTGGGGCTCAAGGCCGAACACGGCGGCAAAGGTGAACTCCGCCTCGATGCCCGAAGCCTGGATGCGGGCGCGTGCGTCGCGCATGGCGTTGCCGCCGGCGACGCTGTCGTCGATCACCAGCACCTTGCGCATCTCGGAAACCTTGCGGTCGAGAGCGGCACGGCGCTTGGTGACGCCAGACGTATAGATCCGACCTGCCAGGAAGCTGTCGAGATCGGTCATCGGGATGTTCGCGGCAAGGCTGACCAGCGTCGCTGCCAAAACGCCGCTTCTCGGCACACCGACCACCAGGTCGATGTCGCGCGGCAGCCGGTGCAGGCCCCTGACGATGGCGTCGTTCATATCGGAGATCGATCGGTAGTGCATGGTTCAGACCTGGTCCTGGAGGAGATGTCCGTAGCAGTCGAAGACGCCCAAATTATTGCGCTTCGCGCGCCGCCGCCGCAGGCAGCCTTGCCGGCAGCATCTTGAGGGCCTCGCGCAAGGCTTCGCGGCCGGAGGCGAATGCCAGTGCGATGACGACGGTAATGAGGTAGGCGAGCACGGCGCCGCTGGCCAGGGCGACGACATGCTGCTGGGGCAGCAGGGGCTTGATGAACCAGATCGCGGCCAGCGCCAGATGGGCGCCAAGCACGAACGGCGTTGCCGCGCGAAGCACATGGTGCGCCTGCAGCGGCCCGCTCTTGCCGACATAAAGCCACAAGAACGGCGTCCGCAGATATTCGCTGATCGCATAGGCGATCGCCACGCCCAGCGCGCCATAGGGCAGGCCGAGCATGAAAGCCAGCACCGACGTCACGGCCGTTATGATGCCCCAGCGCATGAAATCGCCGGAGCGACCCTGGCTGACGAAAAGCCACCCGGCCGGATTGTTGAGCGGCTGCAGCAGCCCGGCAAAGCCGAGCGCCAGGAAAATCGAGGCGCTTGCGCGCCATTGCTCGCCGAGCACGAAGGGGATCAGCACATCCGACATCGCGGTGGCGAAGGCGACGCCGGGAAGCGCCACCAGCAGGATCAGCGGCATGACGCGCAGATAGGCGCTGCGGTAGCGATCCGGCTCGTCCTTAAGCCTGGAAAGCGCCGGAACCATCACCTTCGACAAGGGGTTGGTAATCTGGCTCAGCGGAAACAGAAGCAGCTTGTAGGCGCGGTCATAGAGGCCGAGTTGCGCCTCGCCCCAATATTTGCCGATCAGCACATTGTCGAGGTTGCGGGCAAAGAAATTGGCGAAGTTGAAGCCGGTGATGCCGGCGCCGAAATTGATCAGCTCGCCGATGCCGGCGACCTTGCGCGGCAGGCCCGGACGCCAGCGCGAGCTCGCCCAATAGCAGAGCGTCGGCAACACGGCACCGGTCAGCGTACCGGCAAACAGGGCCCAATAGGAGCGATCGATAAAGGTCCAGGCGATCGACACCGCAAGCCCGGCAATGGCGCTGGCGACGTCGATGACGGCCAGCCGGCCGAACTGCATGCGGCGTGTCAAGAGCGCCAGATGCTGGGCGCCCAGCCCATAGGCCATGATCTGCAGCCCGAACGCAGCCACCAGGCCCGTCACGCGCGGCTCGCCGTAGAAGGCAGCAACCAGCGGCGCCGCACCCGCAAGCACGCAAGCCAGGATAGCGCTGACGGCGACATTGATCCAGAAGAGGTAGTTCACCTCCTCATGCCGGATGCCTGATTTCTGGATCGTCGCCTGGGTCAGGCCGAAATCCTGGAACAGGGCGATAAAGGCAAGCACCGGCGCGCACATCGCCACGACACCGAAATCCTGTGGCGACAATAACCGCGACAGCACGATGACGGACAGGATCTGTGTCGCGACCCGCACCGATTGCGCCATGGCCGTGACAACCGCGCCGCGCCCAACCGACTTGCGCAAGGAGCCTTCTGGCGGATCGAATGCATTGGCTTCCAAATTCAGGATTCCTGATTTTTTACGTGGATTTCCGAGCCCGAAATCCACGACCGCCGCCGACCACAAACTACGGCAATAATTTTGCAGTGCAACAGAAAACGTCGATGCGTGCAGCAAAAATGTTGCGATGCAGCAAGAGCTGTACTAGCATTCCCTCGGGTGGGCCAACAGCGGTCGAGTTTTTATGCTGCATGTCTTGTACCTTGTGCACGACGTTTCCGACCCGGCGGTGCGCCGGCGGATCACGATGCTCAGGGCAGGTGGGGCCCAGGTCACTTTGGCCGGCTTCCGTCGCACCGCGAATCCGATTGCGGATATCGAGGGACTGCGGCCGATCGACCTCGGCGCGACGCGTGACGGGCGATTCGGCCAACGCCTCGCGGCCGTCGCCAAAGCAGCCGTTTCGATAGGCTCGAAGCTTGGCGGCATGCCAAAACCGGATCTCATCATCGCGCGCAACCTGGAAATGCTGGCGCTTGCCCGCCGCGCCAGGTCAGCCTTCGGTGCATCGGTCCCGATCGTATACGAGTGCCTCGACATTCATCGGCTTGTGCTGCGCAACGATGTCCTGGGCAAGGCGCTGCGCGCCACCGAACGCTTTCTGGCCAGGGATGTGAAGCTGCTGGTGACCAGTTCTCCTGCCTTTATCGCCAATTATTTCAAGCCGTTCGGCCAGGTCGCGGCACCCATCGAGCTGGTCGAAAACAAATATTTCGAGGCCGCGACGATCTTGCCCGGCGCTCCGGAGGCTGAAGAGAGCCCGGCCGGTCCGCCATGGCGGATCGGCTGGTTCGGTGCGCTGCGCTGCCGCCGCTCGCTCGAGCTGCTGGCCGATTTCTCCCGCCGCATGGAGGGCCGCTTTGAAATCGTGCTGCGCGGACGTCCGGCTTTGTCGGAATTCCCTGACTTTCACGGCTTTGTCGAAGCCGAGCCGTGGCTGTCGTTTCTCGGGCCCTACCGCAATCCGGAAGACATGGCGGCGATCTACAACGATGTCCATTTTTCCTGGGCGATCGATTTCTTCGAAGCGGGGCAGAACTCCGAATGGCTTCTGCCCAACCGGCTCTACGAAGGCTGCCGTTTCGGAGCGGTGCCGATCTCGATGGGCAACACCGAGACCGGGCGGTTCCTTAAACAGCAGGATATCGGCGTGCTGTTGCCGCAGGCGTCGCCCGAAGCGCTCGAAGCCGTGCTCGGCAAGATGGAAGAGCATCGCTTCGCCAGGCTGAAAGGGCGTGTTCTGGCACGCAATCCGAGGACCTGGAGCTACGATCGCAGCGATTGCCGGGCGCTTGTCGAGCGGCTGCGCAGCCTGACGGCCGTGCCCGGCTCCTTTGCCGCCGAGGCATTGGCATAGGATGGCCAAGGATGGACAGAGGCAAGATGGACAGAGGTTGATGACGCCGACGGAAAAACCCTCATCCAGCCTGATCGTTATCCCGTGCCTGAACGAAGCCGCCCATATCGGTGCGCTGCTCGATCAATTGCGGCCCGCGGCCGCCCGGCTTGGCGCCCGGATCATCGTCGCCGACGGCGGCAGCACCGACGGCACGCTTTCCATCGTCGAGGACGTGATTGCCAAGGACCCGCGGGTCATCCTGCTCCACAACAAGCGGCGCATCCAGAGCGCGGCGATCAATCTCGCCGTCGGTACCTTCGGCGATGGTGCCGACTATCTCATCCGCATCGATGCGCATGGCGGTTATCCCGACGATTATTGCGACCGGCTGGTCGAGGAAGCCCTGGCTACATCAGCGGATTCGGTCGTCGTTTCGATGCTGACCAGCGGCAGCGGTGCCGTGCAGAAGGCGGCCGCCGCGGCGCAGAACTCCAAGCTCGGCACCGGCGGCTCGAAGCATCGGCATCTTTCGCAGGGACAGTGGATCGATCACGGCCATCATGCACTGATGCGGATATCGGCGTTCGGCGCCGTCGGCGGCTACGACGAAGCGTTCAGCCATAACGAGGACGCCGAGCTCGATTACCGCCTGCGCAAGGCCGGCTACAAGATCTGGATGAGCGGCAAGACGCAGATGGTCTACTATCCGCGCGCCTCGCTCTCAGGCCTCTATTTCCAGTATCTCGGCTACGGTCGCGGGCGTGCCAAGAATGTGCTGAAGCATCGCGTCATCCCGAAGGTAAGGCAGATGGTGCCGCTGCTGGTGTTCCCGGTGGTGCTGCTGGCGGCCTTCTCCTGCGTGCACTGGCTGGCGGCGGTGCCGCTGCTGCTGTGGGCGTCGGTGTGCCTGGGCTACGGACTGGTGACGGCTATCCGCCAGCGCAAGGCTGACGTTGCGCTGGCCGGTGTCTCGGCCATGGTCATGCATCTTGGCTGGTCGGTTGGCTTCTGGCTGCAGCTTCTCGGCCTCGGCTCGCGACGCGGAGTGGCCTGATGGCAGTGTCGACAAAGAACCGCAGCATCGACATCGGCGTCTGCACGTTCCGCCGGCCGGAGCTGGCTGACACGCTGCGCTCGCTCGACGCCATGGAGATGCCGGCGGGATTCGATATCCGCATTATCGTCGCCGACAATGACGACACCCCGACGGCCCGTGACCTGGTGGCGGCGCTGTCGCGGGAATTGACGGTGCCGATCCACTATCGGCATGCCCCGGCGCGCAACATCTCGATCGCCCGCAATGCCTGCCTCGATGCGAGCACAGCGGATTTCGTCGCCTTCATCGATGACGACGAGACGGCCACGCATCAATGGCTCGCCGAACTGGTCGTGATGGCGCAGCAAAGCGGTGTCGCCGTCGTGCTCGGCCCGGTCAGGGCGCGCTATCGCCCAGATGCGCCGGACTGGATGCGGCGCGGCGATTTCCATTCGACCTTGCCCGTCTGGGTGCGCGGCGAGATCCGCACCG
This sequence comes from Mesorhizobium sp. M0848, assembly GCF_040319805.1. Classification (NCBI taxonomy): domain Bacteria; kingdom Pseudomonadati; phylum Pseudomonadota; class Alphaproteobacteria; order Hyphomicrobiales; family Phyllobacteriaceae; genus Mesorhizobium; species Mesorhizobium sp. M0848. The sequence continues at coordinate 50,199 of NZ_JAMYOM010000017.1, read as the reverse complement.
GCTACACCTGCAATGTTCTGCTGCGGATGGGCTCGGATAGCCTGCGCGGCCGCCGCTTCAGCCTGGCGCGTGGCCAGACCGGCGGCGAGGACACCGAATTCTTCGATCAGATGCACAAGGCGGGCGGCCGCATCGCGTTCTCGCCCGAGGCCTGGGTCGACGAAGTGGTGCCGCGCTCCAGGGCGGCATTCGACTGGCTCGGCCGCCGCCGCTTCCGCGTCGGCCAGACGCATGGCCATCTCCTGGGCAGCAGCGCCAGCGGCATCGGCCTGGTCAAGCAGGTCGGCCTGGCCTCGGCAAAGGCCATCTATTGCTTCGCCTCGGCACTTCCGGTCGTCGTCAGTCCGGTCCGCAGGAACCGCAGCGTGCTGCGCGGCATTATGCATGTCGGTGTCGTCAGCGGCCTCGTCGGCATCCGCGAAATCCGCCTCTATGGCCAGCCGTCGCCACAGGAGGGAGGCAAGCGTGCAGTCTGACGTCAGCTCTGTCCCCGATGTTTCCTTCGTCATTGCCGCCTACAACGCCGAGGCGACCCTTGATCGGGCGATTGCCAGCGCCATCGCCCAGAAGGGTGTCAGCGTCGAAATCATCGTCGTCGACGACAAGTCGCGCGATGCTACGCTCGACGTGGCGCGGGCCTATCCAGGGGATATCGTCCGTGTCGTCGCCCTGGCCAGCAACCGCGGCCCCGGCGGCGCCAGGAATGCCGGCCTCGACGCCGCCCGAGGCAGATGGATCGCGGTTCTCGATTCCGACGACGCGGTCTTTCCCGGCCGGCTCGCGGCCATGATCGCTCGTGCCGAAAGCGCGGATGCCCAGATCGCCGTCGACAATCTGCAGGTCGTTCGCGAAGATGGCGTCATCGAGGACGCGATGTTTCCGCGGCAGTATCTGGAAGGCTTGCGCGAGATTTCGCTGGCCACCTACATCGCCGGCAACGTTGTCTTCGAATCCAAGTTCAACCTCGGCTATCTCAAGCCGATCTTCCAGCGCGAGTTCCTGAACGAAAACCGGCTTCGCTACGACGAAAAGCTGAGGATCGGCGAAGACTACGTCCTATTTGCCGAAGCCCTGGCCAGGGGTGGCAAATGCGTGGTCGAGCCTGATATCGGCTATGCCTATCATATCCGCAGCGGCTCCATCTCGCGCGTGCTCGAGCTTCACCACGTCGAAGCGATGAGCCAGGCAGATGCCGAGTTCGCTCAAACCCATGCGATGGATGAGGCTGCGCAAGCCGCGTTTGCCCGGCGCGGCCGCAGCCTGCGCAAGGCGGCATCGTTTCTGTCACTGGTACAGCACATCAAGGCGCGGTCCCCGCTCAAGGCGATCCGGACAGCGCTCAGCGACCCGGCGGCGGTCAGGCATATGGGCATGCCGATCGCCGTGCGGTTGCGAAGAATGGCGGCACAATTTGCCGTTGGGGCGGGGAGGTGAAGATGCAGGCACATGGAGGGATTTTTCGTGGCCTGTGAATGGACTGAAGTCGATCTCCTCAGAAGGAATTTGCGATGAAGAAAATCAGGAAGGCCGTGATACCGGTGGCGGGGCTTGGAACACGGTTCCTGCCGGCGACCAAGTCGATGCCGAAGGAAATGCTTCCCGTGGTCGACAGGCCTGTCGTGCAATATGCGGTGGACGAGGCCTTCGAAGCGGGCATCGAGCACATCGTCTTCGTGACCGGTCGCAACAAGGCGGTGATCGAGGACTATTTCGACCTGCATCCGGAATTGATCGGCACCCTGGAGCAGACCGGCAAGAAGACCCAGCTGGAGGCGCTCGAAAGCATGCTGCCTGTGGCCGGTGCCACCAGCTTCATCCGCCAGCAATCGCCGCAAGGCCTCGGCCATGCCGTCTGGTGCGCGCGCGAGGTTATCGGCAACGAGCCCTTTGCCTTGCTGCTGCCGGACATGGTGTCCTTCGGCGGGCGCGGATGCCTAGCCGAAACCGTCGAGCTTTATGAGCGCACGGGCGGCAACGTGATCGCCGTCGAGCGTTGCGAACCGAGCGAGACCAACAAATACGGCATCGTTGGCCGTGGCGCCGAGATCGGTGGCGGTTTCGAGGTGACGGCCATGGTCGAGAAGCCGGCGCCGGCCAATGCGCCGTCGAACTTCTACATCAACGGCCGCTACATCCTGCAGCCCGAGATTTTCGCTCTTCTGGGCAATCAGCAGCGCGGCGCCGGCAACGAGATCCAGTTGACGGATGCCATGGTTCGTCTGTCGAAGGATCAGCCGTTCTTCGCCCAGCCTTTCCTCGGCCGCATGTTCGACTGTGGTTCCAAGGAAGGGTTCATCCAGGCCAACATCGCCTTCGCGCTGGCGCGCGATGACATGAAGGGTCCGGTTTTCGAGATGCTTCAGGAGTTCGTCCGGTCGCATGAACGCCAGGAAGAAGCCGCATAATGCCCATCTTTCGGGAGCATGGTCCGATGGCTGGCGAAGAGGGGCCGGCAGGTTCTCGCCGTCTGGCACGACGCTTGCTTCGCTTCTGGCGATGCTCCCGATCTTCGAGGCGCCTGCAAGCCAAGGCATGATCCCGGAAAGTGGGTCCCGGTTTCCGGAAAAGATCATGTTGAAACAGTGAGATAGAGCCCATTGCGACGGACCGGCTCTAGAATTGGACCGAAGATGAATTATGCCAATTTTCCTCTCGACAAGAGGATGCCATTGCCGAATTCGGACGCAGGAGACGGCGAAGACTTCATCGATATCGAGCGGCTGCTTGGCATGGCCGCACGGCAGGCCAAGGTGGTTGCCGTGTGTGCCGTCATCGGTCTCTTCCTGGGCCTGTTCTATTTGCAGACAACGCCGCCCAAATATCAGTCGGTCGCGAGCGTGCTGATCGACGAAGGCTTGAACAAGATTGTCGACGATATCTCGGCGGCGTCGACAACCATGCAGACCGATTCCGCCATCCTGAGCCAGATCGAGATCCTGACCTCGACGCGGCTTGCCGCCGTGGTCGTCGACAAGCTGAAGCTCGACCAGAACGACACGTTCATGAATCCGCCCCAGTCGGCGCTTGCCCAAGGCATAGGCCTCATCCGCAGCGTGATCCAGTATGTCCGCCCCAGCCCTTCCCTTCCGGGTGGCGCCGACTTCAGCAAGCTCGACCCCGCCGCCCGCGATGCGCTGATCGCCACGTCGCGCCGCGACTACGCTATCCTCAAGCTGCAGAACGAGATCCGGGCGGAACGCGTCGGCCGAAGCTACGTCATCGCGCTCGGCTATCAGGCGACGGATCCGGCCTTGGCAAACGCCATCACCAAGGCCTATGCCGATGCCTATCTCGCCGATCAGCTCGATGCGAGCTTCGATGCCACCGAGCGGGCTGCGGTGTGGCTGCAGGGCCGGTTGACGGAGCTGCGCCAGAGTTCGCAGGCAGCTTCGCTCGCGGTTGAGAAATTCAGGGCCGAACATGGGCTGGCCGCCAACAGCGATGGCCAGCTGATGAGCGACAAGCAGCTTTCCGACCTCAACGCCCAGCTTATCGTGGCGCAGGCCGACACCGCACGCGCCAGCGCCCGCTACCAGCAGTACAAGGCCATTGTCGACAGCGGCTCCGAAAACGCCTTCAAAGATGCCGCCATATCGAGCGACCAGCCAAGCAGTTCGGTCATATCGGCGCTCAAGACCCGCTACCTCACAGTGGCCAAGCGGCTGCAGGACGTCGAGGCGAATTTCGGCCCCGAGCACCCGCAGGCGGTGGCTCTCTCCAAGGAGAAGGCCGACATATCGACGCAGATTTTCGGCGAGCTGAAGCAGCTGACCGAAAGCTATCGCAACGAATATGAGGTGGCGCAGGCACGCGAGACCGCGCTCAGGGCCAACGTCGCGGCCGCGCAAGGCAAGAGTTCCGTCGACAACCAGACGCAAGTCAAGCTGCGTGAACTCCATCAGCAGGCGACGGCGCTCACCACGCTCTATCAAACATTCCTGGGTCGTTACGAGGAAGCCGCGCAGCAGCAATCCTTCCCGGTCGGCAAAATCCGCATCATCTCGGACGCCTCGATGCCGTTTGCCGCGTCAAGCCCGCGCACCATCGTCGTGCTCGGACTTTCGCTGGTGCTTGGCCTGCTGATGGGCGCCGGCTTTGGTGGGCTGAACGAGTTCAATGAACGCTTCTTCAGGACCGGCGAGGACGTGCGCGACCGCGTCAACCTGAAATTCCTCGGCTATCTGCCGACGATCGGCGGCAAGCTCGGCAAGGAAGAAAAGCCGGGCGATATCCAGGTGGACGCTAAGACCACTCAATCGCTGTCGGCGGCCGAAAGGCGGGCGCGCATGCGGGTCAGCATCGATTCTCCAGCCTCGATGTTCTCCGAAACGCTGCGCAGCGCCAAGATCGCCTTCGACGTCGTGATGGAAGGGCAAGGCAGCCGCGTCATCGGCATTATCTCGGTGCTTCCCGGCGAGGGCAAGTCGACGGTCGCGGCAAATCTCGCGGGCTTGCTTGCCGCCAATGGCGCCAAGACGCTGCTGATCGACGGCGACTTGCGCAATCCCGGCCTCAGCCGGGGCCTTGGCATGGAAGCCGAGCAGGGTTTGATGGAAGCGGTTGTCAGCGGCCAGACTTGGCAGTCTGTCGGCAAGATCGACAGGCAGACGAAGCTGGCGATCATCCCGGCGGTGCTGCGCGGTCACTTCTCGCATACCAGCGAACTTCTCTCCTCGGCCGGCATGCGGCGCTTCATCGAGAACGCCAAGGAGACGTTCGAATACATCGTCGTCGATCTGCCGCCGCTCGGACCGGTGGTCGACGCCAAGGCCTTCGCCCCCTTGGTCGACGGGTTTGTCCTGGTCACCGAGTGGGGGCGCACGCCTCGCGCGATGGTCAGGTCGATGCTGGAATCCGAACCCTATGTCGCCAACAAGATCGTCGGCGCGGTGCTGAACAAGGTCGATTTGAAGAAACTGGCCAAATACGGATCGTTCGGTGGCTCGGAAAAGTTCTTCGATAAATATTCGAGCTACTATCTGGAAAAGTCGGAAGTGCGCGGCAAGGCGCCGGTCTGACATCGGTCATTGCGCGCGTGGGGCCACTTTGAGGTGTATCGATCTTCAGGTCAGCACACCTGAACATCGATGCGTCAGGAGAAGATCAGCCTGCCTTGCTTGTCGGCGATCCTGACGGCGGTCAGGCGTCCGCTCTGGAAGGCGGCTGTGTCGATGCCGAGCCGGCGCCCTTCGAGCTTCGGGACATCCACCGGCGTATGCCCGTGCACCACCCAGCGGTCGAGCAGGTGTGTTGCCTCGAAGAAGTCCGAACGGATGGTAATTAGGTCGTGGTCGGTTTGCGCCGCAAGGTCGACGCCGGGCCTGATGCCGGCGTGGACAAACACGAACTTCCGCGAACGGACCATGATCGGCAGCCCGCGTAGGAAGCTGACGTGATCCTCTGGAATGATCTCCCTTATGCGCCTGTCGATCTGCGCGCTGCTCCCGTAGAGGCTGGTGAGGCGCGCCGGATCGATGCCGTAGGAAAACAGGGTTTGCAGGCCGCCCGTCGCCAGCCAGGGCTCGCGCGACAAATGTCCGTCGAGATAGTTCAGCATGGCCACTTCGTGGTTGCCCGCAAGACAAATGCGCTGAAACCCTTTCGGCGCCGGCGCCAGAAGGTGATCGAGCACCCGCGCCGACTGGAGCCCCCGGTCGATGTAGTCGCCAAGCATGACGATGATCTTGCGGCTCTGGAAGCGCAGCGAATCGAGCAGGATGTTCTGCTCCAGGGCGCGGAGTTCCTTGTAGCAGCCATGCACGTCGCCGATCGCGTAGACAACGGCATCCTGCATGTCGATATCCAGGCGCGGACGCGCCGCGATGCGGGGTTTTCGCTGGAACAGGGTCACGTGCGGCGTCTCGAGGCGAACTCTCATGCGGAAGGCATAAGCGCCTGATATCTTGACCAAAACGGAGAATTCCGCAATCGTGGAAAATGCAACCACGCCGGGTTGGGACCGCCAATGCATGTCGCCCAAAAATGAGCTCGGTTTTGGAAGAACGGCCTGTGTGGAAACAAAGCCTGAATCCGCTCAGGCGCGACATGCTTTACGTCGGCCGTTGGGCCGGTAATGCCGGATCGTCGTCAGGCTGCCTTGAGCCGATAACGGAAAACGGTGTGGTCGAGCAGCAGCCGGATGCGTGGTTCGGCCTCGATCGCCACCAGCCAGCTTGCCGCGATCATCGTCGCGCCGACGACCGCCATCGAGAACAGATGTGGCAGACCGGCGCGGACCAGGATGCCGAGCAGGGCCGCGCCGACGACATCGTGCAGCAGGTAGAGCGGATAGGTCATCAGGCCGATCCGGCGCCAGCCGCTCCAGGAAAGGTCGAGCCGCAGCGACCATGCCATCAGCGCGATGCCGATGAGGAAGATGAGGATCGGCGGCGCGAACGGCATATCCCGCCCGACCTTCAGGATATGAACGTCGACCGAACTGGCGATCTGCAGCACACCACCGGCCAGGAACAGGGCGCAGAAGGCAAGTCGGGCGCCTGTCACCGCCTTGAAGCGCATCAGCCACAGCATGACGCCGGTGGCGAAGAAAACGCCGTGATGCACCAGAAGCAGGGCGAGCGTGCGTGTTTCGGCAAGATCGGCCCAGCCGAGCGGGTAATACAGGCACCAAAACAGCGTGCTGACCAAGCCGATGGCGACGGCCACAATCTCCATCAGATGGAAGCGGCCAAGGCTGAGTAAGATCCAGACGATAGCATAGAAGGCGATCTCGATGCCCAGCGTCCAGTAGACGCTGTCCACCCAAGGCGCGTACGGAACGAACAGGCCGGTGCGTAGGAGCCTGATAACGGCATCGGTCGGCCAACTGAGGCCGACAAGCAGCAGCACCACCGCCGTGACCGGTGCGCAGATCCAAACCGCCGGCGCCAGCCGTTTCACCCTTGCTTCGAAAAACTGTAGGGGTGTCGACCTTTCGGCGCTGAAGGCGATGACGAAACCGCTGATGACGAAGAAGATCTGGACGCCGACCCAGCCGGATTCGACCCAGGCGCCTATTGCCGGCTGCGGGGGAACGCCGCCCGTCGCGCGCGCCGAAACACCGTCCGGATACGCCCACACCCAGAAGCCATGGTGGTAAACCATGACCATGAGGGCGGCGAGAAAGCGCAGGATGTCGACGCCGCCAAATGTAATCTTCTTTTGAGCCATGCGACCTGTGTCGATGGCCCCCCGCAAGCACTGTAGGGCGCATTGCTGCGTTGCACAATAAAAGATTGCTCGTCGATCCGAAAAGCGGCCTCGACAAGCCAAAGCCTTCAGCCGCTCAAAGGCCGATCCCACGGTCCTTCAGGGCCTTGGTGATCTCCTCGATGATGATCGGATCGTCGATCGTCGCCGGCATGGTCCATTCTTCCTTGTCGGCGATCTTCTGCATGGTGCCGCGCAGGATCTTGCCCGAACGCGTCTTGGGCAGGCGCTTGATCGTCACCACCGTCTTGAAGGCGGCTACCGGGCCGATGCGTTCGCGCACCAGGCCGACCACCTCGTTCTCGATGGAGCCGACATCGCGGGTTACACCTGCGTTCAACACCACGAAGCCCAGCGGAACCTGGCCCTTCATGGCGTCGGCAATGCCGATGACCGCGCATTCGGCGACATCGGGATGGGCCGAAAGCACCTCTTCCATGGCGCCGGTCGAAAGCCGGTGGCCGGCGACATTGATGATGTCGTCGGTGCGGGCCATGACGTAGAGATAGCCGTCGTCGTCGACCATACCGGCATCCGCCGTCTTGTAGAAGCCGGGGAACTCGTCGAGATAGGCTTGGCGGAACCGTGCGTCGGCATGCCACAGCGTCGGCAGGCAGCCGGCCGGCAGCGGCAGTTTGACCACCACATTGCCCAGTGTGCCGCGAGGCACCTGATGGCCAGCATCGTCGAGCACGCGGATGTCGTAGCCGGGCATCGGCACGCCGGGCGAGCCGTATTTCACCGGCAGCAGGCCAAGGCCGGCGGGATTGATCGTCATCGGCGAGCCGGTCTCGGTTTGCCACCAATGGTCGACCACAGGCACGCCTAGCTTCTGCTCCGCCCATTTGATGGTTTCCGGGTCGGCGCGCTCGCCGGCAAGAAACAGCGTGCGGAATTTCGAGAGGTCGTGTTTGGCAATGAACTCGCCCTTCGGGTCCTGCCCCTTGATGGCGCGGAATGCGGTCGGCGCGGTGAACAGCGCGACCACGCCATGCTCCGCTATCACCCGCCAGTAGGTGCCGGCATCGGGCGTGCCGACAGGCTTGCCCTCGAACAGGATGCTGGTGCAGCCATGCAGCAGCGGTCCATAGACGATGTAGGAATGGCCGACCACCCAGCCGACATCGGACGCCGCCCAGAACACCTCGCCCGGCTTGACGCCGAACTCGTTTTCCATCGTCCATTTCAGCGCGACCATGTGGCCGCCATTGTCACGAACGATGCCCTTGGGCTGGCCGGTCGTGCCCGATGTGTAGATGATGTAGAGCGGATCGGTGGCCAGCACCGGCACGCAATCGACATTGGCGCCCGCTGCCCGTTCGCGGGCGACCGCATCGGCATAGTCGATGTCGAAATGCTCCTTCATCTCGCAGCGCAACTGGTCGCGCTGCAGGATCAGGCAGGCGTCCGGCTTATGGCGGGAGATCTCTATCGCCTTGTCGAGCAACGGCTTGTAGGCAACGACGCGGCCCGGCTCCAGGCCGCAGGATGCCGAAATGATCAGCTTCGGCCTGGCATCGTCGATGCGGGTGGCAAGCTCATGCGAGGCAAAGCCGCCGAAGACCACCGAATGCACCGCGCCGATGCGGGCGCAGGCGAGCATGGCGATGGCCGCCTCGGCCACCATCGGCATGTAGATGATGACGCGGTCGCCCTTGCCGATGCCGCGATTCTTCAGCACAGAGGTGAGTGCAACCACCTCGCGCTTCAGCTCGGCATAGGTGAACTTCCTGACCATTCCTGTGATGGCGCTGTCATGGATCAGCGCGATCTGATCGGCGCGCCCGCCCGCGACATGGCGGTCGATGGCGTTGTAGCAGGTGTTGCAGGTGGCGCCGGTGAACCAGCGGCCATAGACGCCGGCCGCGGCGTCGAACACCTTGTCCCAGGGCGAATACCAGTCGATGCCGCTAGCCGCGTCCGCCCAGAAGCGCTCCGGGTCGCGCTTCCAGCCTTCATAGACCTCGTGATAGCGTGAAGCCATCCGTACCTCCCCGGGAAATGTTTTCTTCCTTCCAGATAGCGCGCTCTAACCTTGGCCGCAAATCCACGCCATTGTGGCGACGGCATCGACCTGGCGCTTGGGGGCAAGCAGCTATGAATTGCGAGACAGGATTGGGGTTGGTGATGTTTGCTGCTGTGCGGTTCATCGGGCGCTTTGCGCAATCATCGGTCACGGGCGCCCTACTTGCTATGTCCACCGGAACCGCTGAAGCCGGCGATGCCGCGGCACGGCACATCATCGGCTTTTCGCCGGATGGCGCTTATTTCGCCTTCGAGCAATATGGAACGCTCGACGCCGGTGTCTCGGACTCCGGCTGGTCGCAGATCGATATCATCGATACCCGTACGGATCAGGTGGTTGGCGGCAAGCCGATCCTCGTCGTCGACGAGACGGAGGAAGCGACACTGACCCTGGAGCAGGCGAGGGCGCAGGCCGCCGCTCAGGCAGCGCCCGTTCTCGCCCAATATGCGATCACATCTGTGGCCGAGCAGGCCGCTTCCGACAAGTTTACCTTCCCGGGCGAAATGGTTGCCTACAACGACATCTCCCGCCTCGAACAGGTGTCGCGGAAATGGCTGGCGCCGCTCCATGGCGAAACAGGCATTTCGACCATCCAGCTCGACGAAATCCTGGCGGCCAGCGCGACCGATTGTTCGGCGAGTTTCGATGCGACGCAGCAAGGCGACCAGGCACTTCAAGGGGAAAAGCCACTTCAAGGTGAGAAGGCAGGCAAGGCGCTCGGCTTCCGGCTGACGCTCCAAGGCCAGGATGGCAAGCCGATCAAGATCCTGCACGAGGACAAGACCGTGCCGGGCTCAAGAAACTGCCCGACCTCCTACAGCCTGTCGGAATCCTACCAATTCACCCCGGCCGGCAAGCCGGCGGTGATCGTCGTGCTGGTCCAGCGTTTCAGCCAGGGTTTCGAGGGGCGCGATCGTCGCTTCCTCGCGGTGACCGGGCAGCCACGCTGAGAGGTTGCGCCCAGGCGCCGGCAGCCGCTGTGTCTGAAGGTTGTTTCTAGATCGGCAGGGCCACAAGCATGAAGCCAATGCCGCCAGCGATCAAAATGGCTGTAGCCAGCGCTTTTCTGTGACGTTCGAAGCTCGTCGGAGCTCGCTCCCAATTGTAACGCATACGCTATCTCCCCAATACCCGGACAGGTTTTATCTTACTTAGGGGAAGAAATGCAACGTCCGCTGCCGGCCGGCCCGCTGCTTGTCACATTTCACCGATGACTATTTCTGGGACGAATGCGGCCGGGAAGACGCAACCGAGCAGGTTCTAACGCGACTGGGGCGGAGAATCTGTCAGCAAAGCCGTTGGTCCGGTGCACTGGGCTCCCATGATCGGCTGATAGACAGCGCTCCACCTCCGCGCTATCTGATTTCCGGGATGAGCGTGGCTTGGAGGGGCGTGGTGGAAATAGTCTCTGGAACCGTTCTGCGGCTAGCCGAGGATGCCTCCGTGCAGCATGTGGGCGATGGCGCAGTCGTGCTTTTGGCGCGCAGCGGCCAGCTTTATACATGCAACGGCACGACCGAAGCCTTTCTCGACAAGGTGGACGGCGCGCGCAACCTCGACCAGATCGTCGACCTGCTTTGCGAGGAGTTCGAGGTTGACAAGGGGACGCTCGATCAGGACATGGCGGCACTGGCCACGGATCTGATCTCTGAAGGTATCCTCGCCGCGCCAGGTGCTTGATGGCTGACGGCCCGCTCCTGCGCGCTCTGTTTCGCTGCCATCTCTGGGCAAGCGCGCGGCTGATGCCGGTCCTTGTCACCAACCGGAGCTTCGAGGAGGTGCTCAAATGGGCGCCGCTCGCCTCGTCGACGCCCTATCGCGGTCTGCCGTCCGCCTACATCGTCGCGAGTGTCAACCGCGCCGTCCGCCATCCCTGGCTGATGCGTGACCGCAGGTGCCTGAGGGAGGGTCTGCTAGGTCATCGTTTCCTGCGCCTAGCCGGTTTCGATCCGGACCTGCGCTTCGGCGTCGATCCGCAGTCGATGCAAGCGCAGCGCCTGGCAGCGCATTGCTGGGTCTGCCTCGATGGCAGGCCGGTGGTCAGCGACAAGCTTCCCGGCATGGTCGAAATCTATCGTCATCATGCCGATGCCGTAAAGGCGCGCCCCGCTTGACCAGACCTTCAGCCTGCTATGGCCTCAACGGCCTGATCCTTGGCATATCGGCCGAGCGCCCCGAGCTGTGGCAGGATTTCGACCGGATGCTGGGCAGCCTGCGTATCGCGGAACCCGTCGAGCCGGACTTTCGTCTCGAGATCGCCGAGACAGTCACCTTGGACGAGGCACCCAACGGATCCCTCGTCTTCGATGGCGAGGTGCCGGAGGATGGTCACTGCCGGATGATCGAGGATGGTGGTATCATCCATCTGGTCTTTCCCGAGCGTCAGACCGTTGCCATCAATGGCGTGGCGGGCTGGGCCGAACTCCGGATCCGCCCTGGCGCGAAAGCCGCGTGGACACCGGCAATGCTGGTGCTCGACGCCGCGCTCGACGCCGGTGGCCAGCATATGCTGCACACTGCCGGCTTGACGTTGCCGGACAGCGATGCGGTGGTGCTGATCCATGCTCCGAGCGGCACCGGCAAGACCACGACGTCGCTCGCGCTGGCAACACAGGGCTTTGGCCTCTGCTCCGACGACGCCATGATCCTGAATGTCGCTTCTGGCAAGGTCGTCGCCTGGGGCTTGCCGCGCGCCGTAAAAATCCACCAGAAGACTGCCGAAATGATCCCGCAGGTGGCGCGATGCCTTGGCCAGACGTGGGATCGCAACAGCGAACAGCCCGTCCCGCTTGAAAGGCTGAGTGGGATCGTTCGGGTCGAAAACGCGACCGCCCGGCCGGTGGCGGCCCTCCTGCACCTGGCGCGTTCCGCCGACAGCCAGACCCGGCTCGTCGCCATGGCCGGGACCGACGCAATGGTGGCGCTGGCAGTGGACAATGTCCGCACGGGCATGACCGGGCTGCTGCCCATGCAGAAGCGCCGGCTGGCGACCATCGGCGGGCTGGTCAATGCGGTGCCGACCTTCCGGCTGGAGGTGGGCGCGCGCCCGGCTGACGCTGCGGCGCTGATCAGCGCCACCCTGGATTGACGTCAAGTCAGGCTACTTGCGGCCTGGCCTTGGCCAATCTCTGGATCCACCGGAAGGCGTCGCGGCGCAGGCGCGAGCCCAGTCTGTCCCTGGAATTGACGCCGAGCAGCGTATTCGTGGTGATCAACCGCTTGGCCAGCCGTATCGAGAGATCGGGCTTGATCCGGGCGGCGAGTTCAAGCGCTCGGCTCTCCTTGAACAATTGGCCCGTCACATCGAGCACAACAGCCAGTTCGAGTTCGATGCCGGTCATGCGGGCAGCATCGAACAGGCATGTTTCCGCTTCCGGCGACTGCAGCGCCCGCACCCCTTGCAGCACGTCGACGCAAAGCTGCAGCCGGTGGAATTTGTGGCCGCCGGCGGCGTGAACGATGGCGATCGTCAGAAGAGCCGCCGGCGTGTCGGTCGCGTCGCCGTCAATGGCGCGCAATTCTGGGAAACCCAGCGACAGGCGCCGCCGCATGCCGGTGTCATGCACGAGGTCGCCATGCAGTTCGACCAGCAGGCTGGAATTCTCCTTTTCGAGCCATTTGAATTCCTGCAATTCGTAGGATTCGGCCTCGTTGCTGCCAAGCTCGAAGCCGCATGCCGCGATCACCCGGTTTGCCCTGGCCAGATTGGCGGGTTCGACGAGGATGTCGATATCGGTGAACGGCCTGTCGGCGACGTTGCGGTAGAGCTTTCGCGCGAAGGCCGGCCCCTTGACGATCCGCGCCGGAATATTGTCCGCCGCCAGTCCCTTCATGATGCGGTCGCCATGATACTTCAACAGCATCGACTGGCCGGTGGCGATCGTCGCTTTCTGGCGCAGGTCCTCCAGTTTGTCTCCCAACTCCTGATCCGATGGCAGTTGCGCGTCGCCGCTGAGCTTGCGCAGCATGATCGGCAGGACGCCATGGAATTCGGCGTTGTCGAGCAGCGACATCAGCGTCTTTGCCGACAAATTATCGACGTCGACAGTCGGCGCTTCCGGATCTGCGTAGCGCAGCAGCAGCTTTTCTTCGGCAGGGGTAAGCGGTGGCAGCATCAACCCGGACAATGTTGCGATTGAAGGGAAAGATGTTGCAGAAAAGCAGGGTGGAAGCCAGCTTTACATACCCCAGCGCAGCGCTGCCGTGTGTACCGGCGCATCCCAAAATCCGGTCGTCTCGTCGTCGAGCATGGTCAGCGTGATCGAGCAGCCGGCCATGTCGAGCGAAGTGACGTAGCAGCCGACCAGCGAACGGGCCACCGTCACGCCACGCTTCTCGAAGATCAGCCGTGCGCTGTTGTACATCAGATAGAGTTCCATCAGCGGCGTGCCGCCGAAGCCGTTGACGAACAGCAGCGCCGGGCCTTTCGCCTTGTCGCCGAGATCGCCCAGGATCGCGGCACAAATCTCCTGCGCGATCGCATCGGCGCTTTTCAACGTGTCGCGCCGGCGACCGGGCTCGCCATGGATGCCGACGCCGAATTCCATCTCGCCGTCGCCGATGCCGAAAGTCGGCTTGCCCGCCGCCGGCACCGTGCAACTGGTCAGCGCCACGCCCATCGAGCGGGTTGCCGTGTTGACGCGGTCGCCCAGCGCCTTCAACGGCGCCAGCGCCAGGCCATGTTCGGCCGCCGCGCCGACGATCTTTTCCACCACCAGCGTGCCGGCGACGCCACGCCGGCCCGTCGTATAAGAAGAATTCTCGACGGCGACATCGTCATTGGTCACGATCTGCTGGACGCCTTCCGACATCTCGGCCGCCATGTCGAAGTTCATCACGTCGCCCTCATAGTTCTTGACGATGAACAGGCAGCCGGCGCCGGTGTCGACGGCTTGCGCCGCCGCCAGCATCTGGTCCGGTGTCGGCGAGGTGAACACCTGGCCGGGGCAGGCGGCGTCCAGCATGCCGTGACCGACAAAGCCGCCATGCAGCGGCTCGTGGCCGGAGCCGCCGCCCGAGATCAGCGCCACCTTGCCCGGCCGCAAGGTCTTGCGCCGGATGAATTTGTGCGCGTCGCCAAGCACCAGGATGTCGGCATGGGCGGCCACGAATCCGTCGAGGCTCTCGGTCAGCACCGTGTCCACCGAGTTCATGAACTTCTTCACGATCGTCTCCTCCGGAAATAGGCCTTCCAAACAATTCCAGGAAAAGTGTGTCGCGTTTTTTCCGGAATTGCGTAAAACAAAGCGTTCGATCAGCTACCCTTGCCAGTGATGCTGGTGATCTTCTGGATGAAGTCGTTTACCGCTTTGTCGAGCGCGGCGTTCTGCTTGTCGTCGCCGAAATCCGGCACGATCAGCGAGACATGCCGCGTCTTGCGCATGCCTGATGCGATCGACATTTTTCCCGGATGCGCCTGATGGTAGGCGGCGAGAAACTGGTCACGCTCGGCCGGGCTGAAATGGCACACCGAAAATATAGCCGGCAAATGTTTTGACGGAATCGGGATCGAATAGGCCGGGCTGGAAATCTGCGTGACGAAGCTGCGGTGCTTGCCGAGCGCATCGGCAAGGCGCTGGCGCATGCCGGATGGGCGCTGGTCGATGACGTGCGACAGGATCGTCTTGTAGGCGCGGATCGCCTCCTCGGAGCCAGGTTCGGGTTTGATGTCGACCATGCCAGCCGCGCCTAGACAGAAACGTCCGCGATGGCTGCCTTGGCCATGGCGAGTTGCGCCGGAGCGACGGAAAGATCGCGCAGGCCGGCCTCGAGCAGTGACGGTATCGAGGCGGGATCGCCGCCGGCATCGCCGCACAGGCTGACCGGTATTTTTTCTCGTTCGCCAAACGCGGTCACGGCAGCGATCAGCCGCAGCACGGCTGGATGACGGACCGAATTGAGATGCGCCACGGCAGCGTTATCGCGGGCAGCCGCCATGACATACTGGGTGAGGTCATTGGAGCCGATCGAGAAGAAGGCGGCATCAGTAAAGGCTTCCGGCACGATCGCCACCGAAGGCACCTCGACCATGATGCCAAGCGGCGGCATCTTGTGCGCGATGCCGCGCGTGGCAAGCACCGCCTGCTCCTCGGCGAACATCGCCGCTGCCTGCCTGTATTCCTCAACAATGGCGATCATCGGGAACATCACTTTCAGACTGCCATGCACGGCGGCGCGCAGCAGCGCACGGATCTGTACACGAAACACCTCCGGTCTTGCCAGCGACAGCCTGATTCCGCGTTGGCCGAGGAACGGATTGCTCTCGTCGACCGTGAAGCCTGGCACCGGCTTGTCGCCGCCGGCATCGACGGTGCGGATCGTCACCGGCTTGTCGCCGGCCCACTCCAGCACCTTGCGGTAGGCGCGATACTGCGTCTCCTCATCCGGCAGCGACTTGCCGAACAGGAATTCGGTGCGCATCAGGCCGACACCGTCGCAGGTGGCGATGTCGATGCCGTCGACTTCGGACGGGTCGGCGATGTTGACCTGCACGCGTACCGGCGTGCCGGTCCTGGTCGCCGCCGGCCGCGCCAGGAAAGTCCCGGCTTGGTCGCGGCGCACCGTGAACGACGAAGACAATTGGCGGAAGGCGTCGATTTCAGCCTTGGACGGCAACAGCACGATGCCGCCATGTTCGGCATCGAGCAGTGCAATGCCGGCAAAGTGAGCCGGCAAAGCACCAAGCCCGACTATCATGGGCACGCCGCGCGAGCGCGCCAGCATGGCGACGTGGCTGGCTGTGCTGCCCGCCTTCAGCGCGATGCCGCCGCCGCTGCTCCAGTCGGATTCGAGAAAGCGCGTCGGCGCGATGTCCTCGCCGCAGAGAATGGCGCCGGCTGGAACCTGGACGTCACCAGCCTCGGTCAGGGCCCGCAGCACCTGATCCCTGATGTCGCGTATGTCGGCGGCACGTGCGCGAAAGTAATCCTGGTCGGAAGCATCGTAGCCGGCGATTTCGGCGTCGAGCGCCTGCCGCCATGCCTGATCGGCCGGCTGGCCGGCGTGGATAGCGGCAAAGGCCGGGCTGCTCAGCGCATCATCTTCCAGCATGGCGATCTGGAACTCGAGGATGTCGGCGGCGTCGCCTTCAGCCGCGTCTATCAATGCGGTGAGGCGGCCCGCCGCGATGGCGATTGCGGTTTCGAGCGCCGCCTTCTCGTCGTCGGCCGTTTCTTTGCCGACATAGGAGCCGACAGTCTGGTCGAGATCGAACAGCGGCCCTTCGGCATAGCCGGCCGAGGCCGAAATGCCTTGCAGCCTAAGCGGTTCGGACATGGTCCGTGCCTTCGTCGAAATCGCGGCGCACCAGCTCGACCAGCGCATCGACGGCATCATCGGCGCCGTCGCCGCTGGCCCTGATATGCAGCAGCGTGCCTTTCGGCGCCTTGGCCGCCATCACCTTGACGATGCTCTTGGCGTCGAACCATGGCCCGTTGGCGGCCAGCGCTATTTCCACCTCGGCGGCGAAAGTCTTGGCCAGCTTGGTGAACTTCACCGAAGGACGCGCGTGCAGGCCCACCTCGTGGGTGACGACAACGGTCGCTTCGGCGGATGCGGACATGTCTTCAAGCTTCCCGTTCACTCACGACGGCGACAATTCGTGCGCCGTCGCCACCACTTCCCTGAGCGAGGCGCCGCCTGAGGCCTCGGTCGCCGCCATCACCGCGCCTTCGACGATCGGCGCGTTGCAGACGATGATCTTGTGCGAGCGTGGCTCGCCGATCATCTCCACCGCCATTTCCGAGTTGGTCTCGGCACCGCCGAGATCGACCAGAATGGCGACACCGGCTTCCGACCAGGCCTTGTCGATGGCGCCCATGATCGCCTCGACATTGGTGCCGAGCCCGCCATGGCCGTTTCCGCCGCACCATGCAAGCGGCACTTCGTCGCCCACCATCTGGCGCACCATGTCGGCCGTGCCCTCGGCAACCAGCGGCGAATGCGAAACGATGACGATGCCGACATTGCTCATGGCTGACCTTCCAACGTTTCGACGATCGTGCGCACCAGAAGCGCGGTCGAACGTGCACCGGCATCCATGTGGCCGATCGAGCGGTCGCCAAGGAACGAGGCGCGGCCACGCAAGGCTTTCATAGGCACGGTCGCCTCGGCCGCCGCGTCGGCGATATCGGCGATTTCAAGAGCTGTCTTTCCCTGCAGCAGCGCGTCATGCACCGGCTGCAGCACGTCGAGCAGGGTTTTTTGTCCGATCTGCGATTTGCCCCGCGCGGCCACCGCTTCGATTGCCTTGCCGAACGCTGCCGTCAGATTGGCGCGATTAGGCGCCGCTGAAATCTCCTTGCCGAGCGCCAGGAACAGGGTGCCGAATAGCGGGCCGGAGGCGCCGCCGACCGTCATCACCAGCTTGGTGCCGATCGCCTTCAGGGCATCGGGCAGCGGTTTGGCCGAAAATGCTTCGGCTTCGGCGCGCACGGCCTCGAAGCCGCGCTTCATGTTCAGCCCGTGGTCGCCGTCGCCGATCGCCTGGTCGAGCGCCGTCAACTCCTCGGCGTGAGCGGCAATGGTATCCGCAGCGGCCGCGATCAGCCGGGCAAGGTTCAATGCCGCCATGTCACCCGCAGTATCGAAAGAACGCTCATTCGACAACTGGAGCATGAATCAGGCCGCTTCGTGGAGCGCGGCCGCCGCCGCGAAAACCTCGGCCACTGCATAGGCGCCGGGGTCGGCCACGCCTTGCAGCTTGCTGCCGACATAGGCGGACCGCCCGGATTTTGCCCTGTCCATGGCAGCGGTGGCCTCGGCACCATGGCGAGCCGCGATAGCCGCTTCGTCCAGGCTCTTGGCATCGAGCGCTCTGAGGGCAGGCTCCAGGGCATCGACCATTGTACGATCCCCCATCCTTGCGCCGCCATAAAAGGTCATCCGCTCAAGGCCGGCAAGCAGCGCCTTGGCCAAGCTCGCGCCGCTATCCAGAGCCTGCGCCGCCGCCGTGAAGAAGATCGACAGCAGCACGCCGCTGGAGCCGCCCATCGAGGCGCTCAGAATGTCGCCCATCGCGCCAAGGGTCGCCGCCGGCTCGGCAAGCGGCAGCGCATCAAGCCGCTCGAGGATGCTGCGCGCGCCGGTCGCCACCGTCGAGCCCGTGTCGCCGTCGCCCGCCTTGGCGTCGAGCCCGTTCAACGTGGTTTCCAGCGCGATCAGTCGTTCGCAGATGGTGACGAGAAGAGAGCGGGTCCGTGCATCCTGGCTGGGCTTGCGTGCCGCGCTCTGTCCGGCCGCTTTCGCCATCGGCACCACGGCAGGCGGCACAACCGGCTTTGCCGGCATCCAGGCGTGCGGACCGACCGGCGCCTGCAAGGCCGTCTCGCGCGCGGGGTCGAGCCGGATCAGCGACAGCGAGAAGCCGTTCATGTTGAGCGCCGTCATCAGCGGGCCCGGGCCGATCGCCAGCTTGATGGTTTTGGCCAGCGGCGAGGCAAGCACTGCGTTGGCGATAACGGACATTTCGAGCGGCGGCACCGAACCGAGATTATTGATCAGCAAGGCGTGGCCGGCCTTGGGATCAAGCCGTGCCGCTAGGCGCGCCGCCATGATCGCCACCAGCCTGTCGGCGCTCTGCACCGCAATCCGCTCGACGCCCGGCTCGCCATGGATGCCGAGGCCGAGCTCGCCATCGTTCTCGCCGAACCTGTCTTCGTGCGGCTGGCCGGGAATCGAGCAGGACGACAGCGACATGCCGAGCGAAACAACGTCCTTCGCTGCCGCTCGCGCGACAGCCGCTATATCGGCAAGATCGTGCCCGGTCTCCGACAGGTGGCCTGATATCTTGTGGACGAACAAGGTGCCGGCAACGCCGCGCGGCTGGGCAATGTCGGGCAGCGCGATGTCGTCGGCGACGATCACCATCTCGACGGCAAAACCCTCGGCGCGCGCCTTCTCTGCCGCGAGGCCGAAATTGAGACGGTCGCCGGTGTAGTTCTTGACGATCAGCAGGCAGCCGGCCGAACCGGTGACCGCGCGAATCGCTGCCAGCACCGCCTCGACGCTTGGCGAGGCAAAGATCTCGCCCGAAACCGCCGCCGTCAGCATGCCCTTGCCGACGAAGCCGGCATGGGACGGTTCGTGCCCGGCCCCGCCGCCGGAGACGACGCTGACTTTCGTCCTGTCCCAGTCGGTGCGCAGGATGACCTTGATCTCGGGATAGCCGTCGAGGCGCGCGAGATCGCCGGAGCCAATGGTCCGTAACAGGCCGTCGAGCGCCTCGGTGACGATCGTTTCCCTGCGATTGAAAAAGTGCTTCATCGAATTCGTCCCGTACTGGCAAAGTCAAAACCGGTGCTGAATCACCGAAAACCGCTCACATCAATCGCTGTCCATCGGCGTCGAAATACAGCGGCGCCCGGTAGCGGATCACCACTCTGTCGCCCTGCGCCAGATCCGTGTCGGGATCGGTCAGCGTCACCAGTTTCTTGGTCCCTACCGTCACATGCAAATGGTTCTGATCACCGAGATGCTCCACCCAGTCGACAACGCCGTCGGCGTGACCATTCGCGGCCTTCGCGATCGAAAGATGTTCGGTGCGCGCGCCGATCGTCTTGGTCCCGGCCGGTGCGCCGCCGTCAGGCAGCAGTCCGGTTGGCAGAAGATTGATCGCCGGCTGGCCGAGCCTTGCCGCGACATGCAGGTTTGCCGGCTCGGAATAGATGGTGCGCGGCGAACCGATCTGCACCAGCACGCCATCGGCAAGGATGCCGATACGGTCGGCCATGGTCATCGCCTCGATCTGATCATGCGTGACATAAAGCATGGTGGCGCCGAGTTCGGTCTGGATGCGCTTCAGCTCGAGCCTGAGATCGCCGCGCAGCTTGGCATCGAGCGACGACAGCGGCTCGTCCATCAGGTAGATCGAGGGCTTGCGCACCAGCGCCCGGCCGATGGCAACGCGCTGCATTTCGCCGCCCGAAAGCTTGGTCGAGCGATTGGCGAGCTTGTGATGGATGCGCACCATCCTGGCCACCTCCTCGACCCGGCGGCGGATCTGCTCTTCCGGCATCTTTCGGGCCGGTGAGCGCAGCGGGAAGGCGAGATTGTCGAACACCGACAGATGCGGATAGAGCGAATATTGTTGGAACACAAAAGCCGTGTCGCGCTCCGCCGGCGACAGTGTCGTGGCATTGTGTCCGCCGATCTCGATCGTGCCGGTATCCGGCCGTTCCAACCCGGCGATGAGCCGCAGCGTCGTTGTCTTGCCGGCCCCGGTCGGCCCGAGCAGCACGACGAATTCACCATCTGCTATGTGCAGGTCGAGGCCGTCGACGGCGACATGGTCGCCGAAACTCTTGGTCACGTTCTTGATGTGCACCTCAGCCATGCTGGGCCCTCCGCTCCGAGGCGACATCGTGGATCGCGGTTCTCACCGCGCGGCCGGACCCCTTCTCGAACAGCGACAGCCGCGCGCTGCTCAGCGTCAGGCCGACATGATCGCCGGTCGAGAGCCGGATTTCAGCCGGCACGCGCGCCTTGATGATGCCGTCCGCCGTCTCCACCGCGACGATCTGCGTGGTGCCGAGATATTCGGTGCCATAGATGGCGCCACGCAGCTTGGAGGCGTCGTCGAAGCGTATGTGCTCCGGGCGGATGCCGAGCGCCATGTCGCTCGGTGCGATGTCCTCGCGCACCTCCGGCACCGCCACCTTTGCACCTTGCACGATGATCTCCCTGGCGCCCTTGGCGAGTCCGCCGCCAAATCCCAGAAAGTTCATCGGCGGCGAGCCGATGAAGTCGGCGACGAACATGGTCGCCGGGCGGTCGTAGATTTCGCGTGGGCTTCCGAATTGTTCGATGACACCATGGTTCATCACCGCGATCTTGTCGGCCATCGACATCGCTTCCATCTGGTCGTGCGTGACATAGACCGTCGTGGCGTGGATGCGGTTGTGCAGCTCGCGCAGCTCGCGGACCATCAGATCGCGGAATTCGGTGTCGAGCGTGCCGAGCGGCTCATCCATCAGGAAGCATTTTGGCCGCCGCACGATGGCGCGGCCGAGCGCGACGCGCTGGCGGTCGCCGCCGGCCAGGCCGGAGACGGATTTGTTGAGCAGATGGTCGATGCGCAGCAGCTTCGCCGTCTCCTCGACACGGGTGCGGATTTCGGCCGAAGGCATGCCTTGCGCCAGGAGCGGGAAGCCGATGTTCTTGCGCACATTCATGTGCGGATAGAGCGCGAAGAGCTGAAAGACGAAGGCGATGTCGCGCTCGCGGGCCCGCAGCATGGTGACGTCGTCGCCGCCGAGCAGGATCTGGCCGCCGGTCGGCAATTCGAGTCCCGCGATCATGCGCAAGGTCGTCGTCTTGCCGCAGCCGGACGGGCCGAGCATGACGAAGAACTCGCCATCCTCGACAACGAAGTTGGAATCCTGCACGGCGACGAAATCGCCGAAGGCCTTTCTCAGGTGCTGGACGCGGATTTCGGCCATGATTATTCCGGGAATTTCGAGACGATGATGAACATCACGGTGCCGGCGAGCATGGTGATGAAGGAGTAGGTGTAGAGCGACAGCACGAAGGGCTGGAATAGCATCAGGAAGCCGATGGCGATCAGCGCCGTCGCGATGTTTTCCATCAGCCCGCGCCGTGCCCAGACCGGCCAGCGCGATTTGCGTTTATCAGGCTTGGTCAGGCTCATTTGCGCACCGCGCCGAAGGTGATGCCGCGCAGCAATTGTTTGCGAAGCAGGATGGTGAAGACCAGGATCGGCACCAGGAAGATCGTCGTGCCGGCCGCTACCGCCGGCCAGTCCTGGCCGCCTTCGCCGATGATGGTTGGGATGAAGGGCGGCGCAGTCTGCGCGGTGCCGGAAGTCAGGAGTGCCGCGAACGCATACTCGTTCCAGGCGAAGATCAGGCAGAAGATGGCGGTCGCGGCAATGCCGGTCGTCGCCTGCGGCAGCACTGTGCGCCAGAAGGCCTGCAGCCGCGTATAGCCGTCGATCATCGCCGCCTCCTCATATTCGCGCGGGATCTCATCGATGAAGCCTTTCAGCAGCCATACAGCCAGCGACACATTGACTGCCGTGTAGAGCAGGATCATGCCGAGCGCCGTGTCCGACAAGCCAAGCTCGCGGTACATCAGGTAGATCGGAATGGCGACAGCGATCGGCGGCATGAAGCGCGTCGACAGGATGAAGAACAAAAGGTCGTCGGCGAGCGGCACCTTGAAGCGCGAGAAGCCATAGGCAGACAGCGTGCCGAGGAACACGGCGCAGAAGGTCGAACCGAAGGCGATGATCAGCGAATTGACGAAGCGCGGCAGGAAGTTGGACGGGCCGGCGATCACCATGTTGCGCTTGCGCGTGGTCTCGTCGCAGAAGCCCGTCGCGGGACCCAGCGAGTTGATGTATTCCGGCGTCTGCCGCGTCCGCGTCGTGAACAGATTGCAGTAGCCTTCGAGGCTGGGCTGGAACAGGATCTTGGGCGGATAGGCGATCGAATCCGGCGGCGTCTTGAAGCTGGTGGCGAAGATCCACAGCAGCGGCACGATCGAGATCAGCGCGTAGAGCACGATGATCGTGCCGGCGATGCGCTTCGAATTCGTGGACGGTGCGACGACCGAGTGGGCAGTGGTCAGGCTCATCTCTGCTTCACCTTGTTGAGCGCCTTGACGTAGATGTTGGCCAGCCCGAACACCGCGACGAACAGGATGATGGCGAAGGCCGAGGAGTAGCCGGTGCGCCAGCTCTCAAAAGCCTGCCGCTTCAGCGTGATCGAGGCGACCTCGGTGGTCGAGCCCGGCCCACCGCCGGTCAAGAGGTTGACCATGTCGAACATCTTGAAGTTCTCGATGCCGCGAAACAGCACCGCCAGCATGATGAAGGGCAGCGCCATCGGCAGCGTGATCGACCAGAACTGCCGCCAGTTGGAGGCGCGGTCGACCTCGGCCGCCTCGTAGATGTATTCGGGGATCGAGCGTAAGCCGGCGAGGCAGATCAGCATCACGTAGGGCGTCCACATCCACGTGTCGACGATGATGATCGACCACGGCGCCAGCGACACGTTGGAGAGCATCTGGATATCGGTTGGCGGGATCCTCGTGACGAAGGAGATGGCGTAGGCGAACAGGCCGATCTGCGGCTCGTAGAGGAAGCGCCAGAAATTGCCGACCACCGCCGGCGACAGCATCATCGGCACCAGGATCAGCGTCGTCCAGAAGGCATGGCCGCGAAACTTCCTGTCGATCAGCCAGGCCAGCGTGAAGCCGATCAGCGTCTGCAACAGGATGGTCCAGAACACGAAATGCGCCGTCGTCTGCATGGCGATCCAGATATCCTTGTCGCCGAGGATGCGCTGGTAGTTGGCGAAGCCGAGATTCTTCACCACCTCGTTCGGCCGGTTGGCCCGGTAGTTGGTGAACGACAGATAGATCGCCCAGAACAGCGGAAAGATGTTGATGGCCAGCAGCAACAGGATTGTCGGCGAGATGAACAGCCAGGCGAGGCCCTTGTCGCTGATGCCCCGGACCTTGCCGGCCAACGGTTCCGGGGTCGCCCGGGCAACGTTCTCGGCAGTCCGATTGAGCATGGTGAGTCCTGCTTCGGTCACTTGGTCGTCTCTGTCATGGAATTTATCTGAACTGCGTCCCGTGCCAAGGGCGGCACGGGACGCTAGGGCCCTAGCTCGGGAGGAGCCGGGGTTACATCTTGCCGTCGTCCTGGAAGACCTGCGTCCAGTCCTTGACCAGGCCGTCGAGCGCATCCTTGGCCGAGCCCTGGCCGGCCACGACATAGTCATGGAAGCGTTTCTGCGAAGCCTGCAGCAGCGGTGCGTAGCTCGGCTCGGCCCAGAAGTCCTTCACGATGGCCATCGAGTCGAGGAAGGTCTGCGCGTAGGGCTGGCTGGCCGGGAACTTCGGATCCTTGACCACCGCGTTGAGGCAGGAATAGCCGCCGAGGGACCACCATTTGGCCTGCACGTCCTTGTTGGCGAACCACTTGATGTATTTCAGCGCCGCCTCCTGCTTGTCGGAATAGGACACTACCGAGATGCCCTGGCCGCCGAGCTGGGCGAACTGCTCACCGTCGGGACCCTTCGGGTTGACGAAGTAGCCGATCTTGTCGCCGCCGACATTCTCGTCCTTCTGCAGGCCCGGCCATGTGAAGGCGAAGTTCATGTGCATCGCCACCTGGCCGGATTTGAAGGCATCGACGCCTTCGCCCATGTAGCTGTTCGACGCGCCCGGAGGGGTACAGCAATCATAAAGCGCCTTGTAGAATTCCAGGCCCTTCACCGACTTCTCGGAGTTGACGAAGCCTTCCATCTCGTAGGGCTTCTTCGGGTTTTCGTACTGGAAGCCGTAGCTGTAGAGCACGTCCATGGCGCCCATGGTGATGCCTTCCGAGCCGCGCTCGGTATAGATCGAGGCGCCGTAGACGGTCTTGCCGTCAATCTCGCGCTTCTGGAAGAACTCGGCGACCTGCTTCAACTGGTCGAAGGTGGTCGGCGGACCGAGATCCCAGCCGTACTTCTCCTTGAATTCCTTCTGCAGCTCCGGCTTGGAGAACCAGTCCTTGCGATAGGTCCAGCCGACGACGTCGCCCATGGCTGGCAGCGCCCAGTAGTTCGGCGTGTTCTTCGGCCATTCCGAATAGCCGACGACGGTTGCCGGCACGAAGTCGTCCATGCTGATCTTCTCCTTGTCGAAGAAGTCGTTCAGCTTGACATAGTGGCCGTTCTCGGCCGAACCGCCGATCCACTGGCTGTCGCCGATGATCAGGTCGCACAATTTGCCGTGCGAATTCAGCTCGTTGAGGAAACGGTCTGCATAATTGGTCCACGGCACGAACTCGAATTTCATGCCGATGCCGGTTTCCTTGGTAAAATCCTTGGACAGTTCGACAAGCGCGTTGGCCGGGTCCCAAGCGGCCCAGCACAGCGTCAGGTCTTCAGCGTGCGCGACATTCGAGACGGCTGTCGACGCTGTGATCGCCGAGGTCAGTCCCAACGCCAGTTTCAAGCTCGATTTCATGACTTCCTCCCATTTGCGAAACGCGCCCGGATGACGGTTTCAAAAAGCCCTCAACCCCTCTCCTCAGGGGCCCAAACATGGCGGCGCGGTCACGCTGCGGATGTTTAGTAATTTGTTTAGTGATGCAATTTTTACTAAACAAGGCAAGCGAATTCGTTGCTGCGCCGCAGCATGCTTATGGCGATGTCTGAAAACCTTGGGAAAAGCGCGGGTCGCTGGTCGGCCTACCGAAGCTCTTCAGGCCGATTCTGACCAGGACGTGGGGCAGCCTCGGTTTTCAATCCACCCTTCTGGTGCTCACCATCACCTTGCGGATTGGCGGCGCCGGCGGCAGCAGCGCGCGGATATCGGCGAACGGGAACGACGGTTCGAAACGGAACGCTTCGGCCGATGAGCCTTGCGCGCTGTTGCACTGGCCGGCGCGAAAGGCGTTCTGTGTCCGCGCGATGTCGACGAAGCGGTCGGGATCCTGCGACTGATGCATTCGGATCGCCTCAGCTTTGACGTCGGCATACCCGGAAATGTCGACGTAGTGCGTCGGCGAAAAACCGGTGCCGCCCATCGTGTCGGCATGCAGCACCGGGACGGCGAAAGACGCCGCGATGCGCACGCCGTCCGACAGCGCGCGATGGTCGGCGTGATAGTCGTTGGGCGCATGCGTGATCACCAGATCCGGGCCGGTTTGACCAATCAGTGCTTTCAGAGCTCCGATCAGCGCTGCATCGGCCACCAACTCGCCGTCCGGGAAGTCGAGGAAGCGTGGCATTGCGCCTACCAGCGCAGCCGCGGCCGTTGCTTCATCGCGACGGACACGAGCGAGAACAGCGGGATCACTCGTGCCGCCCCTGGCACCATCCGTGGCCATGGCAAAAGTGAGCTCTGCGCCTTGCGCGGCATAGGCGGCCATCGTACCGAACATGAAGATCTCGATGTCGTCCGGATGCGCACCGAGCGCTAGGATTTTCAAATCACTCTCTCCCCGGAACTGGAACAACGTGACGAACGGAATCCTGCTCGCCCTGATCGCCTACGCAAGCTATTCGGGCAGCGATGCCGTTGTCAAAAGCCTGGGCGGTCAGCTCACGATCTTCGAGATCGGCTTTTTCATAACCTTGTTCGCGGGCTTCTTCCTATTCTTCACGCGACCTGCGGGCGAACGCTGGCGCGATTTCTGGCGCACCAAAAGGCCATGGGCGGTGCAGGCGCGCGCCTGGGCGGGTATCGCTTCCGGCGTGCTCAGCGTCTACGCCTTCACCACCATTCCGCTGGCCGAGTCCTATGCGCTGATCTTCCTGGCGCCGCTCTGCGTCACCATCCTCTCCACGGTGATCCTCAAGGAGAAGGTCGGCCCCTGGCGCTGGCTGGCGGTGGTCGCCGGTTTTGCCGGTGTCATGCTGGTGGTGCGGCCTGGCTTTCGCGAGCTCAATCTCGGCCATCTTGCCGCCTTCGGCGTTGCCTTCCTCGCCGCCATCAGCGTCATCCTGATGCGCTCGCTGGCGCAGCAGGAAAAGCGCACCACCATGCTCGGCGTGCTGGTCGGTTGCGGCCTGCTGTTCAACGGCATCGGTGCCGCCGCCACCGCCTTCACTGTTCCCAGCGGAAAGCAGTTGCTGTGGCTGGCAATGGCCGGAGCCTTCACCGCAGGTGGACAATTCCTTCAACTGCTGGCCATGAAATACGCGCCCGCCAACCGCGTTGCGCCGACGCATTATTCGCAGATCGCCTGGGCGGTGGTCCTCGGCGCGTTGTTCTTCCAGGAATATCCGGACGGGCTGTCGCTGGTTGGTCTGGCGGTCGTTGGCGGCGCCGGCCTGTTGACCATGGTGCGGGAGGAAGCGCGGCTGGGCACCGTGCGCTGGAACCCGTTTTCGCGCACCCGGCTTTGAACCGTCTCTGGTTGCGCCGTGGCCACAACCGCTGATATGCGGGCGCCATGACCACAAAACCCCTGCCGGAGCTTCCTGTATCTGCCGTGCTGCCGGCGCTGAGGGAAGCGCTCGGCCATGGCAACAGCGCCGTGCTGGTGGCGCCGCCGGGCGCCGGCAAGACGACGCTGGTGCCGCTGGCGCTGCTTGACGCGCCTTGGCTCGGCGCCGGCAAGATCATCCTGCTTGAACCGCGCCGCCTCGCCGCCCGCGCCGCCGCCCGCCGGATGGCTGAATTGCTTGGTGAGGAACCTGGCGCCACCGTCGGCTATGCCATGCGCATGGAAAACCGCATTTCGGCAAAGACCAGGATCGTAGTCGTCACCGAAGGCGTGCTGGCGCGCATGATCCTCGACGATCCCGAATTGCCCGGCGTTTCGGCTGTCATTTTCGACGAATTCCACGAGCGTTCGCTCGATGGCGATTTTGGGCTCGCACTGGCGCTCGACGTGCAGGGTGCGCTGCGGCCGGACCTGCGCTTGGCTGTGATGTCGGCGACGCTCGACGGCGCACGTGTCGCCAAACTCATGTCGGGCGCGCCGGTGATCGAGAGCGAGGGTCGCGCCTTCCCTGTCGACATCCGCTATGACGAGCGTCCCGCCGGCATCGCCATCGAGGACGCGATGGCCAAGGCGATCCGCACAGCCCTTGCCGACGAGATCGGCAGCGTGCTTGCCTTCCTGCCCGGCCAACGCGAGATCGAGCGAACCGCCGAGCGGCTGGCCGGCAAGGTCGGCACTGAAACCGACATCGTGCCGCTCTACGGCATGCTCGACGGCAAGGCGCAGGACGCGGCGATCAAGCCGCCGCCGGCCGGCCGCCGCAAGGTGGTGCTGGCCACCTCGATCGCCGAAACCTCGATCACCATAGACGGCGTGCGCGTCGTCATCGATTCGGGCCTTTCGCGGCTGCCGCGCTATGAGCCGGCCAGCGGCCTCACCCGGTTGGAGACCGTGCGCGTCAGCAAGGCTTCCGCCGACCAGCGCGCCGGCCGTGCCGGACGCACGCAGCCAGGCGTCGCCATCCGGCTGTGGCGGGCCGAGCAGACGGCTGCACTTCCCACTTTCACGCCGCCGGAAATCCTCGAGGCCGATCTGTCCGGACTGCTGCTCGATTGCGCTGCCTTTGGCGTTGCCGATCCGGCAGGGCTCGCTTTTCTCGATCCGCCGCCTGTTCCGGCCCTTAATGAGGCAAAGGGGCTGTTGCGCGCGCTGGACGCCATCGACGAGACGGGGCGCCTGACGGAGGCGGGTGCAGCGATGCGCAAGCTCGCTCTGCCGGTGCGGTTGGCGCACATGGTTGCCGAGGCAGCCCGGAGCGGCCATGCCTTCGAGGCGGCGATGCTTGCCGTGCTGCTCACCGAACGGGGTCTTGGTGGCGACGGCGCCGATCTGGAGCGACGGCTGATGCGCTTTCGCGGGGAAAGATCTCCGCGCGCTACCGCCGCCAAGCAGCTCGCCGAACGGCTGGCGCGGCAGGCCGGCACCTCTTCACCCTCCCCCTTGTGGGGAGGGTCGATCCGCGAAGCGGAGCGGGGTGGGGGTAGGCCGAGCGCTGCCCCCCCCCCCCCGCGCCCCCGGCGGGGGGGGGGGCCGGCCCGCCGCGGGGGGGGGGGGGGGGCCCAGGCCGAGCGCTGCACCCCCACCCCGTCTCCCGCGCCTTGCTGCGCAAGGCGCGCTCGCCGACCCTCCCCACAAGGGGGAGGGTAAGTCAGCCGGTCCCCTGCTCGTCCACGCCTGGCCGGATCGGGTGGCGAAGGCGCGTGGCGAGCGTGGTCGTTTCGTGCTGGCCAACGGCTCCGGCGCCATGCTCGACGCCGGCGATCCGCTGGCGGGCGAGCCGTTTCTGGTCGTCGCCGACCTGCAGGGCAAGGCACAGAATGCGCGCATCACGGCGGCGGCGGCGATCGGCGAGGACGATGTCCGCGCTGCGCTGGCGGACAGGATCGAGGTCCGCCGCGAAACGAGCTTCGACCGCGACAAGCGCGCCGTGCGTGTGCGTGAAACCGTGCGCCTTGGCGCCATCACGCTCGCCGAACGCATGCTGCCGCCGCCAACGGGGCCCGACGCCGACCGCGCCGTCCTCGATGCGGTGCGCCAGCACGGGCTGTCGCTGCTGAATTGGAGCAAGGAGGCGCAAACGCTGCGCCAGCGGCTTGGCTGGCTGCATCGCGGCCTTGGCGCGCCTTGGCCCGATATGGAGGATGCTGCTCTCATCGCGCGCCTCAATGACTGGCTGCTGCCTTACCTGTCCGGCGCGGCATCGTTTGCCGCCATAGATGCGGGCGTTGTCTCGGCCGGGCTGGCCAGCCTCGTGCCGCATGATCTGCAGCGCAGGATCGATACGCTGGCGCCGACCCATTTCGATGCCCCGTCGGGCAGCCATGTGCCGATCCGCTATGACGGCGAATGGCCGGTGCTGGCGATTCGCGTGCAGGAGCTGTTCGGCCTCGACCGCCATCCCGCCATCGCCAATGGCAGTGTGCCGCTGACGCTCGAACTCCTGTCGCCGGCGCACCGGCCAATCCAGACGACGCGCGACCTGCCCGGCTTCTGGCGCGGCTCCTGGGCCGATGTGCGCGCCGATATGCGCGGCCGTTATCCCAAGCACGTCTGGCCGGAAAACCCGCTGCTCGCGACCGCCACCGCCCGCGCAAAACCCAGAGCATGATCCCAAAAAGTGGAAACCGGTTTTTGGAAAGGTCATGCTCAAACAAGAAGTAGAGCCCCATCCGACTCCTCGGATTGGGGCGGGACCTAGCCTTCAGCGCTTCGCGGCTGTAATTCATGGCCATGATCAACGTTTTGCGTTCGCCCGATTTCCAGCAGAGCCAGAGACTGCGCCTCAACACGCTGATCCGGTTGCGCTGGCTTGCCATTGTCGGTCAGAGCCTGACGGTGCTCGTCGTCGCCTATGGGCTGAAGTTTCCACTGCCGGTCAGCCTCTGCTTTGCCCTAATCGCCTGTTCGGCCTGGATGAACCTGTTTCTCGCCTTTCGCTTTCCGGCAGCGCACCGGCTCACGCCGCTTGCGGCCTTCGGCATCCTCATCTTCGACAGCCTGCAGCTTGCCGGCCTGCTCTACATGACCGGCGGCCTCACCAACCCGTTCTCGCTGCTGATGACCGTGCCTGTCGTCATTTCGGCGACATCGCTGCCCCTGCGCCTGACCGCCATCCTCGGCGGGCTGGTCATGTCGGCGGCGACCTTTCTGGTCTTTGTCCATCTGCCGCTGCCCTGGCATGAGGACGCGCCGCTGGCGATGCCTTTTCTCTATGTCGCCGGCATGTGGATGGCGGTGCTGTCCTCGATCGCCTTCACCGCCATATACGCCTTCCGGGTGGCCGCCGAAGCCCGGCTTCTGGCCAATGCGCTCGCCGCAACCGAGCTCGTGCTGCAGCGCGAGCAGCACCTTTCGGCACTCGACGGGCTGGCCGCCGCGGCCGCGCACGAGCTCGGCACGCCGCTCGCCACCATCGCGCTTGTCGCCAAGGAGATGGAAAAGGCGCTCGGCAAGGATCCGAAATACGGGGAAGATGTGACGCTGTTGCGTTCGCAGAGCGAGCGTTGCCGCGAGATTCTCAAGCGGCTGACCAGCCTGTCCTCCGAGGGCGAGGCGCATCTTTCGCGATTGCCACTGACTTCGCTGGTCGAGGAGGTCACCGCGCCGCACCGGGACTTCGGCATCTCGATCAAGCTTCGGCCCGGCGAACGCATCGGCCCCGAGCCGGTCGGGCGACGCAATCCGGGCGTCATCTACGGCCTCGGCAACCTGGTCGAGAACGCCGTCGATTTTGCCCGCAAAAGCGTAACCGTGCGCTGGAGTTGGGACGAGGCCATCGTCACCTTCTCGATCATCGATGACGGCCCCGGCTTTCCAGCCGAGATCATCGACCGCATCGGCGAGCCCTATATGTCGACGCGCCAAGGCAATGAAACAGGCGGCGGTCTGGGCCTCGGCCTGTTCATCGCCAAGACCCTGCTCGAACGCTCTGGTGCCGTGCTCGATTTCCGCAATTCGAGCGGCCTGGGCGAGGGCGCCATGGTCCAGATATCGTGGCCGCGTGGTGTGTTCCTCAATCCGGAAATCACTTCGGCCAGCATGTTCGACACCGCCTGAGAGCCTTGAAGGACCTCTAAAAATTGGACAAGGAGGCTCAGGAGCTATATTTGCGTAAAATTAAGGCAGCAGGAATTTTGAGACTATGACAGGCGACGAGAATATTGGCGCAATGGTTGAAGGCGAGGACACCTCGCTGCTTGTCGTCGATGACGACAAGCCGTTCCTCACGCGTCTGGCCCGCGCCATGGAAGCCAGGGGCTTCGTGGTCGAGACGGCCGAGAGCGTCGAGGAGGCGGTTGCCAAGGCGCGCGCCAATCCACCCGCCTACGCCGTGGTCGACATGCGGCTCGGCGACGGCAACGGCCTCGACGTGGTCGCGGCCATCCGCGAAAAGCGCGAGGATTCCCGCACCATCATCCTGACCGGCTACGGCAACATCGCCACCGCGGTGACCGCGGTGAAGCTCGGTGCGGTCGATTATCTCTCCAAGCCCGCCGACGCCGATGATATCTTCGCGGCACTCACCCGCACCGCCGGCGAGCGCGCGGCGCCGCCGGAAAACCCGATGTCAGCCGACCGCGTTCGATGGGAGCATATCCAGCGCGTCTATGAGATGTGCGAGCGCAACGTCTCCGAGACAGCGCGCCGGCTCAACATGCACCGACGCACCTTGCAGCGCATACTGGCCAAGCGGGCGCCGCGTTAAGGCCGCCGTTTCCCATCTTGCGGGATCGAAGCCCGCCAAAACAAACGGCATGACGGAGGCGACATGCAGGACTTGAAGCATCGGCCGGTTTCCGTCTTCCGCGAATTCCTCGATAGTGAAGCGGCTGGCGGCATCATCCTGATGGTGGCGGCGGCACTGGCCCTGATCGTCGCCAATTCGCCGCTCGCCGAAACCTATTTCTCCGCGCTCCACGCCTATCTCGGCCCGCTCAGCGTCTCGCATTGGGTCAATGACGGGCTGATGGCGGTGTTCTTCCTGCTCGTCGGACTGGAGATCAAGCGCGAGATGCTGGACGGCCAGCTCTCCACCTGGCCCCGGCGCGTGCTGCCCGGCATTGCAGCCGCCGGCGGCATGGTGGTTCCCGCACTCGTCTATGTGGCCGTCAACCGCGACAATGCGGCCGCCCTGTCCGGCTGGGCGATCCCGACCGCCACCGACATCGCTTTCGCGCTCGGCGTGCTGTCGCTGCTCGGCAGCCGCGTGCCGGCTTCGCTGAAGGTGTTCCTCACAGCACTGGCGATCATCGACGACCTCGGTGCCGTCATCATCATCGCCATCTTCTACACCAGCGGCCTGTCGCTGGCTTATCTGGGTGCTGCCTTCGCCGTCATTGCCGCGCTTGTCGTGCTCAACCGCATGCGGGTGATGACGCTGGTTCCCTATCTCGTGCTCGGCGTCATCTTGTGGATGCTGGTGCTGAAATCCGGCGTCCATGCCACGCTCGCCGGCGTGGCGCTGGCGCTGACCATCCCGCTTGAGCGCTCCGCCGGCATCGGCCACGATCTCGACCATTCGCCGCTGCACCGGCTCGAGCACGGCCTGCACAAGATTGTGGCCTTCGTCGTCATCCCGATCTTCGGCTTTGCCAATGCCGGCGTTTCGCTGGCCGGCCTCAGCGTCAGTGCGCTGATCGAGCCGTTGACGCTGGGTGTCGCCGCCGGCCTGGTGGTTGGCAAGCTGGTCGGCGTGTTCGGCTCCTCGGCACTTGCGATCCGGCTCGGTCTTGCCGACCTGCCCGCCAATGCCGGCTGGACGCACATGATCGGCATATCGCTGCTGTGCGGCATCGGCTTCACCATGAGCCTGTTCATCGGCCTGCTCGCCTTCGCCGGCGACGTGGCGCTGCAGGACGCGGTCAAGGTCGGCATCCTCGCCGGCTCCTTCATCGCCGCCATTCTGGGTGCTGCCGTGCTGCTCATGGCGCCCGCCAAGGGTGGCGTGGAGGACGATGAAGAGCAGAGCCGGTCATAGACTGAAGGACGGGCCGTTACTCGCTCTCACCCTCCAGCGCCGGCACCGACACGCCGGCAAGCTCTGCCGCCAGCAGCCGCGAAGCGCCGGCCCGCGCGACCCGCAGCATCAGCGCCTTGCGCGTTGCCGCTGCCATGCGGTGCTCGGGCGCATCGCGCAGGATCTCGGCGCCATAGCCGTCGGAAAGGATGAAGCCGCATTCCTGCGGAAAGATTTCCGAGGGCACGCCGGGATGGGTGGCGAAGAAGAAGCGGTCGGAATGCAGCCGGTAGTCGGGCCATTTGCGGTCGACCCTGAAATCCTCGATCGAGGATTTGATCTCGATTATCCAGATATCGCCCTGCCGGGTCAGCGCGACGAGGTCGGCGCGGCGGCCCGTGGCCAGCGACAGCTCGGGCAACACATGTGCGCCCATATCCATGAGCAGCCGCTGTACGCCGCGCCGCACCAGCATGGCGCGTTCGGACTGGCGGCCGTCGATGAGAGGATTGATGGGGATGGGGGAGATGATCGGCATGCCAGGCACCATGCCAGATTCTGTTCACGGTTTGAACCTGTTTTATGTGGGCGCTTTCAGGTAATCGTCGGGCTTCCACTCTTTCATCGCGGGCTACTTCCGCGCGATCCATTCCGCTAAACCGGGCTCAATGTCGTCGCTATCCGTATACTCCCGGATCAAAAGCTCGGCCTCGGCCCGCCATTTGTCCTCTGGAATGTTCTTCTGGATGACGATTTTTATGAACGCGCTGCGCAAAATATCGCAGTCAAAAGCCGATACCGAGCTATCGAACTGAGACATGGCCAACCTCCCATCCATAAGGGCGGGAGCTTAGCGTTACTCTCAATCACCGGTGCGCCGTTAACCCGTAGCCGGTGACCTTGGGATTTTAATACGCTGTGAGGTGGCTTCAATAAGGATTCACTGTACATTTTTAACCAAGCGGCTGGGCCTCAATTGCCGGCCAATTCGCGCGCTCTAGCTCCCGGCAGGCGGCAACCCCTCAAAGAAGCCGCAGTGGCCGGCGCGGATCATCATTCATCCGGCAACCTGCGCCGGCCATTTTGGCGTTAGGCCTGTCAAATATATAACCGCCTTTATGTAGGCGATCGTGTAGTTGTCGGACCTCAATGAACGCCCGTTTTGGACAGCAGGTTTAAAACCAGCACTCCAGCCAAGATCAGGCCCATGCCGACAAAACCTGCCACGTCGGGCCGTTGCCCGTAGACAATCCAAGCGACCAGCGCGACCAGAACAATGCCGCCGCCCGCCCATACTGCATAGGCAACGCCGACCGGTATGCGGTCCAGCACCTGGGACAGAAAGAAAAACGCCGTGGCGTAACCGAGCAGCACCAACATCGACGGGCCAAGCCTGGTGAAGCCTTCCGAGGCCTCATCGCGCTGGTCGCGATGACCTCACCGACAATAGCCAGGGCAAGAATGGCATAAGCTGGCATTCGATGAACCTCCAGTGGCGGGAGGCATCTAATGATCAGAACGCTACGATGGCGTCACGTTCACTTTCCCGTGATCGTGCCTCGCCGCGAGCGGCGCAGAGTCTCGTCGATTGCAAGGGCGCGCGCCTGTCCGATGAGGCCCACCCAGCTACACTCCGGGCTGCGTCGCTCCTGTTAATTAGCTAGAGCGAATATAAGTGAAAGGTGATATTTTCGAAGCAGCCGGGGCTCCCCCAATACACCCCGCTCCGGTCAGGCCCGGTGGCGGTCCACCCAAAGGAAGGCTACCGGGCCGATCCCTGCAACCAACCGGTGACCCGCTCGTTGACCCATGCCGGGTTGATCCCCCGGCACTCCAGGACCTGCCCGCTGCCGAGGGGCGGCGGGCCTTTTTTACCGATTGGGTTCAAGCCTGCAGCGATAGCGAAGGCGCCGGCGGACTCCGGGACCTTCGCGTTGCAGGTCTCGTCAGAAGTGGATCCAGAAGGATCTGCGGAAACACCTGCGGCGCCAGGAACCGTGGCGCCAATAGCGACGGCAAACCCGCCTCCACCCGCGTCGACGACGGCGGCGGTGCCACCTGCGGTGCCGCACGAACTCGACGCCGTCCTGGACATCGGGACCATCCGGGTCGAGAATGTCGTCGGACGGTTTGTCGAGCTCATCGAGAATGCCCGGCCCCGTATTGGGGATGCCGGCCAAGGCGGTGGCAGGACGCGCGATTGCGACGACGGTCGCAGCCCCTGCCAGCCCAAGCATTCTAGTCAGAAACAATCGCCGATCCATGCCAATCTCCATCGTTGATCATTGCAACAAGGGAAGACATAGCGCGTCAGATTGACGCGCCCAGATGCCGAAGAAAATTGGATCAATCGCTCTGCTGTGCCGGCGGTGGGCCTATTTAGCGATCTCTGACAATCCACGCGGCCAAATGCGCCTGTTCCCGGGGATCATTCCTCCGACAAGCCGGTCGCCGTTGCGTCCGTTTCGATGCTCACCGGCACGCCCTGGCGCAGGGAGTTGCTGACCGTGGAAATCGCCGCGGCCCTTGTGATGATCTCCGCCGGGTCGGAGCCGTCCAGCGTCGTGCAGGAAACCGTCATGGTTGACGAAGTCGCGAGCAAAGGCTTGCCTTCGAGGTTCAGCGTCACGGTCACGGCGATCTTGTTGAGCGTTATGCCCATTTCCTCGGCAACGTAGCGAAGGTCGTTGCAGAAGTAGCCGCCGATCGCCAGGGCGAGCAGCTGGCCGCCATTGAAGCCCAGGCCCATGCCGCCGGCCTTGCCTTCGGGCCGGTCGACGATGATCGTGTGGCCGCCGGCCCAGCCCATGGCCGCCTGCGTGCCCCCCATATTGCGCAGTTCGACGCTCATCGAGACCATTTGTGGACGTCCTCCCGGCAGGAGTCGACCAGGCGTCGGGCCTCGTCGACGTAGGGTCATTATGCAGCCGCAGAGGTGCCCCTGTCGCTGAGCAACGCCGCTCCCGCCATGTCATCAAGGATCGGACAATCCGGCCTTTCGTCGCCGTGGCAGGCATGGATCAGTTTCTGCAGCGTCGAGCGCATCGACTGCAACTCGCGCACTTTCTCCTCGATCGCCGTGACATGGGCGGCGGCGATTTCGCGCACGTTGTGGCTGGCGCGGCTGCGATCCTGGTAAAGCGCCATCAACTGGCGGCAATCGTCGATGGAAAAGCCCAGATTGCGCGCGCGGCGCAGGAAGGCCAGCCGATGGATGTCGTCTCCGGAATAATCGCGGTAGCCGTTGGCGGCCCGCGCCGGGGCGATCAGGCCGATCTCTTCATAGTAGCGGATAGTCTTGGCCGGCAGGCCGGAGCGGTGGGCGGCGTCACCGACATTCATGACGGTTCTCCTCGATTTCCAGGAGCCCATGGAGCAGGCCCCTTGAATTTGCTTCACAATCCTGTGAGTCCTGTTGCCAAAATGCCATAGTGATACGCTTACCGGTACGTCAAGGCAGGCATATAGGCATCGCGCGCTTGGCAAGCAAAGCAAATGCCAGCATGAATGACGATGAGAGAGCGGCCGACTCGTGCCGCCGAAGTTGGGCGGGGCACCGGATCACCTGATGCGCATGAAGTCGTTTGCAATCATCGCCGCACTGGCGCTCTCCACTGCTATCGCCGGTTGCAGCACCATCGGCTCGCAGATCTTCTCCAACGACTACGGCGCGGTCACCGACGCCGGTTATCAGCTGCCGCGGATCCCGATCGAGAAAGTGCCGATGAAGTACCATCGGCAGGAAGTGAACTACGACAGCCCGGAAAAGCCGGGCACGATCATAGTCGATACGCAGAACAAGTTCCTCTACTTCATCGAGGGCGACGGCAGGGCCATTCGCTACGGCATCGGCGTCGGCCGCGAGGGCTTCGAGTGGCATGGCACCGCCCACATTGCGCTCAAGCGCGAATGGCCGACCTGGACACCGCCGAGGCAGATGATCCAGCGCCAGCCGGAATTGGAAAAGTTTGCCGGCGGCATGGAGCCGGGCCTGAAGAACCCGCTCGGCGCGCGCGCCATGTACCTGTTCAACAAGGGCGGCGATTCGGGCTATCGCCTGCATGGCAGCCCGGAATGGAATTCGATCGGCAAGGCTATGTCGTCTGGCTGCATCCGCCTAATGAATCAGGACATTATCGACCTCTATGACCGCGCCTCGGTCGGCGCCAAGGTCATCGTTCTCTAGAGGCAGTTTTCGTACGCGGACCGTCTAGGCAACAACGGACGTCCCAAGCAGAAAACCGGGCAATTCGGCCCGGTTTTTTGTTGTTTGCCTCTAATGCCTCGAGAAGGAGGTCTCTACGAGACCTGCTCGACCTGCTGCACTTCCGGCACGAAATGGCGCAGAAGGTTCTGGATGCCGTGCTTCAGCGTCGCCGTCGAGGACGGGCAGCCGGCGCAGGCGCCCTTCATGTGCAGGAACACCGTGCCGTTCTCGAAGCCGCGGAAGGTGATGTCGCCTCCATCCTGGGCGACCGCCGGGCGCACCCGTGTATCGAGCAGTTCCTTGATGGTGATGACCAGCTCCTCGTCGGCCTTGTCGTAGAACTCACCGGTCTGGCTGGTCTCTGCGGCCGGGCCAGCCTTGGTCATGACAGGCGCGCCGGACATGAAATGCTCCATGATGGCGCCGAGGATCGCCGGCTTCAGATGCTGCCAGTCGGGGCCATCCTTGGTCACGGTGATGAAGTCATAGCCGAAGAAAACGCCGGTGACGCCAGGAATTTCGAACAGCCGGCCGGCCAGCGGCGAGGCGACGGCGGCGCTGTCGGCATCGCGGAAATCGGCGGTGCCTTCCAGAAGCACTTCCTTGCCGGGCAGGAATTTCAGCGTCGCCGGGTTTGGCGTCGATTCGGTCTGGATGAACATGGCCGTCTCCGTGCCCGTTTGGGCATCTAGTTTGGAACAATTCTAAATAGGCTCAATTGGATGGACATTCAAGCGAAACGCATCGCCGGAACGGCTGGCTGGCGGAATGTTTTTTCGCGCCCAAAATCGGAGCGGCATCACCTGAAGAGCAAAATCTCAGGCCAGGCTGTCTATTTCCTCGTCCGACAGGTTCTGCGGCACGACAGTCACCGGGATCGGGAAGGCGGCACCCTTGCCGGCCACGGCGCCGACCAGCGGCCCCGGGCCTTCCTTGCCCGCACCGGCGGCCAGCACCAGGATGGCGATGTCCTGGTCTTCCTCGATCAATTTGTGGATCTCTTCCGTCGGCTTGCCTTCGCGCACCGCCATCTCGGGCTCGATGCCGAGCTTCTGGCGCACCTTGTTGGCATAGCTGTCGAGTGCGGCGCGCGCCGTGGCGTTGGCTTCCTCGCGCATGATCTTCTCGACACCCAGCCAATGCTGGAAATCGTCCGGCACGATGACATAGAGCAGCACCAGCGTGCCGCTGGTGCTCTGCGCCCGTTTCGAGGCATAGGCGACGGCGCGCTCGCATTCCGGCGTGTCGTCGATGATCGTCAGGAATTTCCTGCGATGGCCGGCTTCGCGGCTGAGGCGTTTGGAGACCATGTCTATCTACTCGGTGTCGTGCGGCCGCAATCTGCCACTGCGGGGGACCGGCGGCAAGCCGCCGGCCTTGTGCCAGTGCACCCGATGTCGCGATCAGCCCTGCAACAGGCCGATAATGTCGCGCACCGTCTTCATCGTCGCTTCGGCCAGCACGCCGGCGCGCTCGCCGCCATCCTTGAGGACCGCGTCGACATAGGCGCGGTCATCCGAAATGCGGCGCATCTCGCTGGCGATCGGCGCCAGTTTTTCCACTGCAAGATCGGCCAAGGCCGGCTTGAACACGGAAAACTGCTGGCCGGCGAATTCCTTGAGTACATCCGCCTTCGACATCTCGGCGAGACCCGCATAGATGCCGACCAGGTTCTCCGCCTCGGGCCGGCCGGCCAGGCCGTCCAGCTCGCTCGGCAACGCTTCCGGGTCGGTTTTGGCCTTGCGGATCTTCTTCGAGATGTCATCGGCATCGTCGGTCAGGTTGATGCGCGACAAATCCGACGGGTCCGATTTGGACATTTTCTTGGAGCCGTCGCGCAGCGACATGATGCGCGCCGCCGACCCACCGATGACCGGCTCGGTCAGCGGGAAATAGCCGTTCACGGTCTCTTCGCCGACCTGCATCTCGACGCCGATGCCAAGGGCCGCGATGCGGTCGGAGAAGTCGTTGTTGAATTTCTGCGCGATGTCGCGTGTGAGTTCCAGATGCTGCTTTTGGTCCTCGCCCACCGGCACGTGGGTGGCACGGTAGAGCAGGATGTCGGCAGCCATCAGCGAAGGATAGGCTAGCAGGCCGAGCGACGCGTTCTCGCGGTCCTTGCCGGCCTTGTCCTTGAACTGCGTCATGCGGTTCATCCAGCCGATGCGCGCCACGCAATTGAAGATCCAGGCGAGCTCCGCATGCTGCATGACCCGCGACTGATTGAAGACGATGTGCTTCTTCGGGTCGATGCCCGAGGCCAGGAACGCAGCGGTGATCGACCGCGTCTGGTCGGCTAGGTCTTCATGAACGAGTTGAGCTGTCAGCGAATGCAGGTCGACGACGCAATAGATGCAATCGGAGGTTTCCTGCAGGGCGACGAATTTCTTGATGGCGCCGAGATAGTTGCCGAGGTGCAGATTGCCGGTCGGCTGGACACCGGAAAAGACGAGTGGCTTGAAGGCGGTCATGATTGTCCTCATGGCTTGTGGAGGGCCGTATAAGCGTGATTCCGAAAAGTTGCAGACTTTTCGGAGCCAATCACGCGGCTGGAAACCGCGCGCGGCGAAAGTCTTGCGACGGCGCGCTTATGGACGAGAGCGGTGAGAGGATCAAGAGGCCATTGGGCCTTGGAGCAGACTACAAGGAACAGGGACAAGAAACCGGGAGTGTCTCAGTTTGAAATTTGAAATATGCAAAAGCACCTATATGCTTCGCGGAAAGCAGGGGCCGGAGACTTGGCGCGAGTTTGGAAGATTGTACGCCACGGGGCGCCCGATCAATGGGAGGATTCCATCCCAGAGAAGTCGCTGGCCGAAGGGCAATTAGTCGTGCTTCTATCGCGGCTAGCCGCGAGCCATCTGCCACCCGTCGCCACGACCCCATTGCCACGAAACGCTCCGCGCTTCCTACGTCGCTCACTGTCAAAAACGACCGCTTTGGCAACAAGCACTTCATCATGTACGCGAGCGGCAGCCGGGTGCATTACATAGCGACCTTGGAGGAGACGCCTTGAATGCCCACCGGATCTGAAGGTCAGAAGCGCCCCGCCGGCGTGGTCGGTATGCAAGAGGCACTGCAGCGCAGGCGCAGCCGCGAGACGCCGCTGGAGACCGCGGCACGGCTTCGGGCCGAACTCGGAATTGAACTGAGGGGGCAGGCGCGCAACACCTTGCCACCCTCCGTCTACGACGAATTGTCTGGAGAAGACTAATGTTTGTCGAAGCAGCCGCTATCGTCGCAATGAGGGGTGGGACATTGCAATAAATTCCGGCTCACGGATCTGGAGACTGTTCCCTAGTCGGCGGCGATCCTTTCCGTCCGACATTGCGCCGGATCATCCCGAAATCGGCGCCGCCGGTGGCAAACGCGGTGATGAAATAAAGCAGCGCCCCGCCGGCAACCAGCGACAGCAGCGTCGCCGCCTTGACCACCAGCGGCGAGCCCGGCCCAAGCCTGATGGCGAACCAGTGTTCGGCAAAATAGAGCGCAGCGCCCATCACCACGGCGGACAGCACCAGACGTGGAATGCGCTTCATCAGCGGTACGTCGCGGCCCCAATGGCCGCGCCGGATCAAGACGCCGAGCAGCATCACCGCGTTGACCCAGCCGGCGACGGCCGAGGCCACCGCAATGCCGGGCGCCCCCATCCGTGGAAACAGCGTCAGCGCCGTGGTGACGTTCACCGCCACCGAGATGGCGGCAAAGATCATCGGCGTGCGCGTATCCTCACGGGCGAAATAGCCTGGGGTGAACGCCTTGATCAGCACGAAGGCCGGCAGGCCGAGGCCGAAGATGGCCAGGATCGCCGCCACCGTCGGCGTCGATCCGTTGGCGGCGAACGCGCCGCGCTCATAGACCAGCCGCACGATCGGTTCCGACATCACCCAGAGTGCCGCGGCTGCCGGCAAAGTCAGGAACAGCGTGAACTCGACCGAGCGGTTCTGCAGATTGGCCGCCTCGATCAGATTGCCCGACTTCAGCGCCCGCGACAGTTCGGGCAACAGCACGATCGCCACCGCAACACCGACCACGCCGAGCGGCAACTGGTAGATGCGGTCGGCGTAGGCGAGCGAGGACACCGCGCTGTTCTGCGCCGAGGCGATCGCCGTACCGATCAGCTGGTTGATCTGGGTGATGCCGCCGGTGATGGCCGCCGGCAGCGCCAGGATCAGCAGCCGCTTGACCGCGGGCGTCATTTTGGGACGGCGAAAGCCGATCGAGATGCCGGCATGGCGCACCGCCACCCAGACGATCGCCAACTGCACCAGTCCGGCGGCAAGCACGCCCCAGGACAGCCCGTAGCCGACTGCGAGGGCATCCGAGCCCTTGTACCAGGCATAGGCGAGCACGCCGATCAGGATGATGTTGAGGAACACCGGTGCCACTGCGGCGGCGAAATAGCGGCGCAGCGAATTCAGCATGCCCGCCATCATCGCGCCCAGCGACATGCAGATCAGATAGGGAAACATGATCGTCGCCAGCGTCACCGTGGTGTCGAACTTCCCCGGCGTGCCGGCAAAACCCGGCGCCACCAGATAGCGCACGATCAGCGGCATCGACAGTTCCATGATGATCGTCAGCGCCAGCAGCGCCGTGAACAGCACGCCGAATACTTCCTCGGAAAAGCGCTTGGCGCCTTCGGTACCGTGGGTCTCGATCTCTTTGGCGAACAGCGGCACGAAGGCGGCGTTGAAGGCCCCCTCGGCAAACAGCCGGCGAAAGGTGTTGGGAAACTGGAAAGCGGCGTTGAAGGCATCGGCAACCGGTCCGGTACCGAGTGCAGCAGCCATCAGCATCTCGCGGCCGAAACCGAGCGCGCGGCTCATCAGCGTGCCGGAAGCGACCGTTGCGAATTTCTTGACGAGGCTCATGCTTTTGGGAACTGCCTGCGCAATTGGGACAAAGTGATGGTCGTTGTCACTCGGCCGCCGCCCTGGGCTTGCCGCCGCGTTCGGGCACGATGCCTTCGAGCGTTGCCATCAGCCGATTGCGGATGGTGGCGATGCGGGCCGGGCTATC
This sequence comes from Mesorhizobium sp. M0848, assembly GCF_040319805.1. NCBI lineage: Bacteria > Pseudomonadati > Pseudomonadota > Alphaproteobacteria > Hyphomicrobiales > Phyllobacteriaceae > Mesorhizobium > Mesorhizobium sp. M0848. The sequence goes on along the minus strand of NZ_JAMYOM010000017.1, from coordinate 7,811 downwards.
TATCTTCTGGCCAGTGAGATCGGTGACATAGAAAGTGTCGATGACCTTTTCGCCGAAGGTGGTGATGTGGGCCGATGCGATGTCGAGCGACAGGTCGGAAAGCGTTCCGGTGATCTCCGACAGCAGTCCCGGCCGGTCGAGGCCCTCGACCTCGATGACCGAAAAACGGTTCGACAGCGTGTTGCGGATTTCGGCACGCGGTGGGATCTTGAACACCTTGGAGCCGCGCCGCGGCTTGGTGCGCTTCTCGATCATTTCCGGCAGCCAGCTCTTGCCCGACAGCACGTCCTCGATCAGCCGGCCGACCCGTTCGGCGCGCCGGCGCTCGTCCTCGTCGCGATCGAATTCTCTGCTGATCAGGATCGTGTCGAGCGCGCGGCCATCCGACGTCGTGAAGATCTGCGCGTCGACAATGTTGCCGCCGGCTCCGGCGCAAGCCCCGGCGATGACAGAGAGCAGGCGGGGGTGGTCCTGCGCCAGCACGGTGATTTCGGTCACCGCCTCGAACTGGTGGGTCTTGACCATGGTGGCAAGCTTGTTGCCTGACACGTCCGCTTCGCGGATGAACTCGGCATGGCGCAACTGGTCTGCGAGATCGACGGTCAAAAGGTAATTCTCGTAGTGTTGGCCGACATAGCGCTTGCGGGCCTTGTCCGGCCAGTCGGCAAGCGCCTCGGCCAGGCGCTCGCGCGCCGCCGCCGTGCGCTGCGCGCGCGACACTTCCGAAAACCCGCCGGTCAGCAGCAATTCGGTCTCGTAGTAGAGCGTGCGCAGCAGCTGGCCCTTCCAGCCGTTCCAGACACCGGGTCCGACGCCCCTGATGTCGCAGACGGTGAGGATCAAAAGCAGCTTCAGCCGCTCGACCGACTGCACGATCGCGGCAAAATCCTCGATGGTCTTGCGGTCGTTGAGGTCGCGGGTCTGCGCCGTCATCGACATCACGAGGTGGTTCTCGACCAGCCAGGCCACGGTTTCGGTATCGGCAGGCGACAGCCCCATATGCGGGCAGATGCGACGGGCGATCCTGGCCCCCGCCTCGGAATGGTCCTCCGGCCTGCCCTTGGCAATGTCGTGCAGCAATACGGCGACATAGAGCGCCTCGCGGCTCTTCTTCAGGCCCGGCATCAGCGTGTGCGAGAGGGGGTGGACCTTTTCGCCGTCGCCGCGCTCGATCTCGGCCAGCACGCCGATGCAGCGGATCAGATGCTCGTCCACCGTGTAGTGGTGGTACATCGAGAACTGCATCATGGCGACGATCTTGCCGAAATCCGGGATCAGCTTGCCGAGCAGTCCGGCTTCGTTCATGCGACGCAGATTGAGTTCGGCATTGCGATCCGAGGTCAATATGTCGAGGAACAGCCGGTTGGCCTCCTCGTCGCGCCGCAGCGACTTGTTGACCAGGCCGAGCGAACGGGTCAGCAGCTTGAGCGCGTCAGGGTGGAATTCCAGACCGTGCTTGTCGGCGAACCAGAACAGCCTGAGCAGATTGACCGGATCGCGCTCGAACACCTGGTCGTCGGCGATGTTGATGCGGTGGTTGTCGACAATGAAATCGGAGGTGCCGGCCAGCTTGCGTTTGCGCCTGGAGAAAGTCAGGAAGATGCGGTTGAAGCCAGGAACGTGCTTGGCCTGCTCCTCCTCGAGCGCCGCGCAGAAGATGCGGGTCAGGTCGCCGACGTCCTTGGCAACGAGGAAGTAGTGCTTCATGAAGCGCTCGACCGCCGACAGGCCGGGGTGTGTGGTGTAGCCGAGCCGTTCGGCGATCTCGCGCTGGATGTCGAAATGCAACCGCTCTTCGGCCTTGCCGGTGAGGAAATGCATGTGGCAGCGTACCGCCCACAGGAAATCCTCCGCCTTCTGGAACTCGCGGTATTCGCCCTCGGTGAAGACGCCCTTGTCGACCAGTTCCTCGCCGGTACGCACCCGATAGAAATATTTGCCGATCCAGAACAGCGTCTGCAGGTCGCGCAGGCCGCCCTTGCCGTCCTTGACGTTGGGCTCGACCAGATAGCGGCTTTCGCCGGCCTTGGCATGGCGGTCATCGCGTTCGGCAAGCTTGGCCTGGACATATTCGGGGCCGGTCGTGCGCACCACCTCATGATCGAACCGCAGCATCAGTTCATCATAGAGCTTTTCCTCGCCCCACAGGAAACGTGCTTCGAGGATCGAGGTGCGAATGGTGACATCGGTGCGCGACAGGCGCAGGCATTCGTCGATGTTACGGGTGGCGTGGCCGACCTTCAGCCCCAGGTCCCACAGCATGTAGAGCATGTATTCGACTGTCTGTTCGCCCCACGGCGTCTGCTTGTAGGGCAGCAGGAACAGAAGGTCGATGTCGGATCCGGGCGCCAGCGTTCCACGGCCGTAGCCGCCGACAGCGACGACGGCCATGCGCTCCGCCGAGGACGGGTTCTTGACCCGGTAGACATGGGTGACGGCGAAATCGTAAAGCGCCCGGATGATCTCGTCCATGAGATGCGACAGCCGCGCCGCGCAGGCGCTGCCGCCGCCATCGTCCATCAGCATTCGTTCGGCAATGGCGCGCCCTTCCGCCAGTCGTCCCTTGAGCAGTTGGAGCACGCCATTGCGCGCGGCCTGCCCTGAGCCATCATCCGCCGTGGCCGCGGTCAGCGCGGTCATCTCGCGGCGCAAGGCTTCGCCGTCGATCAATTCGTCGAGCTTCAGGGAGATTCTTGCCATATATCCAGTCGGCCTTGCCGTTCGGCGGCGTCTATAGCGCGTTTTCGTGGCGCTGGGTATGGGGCGTTGAAAGCCGGTTCAAGACCCGGTTGAGCTTTGGCTCGGATAAGTAAATGGAATAACCATTCTCCGCTTCAGTCGACAGAAATCGACAATGCGCTTGCCTATCCGCCGAGCCTCGGCTTTGACCTTCGCTATGGCTGTCTTTCTGCGTTTCCCGGTCCCGGCGGCGCACTGGATATCCCGCTTTTCCCTGAGCAGGCTTGGCAATTGGAGCGCCCTGTCGCCAAGGAACTGATCTTGCGCGCAGAGCGCAGGAACAAGCTGATAGATTGTCTCGCCTCGCAAAACCGAAAACTCGGGGTTGAAGACAAGGTCGTCGACAGCGATGCCGATCTCCTCGGTGGCCTTGATCAGGTCGAGCGCGGTTTGCCTGGAGATGATGTAGCCGGCGTTCCTATATGTCCAGCGTCGAGTTTGGATGTGGAAAAGCCGTGACCGATGTCAATGCGCTTGCGTCGGATCACGGTCTTGCAAAAATAGCTTTCGAGCTTGACGACTTCGGCATCGGCTGGAATCCAGTTGCTGTCGCGAAGCAATGCGCCGGCTTTCGCGGCAAAGACGATGTCGTCCTCGAAGATTGCCCCGTAGCGAGCGTCGCCTTGCGCTATGGCGGCCCAGCAGGCCCGGTGACTGAGCAGGCAGGCGATCTCGCCGTCAGTCAATGGCAGCCTGTTCCGATATCCGACATTTTGCGGCAGCTGGTCCAGGTCCGGCCGATCCCGTGCGTCGATGGCCTGAACGCGTTCGAACGGGACGCCGATGCGGGCAAACTCCGCCGTCACACGGGCAAGGCGATCGGGAGACCGATCGAGATTGATGACCAGACGCTTCATTGCCAAAGAAAATCTCACCCCCGGGACGCTCGCTCTCTAGCAGGCGTGGTGTTGCCGCGTGAGACTTTTTCTGGGGGAGGATGGACGCGCCGTGGACCGGAGAAGAAAAGTCGAAACAGCCCTTGACCTTCCAGTTACTGGAAGCCCTATCTCCACGTCACACGCCGATAAATCAAGGCATTTTCGAATGACGCATTCCGATCACGATCATCACGCGCATGGTAGCTGCTGCTCGACAAAAGGCGCCGTGCCCACCACGAAGAGCGTCGTCCGCGATCCGGTCTGCGGCATGACTGTCGATCCGGTCGCCGGCAAGCCGACGACCGAGCATGATGGCCATCCCTATCATTTCTGCAGCCAGGGCTGCCGCACGAAATTCGTCGCCGAGCCGGAAAAATTCCTGACGGCCACCGATCCGGTCTGCGGTATGAGCGTCGATCGCGCGACAGCCAGGCACTTTGCCCGCCACGAAGGCCAGGGCTTTTACTTCTGCTCGGCCGCCTGCCAGGCGAAATTCGAGGCGGAGCCGCAAAAATATCTCGGCGACAGGCCGGCACCGCAGCCGATGCCCAAAGGCACGCAATACACCTGCCCGATGCATCCCGAAATCATCCGCGACAAGCCAGGATCCTGCCCGATCTGTGGCATGGCGCTGGAGCCGATGGGCGTGCCGACGGGCGATGAAGGGCCAAATCCCGAGCTGGTCGATTTCACCAGGCGGTTTTGGGTGAGCGCTGTCCTTTCGGTCCCCCTTCTGATCATCGCAATGGCGCCCATGATCGGCTTGATGTTTGAAGGCCTGGTCGAGGACCGGACAAAGGTCTGGATCGAACTGGTCCTGGCAAGTCCGGTGGTGCTTTGGGCCGCCTTTCCCTTCTTCCACCGCGGCTGGGACTCGCTGGTCAACCGCAGCCCCAACATGTGGACGCTGATCTCGCTCGGCGTTGGCGCTGCCTATCTCTACAGCGTCGTCGCCACGCTGTTTCCGGACATTTTCCCGCATCAGTTCCGCGGCCATGGCGGTGCGGTGCCCGTCTATTTCGAGGCTGCCGCCGTCATCGTTGCGCTGGTCTTCCTTGGTCAGGTGCTGGAGCTGCGCGCCCGTGAAAAGACCGGTTCGGCGATCCGCGCCTTGCTCGATCTGGCGCCGAAGACCGCGCGGCTGATTGCCGCCGATGGTTCCGAAAACGACGTGCCCCTCGACGCCGTCAAGGCCGGCGATCGCCTGCGCATACGCCCCGGTGACGCCGTGCCGGTCGATGGCACGGTGCTGGAAGGGCGGTCCTCGATCGACGAATCGATGATCACGGGCGAGCCGTTGCCGGTCGAGAAGGTCGAGGGCGATGCGCTGACCGGCGGCACGCTCAACAAGAATGGTGCGCTGATCATGCGCGCTGAGAAGGTTGGCGCCGAGACGACGCTGGCGCGCATCGTCGAGCTCGTCGCCAAGGCGCAGCGCTCGCGCGCCCCGATTCAAGGGTTGGCCGATCGCGTTTCTTTCTACTTTGTCCCGGCCGTCGTCCTTGTCGCGATTGTCGCTTTCACCGCCTGGGCCGTGTTTGGACCCGAGCCCAGCCTGATCTTTGCCATCGTCTCGGCGGTGTCGGTGCTGATTATCGCTTGCCCCTGTGCGCTCGGCCTTGCCACGCCGATGTCGATCATGACCGCCACCGGGCGCGGAGCGCATGCCGGTGTGCTGATCAAGGAGGCCGCAGCACTCGAACGCTTCGCTTCCGTCGACACGCTGATCGTCGACAAGACGGGGACGCTGACCGAAGGCCGGCCGAAGCTGACCGATGTCGTTGCGGCAAACGGTTTTTCCGAGGAGGAATTGCTGGCGCTTGCCGCCGGTCTGGAGAAGGGGTCGGAGCATCCGCTGGCTGAAGCCATCGTCGACGGCGCCGCTACGCGCGGCGTGACAGTTGCCGAGGCCAGCGCCTTCGAGGCGGTCACCGGCAAGGGCGTGTCCGGTTCGGTCTCGGGAAAGACGGTCGCGCTCGGCAATGCCGCGATGATGGCCGACCTTGGCGTCGACATCGCATCCATCTCGGCCAAGGCCGAGGCGTTGCAACTCGAAGGCAAGACGGCGATGTTCGTCGCTGTCGACAAAAAACTGGCCGGCATCGTCGCCGTCGCCGACCCTATCAAGGCAACGACGGCCGAGGCGATCAAGGCGCTGCATGAAAGCGGCTTGCGGATCATCATGGCAACCGGCGACAATGAACGCACGGCCAACGCGATCGCCAGAAGCCTCGGCATCGACGAGGTCCGCGCCGGCCTGCTGCCGGAACAGAAGGCAGCCCTTGTCGAGGAACTGCGCGCAAAAGGCGCCGGCGTTGCCATGGCCGGGGACGGCGTCAACGACGCACCGGCCCTTGCCGCCGCCGATGTCGGCATCGCCATGGGCACCGGCGCCGATGTCGCCGTCGAAAGCGCGGGTATCACTCTGGTCAAGGGCGACCTCAACGGTATCGTGCGCGCCCGCACGCTGGCGCAGGCGACGATCCGCAACATCCGTCAGAATCTGTTCTTCGCCTTCCTCTACAATGTGCTGGGCGTGCCGGTCGCCGCCGGCGTGCTCTATCCGCTCACCGGCACGCTTCTGTCGCCGATGCTGGCGGCCGCGGCGATGAGTCTGTCTTCGGTGTCGGTGATCGCAAACGCATTGCGGCTGAGAACATTGAAACTCTGATCCAAGCCCCCAAATACGAAACCACTCAACAGGAGACCATGAATGACCTTGGCCAAAAAACTCGTGCTGCTGCTGATGGCGGCCGGAATGCTGGTTGCCGTCTTCCTCGAAAGCGTTCCGGCGCAGAGTGAGGAAATGAAACACGACATGGGCGCTATGGCGGCGGATGCGACCAGCCCTTCGACCGAAGGCTACAAGGCGGCGATGGACAAGATGCATGCCGACATGATGGCGTCCGACTATACCGGCAATGCCGACGTCGATTTCGTCAGAGGCATGATCCCGCACCATCAGGGTGCGATCGACATGGCCAAGGTCGAACTTGCCAATGGCAAGGACCCGGAAATCCGCAAGCTCGCCGAAGGCGTCATCGCCGCGCAGGAAGCCGAGATCAAGCAGATGCAGGCCTGGCTCGCCGCCCATCCGGTGAAGTAAGTCTTCAGCCATAGCCAGCGCGGCGAGAACGCCTCTGGATTTCTCGTCCAGCCTATGATGCGATCCAGCCCCAACTGGAGCCCGCCATGCCATCGACCATCAGAACCACCAAACTGCCCTCTGGCGAAGCAGTTCAGGTGCTTGGCCAGGGCACATGGAAGATGGGCGAGAATAACAATCGCCGCACCTCTGAGGTCAACGCCCTCAAGCTCGGCCTCGACCTTGGCATCACACTGATCGACACCGCCGAAATGTATGCCAGCGGCGGCGCCGAGGAGGTGGTGGCCGAAGCCATTGCCGGGCGCCGCGACGAGACCTTCCTGGTTTCGAAAGTTCTGCCATCAAATGCTTCGCGCGCGGGCGTGCAGCGCGCCTGCGAAAACAGCCTGAAACGCCTGCGCACCGACCGCATCGATCTCTATCTGCTGCATTGGCCCGGCAGCGTGCCATTGACGGAAACCGTCGCGGCCTTCGAGGCCCTGAAAAAGGCCGGCAAGATCCGCCACTGGGGCGTCAGCAATTTCGACACCGACGAGATGGAAGAGCTGACCTCCTTGCCCGATGGCGGCAGTGTCCAGGCCAACCAGGTGCTCTACAATCTGGTCCGGCGTGGCCTCGAATTCGACCTGGCGCGTTGGAGCCGGCAGCGCAACATTCCCTTGATGGCCTATTCGCCGGTCGAGCAGGGCGCGCTGGCGCGCAATGCCAGGCTCGACGCCGTCGCCGCCCGCCACAACGCCACGGCCGCCCAGATCGCCTTGGCCTGGGTGATGCATCAGGCCGGCGTCATCGCCATTCCGAAGGCCAGCAGCCAGGAGCACGTCCGCCAGAATGTCGCCGCGCTCGACATCAAGCTTACGCCTCAGGACATCGCCGATCTCGACCGTGGCTTTCCGCCACCGACGCGCAAACGCGGGCTGGAGATGATTTAGGCGCGCAGATAGCGAAGGCCCGTTCCGTCACACCCCCCTCTGTCCTGCCGGACATCTCCCCCGCAAGGGGGTGTTTGGACCGGAGACATCGCGAACAGGTGTGCGAGGACATCGCGAACAGTTTTGTCACTTATCGTCTGCAGAGGTTGAGGTCGA
>NZ_JAMYOM010000016.1:0-176400 GCF_040319805.1 Mesorhizobium sp. M0848 | reverse complement strand
GATTGCCGGCGAGGAAATCGAGCGGGATTTCGTTGCGGCGGGTCTTGTCGAACAGATAGCGGCTGCCGCGCACCCAGGTCCACATGGCCAGCACGATGGTGAAGGCCACGGCCAGCGAGGCCCAGCCGCCCTCGAACACTTTGACGATGTTGGAGGCAAAAAAGCCGACGTCGATGAAGCCGAACAGCGCCGTCATGGCGACCGCCACCCACAGCCGCCATTTCCAAATCCGCGTCATGACCACAAACAAGAGCACTGTGGTCACCAGCATGTTGCCGGTCACCGAGATGCCGTATGCCGACGCCAGCCTGCTGGATTCGCCGAAGCCGACGACCAGCATCATCACCACCAGCGCCAGCAGCAGGTTGACGCGCGGCATGTAGATCTGGCCGGACTGTTTCTCCGAGGTGTGCAGGATTTCAAGGCGCGGCAGCATGTTGAGCTGCACCGCCTGCCTGGTCAGCGAGAAGGCGCCCGAGATCACCGCCTGGCTGGCGATGACCGTCGCGGCGGTCGCCAGCACGACCATCGGGATCAGCGTCCAGCCTTCATTCATTTCGAAGAACGGATGGCCGACGACGCCGTTCTTGGCCAGCACGAAAGCGCCCTGCCCGGCATAATTGAGCAGCAGGCACGGAAACACGACCCACAGCCAGGCGAGCACGATCGGCTTGCGGCCGAAATGACCGAGATCGGCATAGAGTGCTTCCGCGCCGGTGACGGCGAGGAAGATGGCGCCGATGGTCACGAAAGCGACGTCGGGCGAATTGATCAGGAAGGCGACGATGTAGTGCGGGCTCACCGCCCACAGGATTTCCGGATCGGCGATGATGTGGTTGAGACCTGAAAGGCCGATCGCCAGGAACCACACCGCCGTCACGGGACCGAAGACCAATCCCACCCCGCCCGTGCCAAAGCGCTGCACCGCAAACACCATGGCAAGAATGACCAGTGTCAGCGGCACGACATAGGGCTGGAAGGTCGGCGTGACGACATTCATGCCCTCAACCGCCGACAGCACCGATATCGCCGGCGTGATGACGGCATCACCGAAGAAAAGCGATGCCCCGACAATGCCGATGCCGAGCATCAGCGCCGAGCGCTTGGGGAAACTGCCGCGCGCCAGCGCCATCAGCGACAGCACGCCGCCCTCGCCGCGGTTGTTCGCCCGCAGCACGAACATGATGTATTTGATGGTGACGATGATCGTCAGCGACCAGATGATCAGCGACAAAACGCCAAGAATATCGCCGCGCTGGGCGACTTGTCCGCCCGACGACGCCACCAGCGCCTCGCGAAAGGCGTAGATCGGGCTGGTGCCGATATCCCCATAGACGACACCGAGCGCGCCCAGCATCAGAACCTTGGTGCTGTGCTGCTCGACTTCCGAATGGCTCGATTGTTCGACGGGTTCTGCCTCACTACCAGTATTGGTAAGGGCCATGGACGACACTCCGATAAGCGCGCGGTGCTCTACGCTTGCTGCAATGCAATATCAAGTGCCGTCGCGTAATGGCTGCCATGCCTGCCACGCGAGGCTGCCATCGCTACCATCCGCAGGCCTTGAGGAACCGACCCACCGTGCCGGCCATGCCATACTCCAACGCGTCGGCTGTCAACCCATGTCCGATCGACACTTCGGCCAATGCCGGAATGCGCTTGGCAAGTGCGGGCAGATTGCTGACCACCAGATCGTGCCCGGCATTGACCTGAAGCCCGGCAGCAAGCGCGGCGTCGGCGGTTTTTCCCAGTCTTTCCAGCTCCTTAGCCGCTTTGGCGGAATCTGTGTGATAGCTACCATATGGACCCGTATAGAGTTCGATACGGTCGGCGCCGACATCGCGGGCGGCCGCCACCCAATCGGGGTCCGGATCGGAAAACAGCGACACGCGAAAGCCCCCCTTTTTCAGACGCTTGACGATCGGTGTGAGGAACGCGGCCCGGGTGGCGAAGTTCCAGCCATGGTCCGATGTCGCCTGGGCCGGATCGTCCGGCACCAAAGTCACCTGTTCGGGCTGGTGCTTTTCCACAAGCACCAGGAAATCCTCGGTCGGATAGCCCTCGATGTTGAATTCCGCGCGCGGAAACTCGTCGTCGATCAGCGACCGAATCTCAGGCAGATCGGAGTGTCTTGTGTGCCGCTCGTCGGGGCGTGGATGCACCGTCAGCCCATGCGCTCCGGCCGCCAGCGCAATGCGGCCGAGGCCGGTCACGCTTGGCCACGGCAGGTCGCGCCGGTTGCGCAGCATGGCGATGGCATTGAGGTTGACGGAGAGCTTTGCAGGCATGCGGGTGGCCTCGGAAATCATTCAACGCGCCCACCTATAATGCCTTTGACGGGAACAGTAATGCCTTTGGTGGGAACAGACTGGGGGTTTCGCGTGTTCCAAGCCTGATGAGCGAACCCGGGAAAGGACGCACCGATGAATTTTCTCGATGAGGTTCCGGCAATCCGCCGTATCGAGACCAGCCGCGACGACCTTTTCGCCATCGATGTCGTCGGGCACGTTTCCGCGGCCGACGGTGAAAATCTTTTCGGGCTGCTGGAGGCAGCCTATGCCCTGCACTCGCGCATCGATGTGCTGGTGCGCCTCGTCGACCACGATGGCGTCGACTGGGCCGATATCGCGGACGAGACCCTGAAGCAGGGCGCCATTCATGCATTGGAACATGTCGGCCGTTGCGCAACCATCGGCGAACCGGACTGGATAGCGGACGCACAACGCTTTCTGCCGTCCTCACCGCCCATCGAAATCAGGCATTTCAGGGCGGAGGACGAGGCTGCCGCCTGGCAATGGCTTGCCGCACAGCCTATCGGGGCAACAGCATCCGGCGCCCCTACCTGACGATCGTCAGCCGCTCGGCCGCCCGCGTGATGGCGGTGTAGAGCCAGCGCTGGCGGGTTTCCTTGAAGGCCCAGCTTTCATCGAACAGCACAATCTCGTTCCACTGCGAGCCCTGCGCCTTGTGCACGGTCAGCGCGTAGCCATAGTCGAAATCGTCGAAGCGCTTCTTCTGCTGCCAGGGGATATCGGCATCGGGATCCTCGAACGCCGCCTTGAGCAGCTTGATCTTGGCGACGCCACGATCCGGATCGTCCTCTTCCGGGGACACCAGAAGATTGATGCCGGGCTTCACCGTCTCGCGCGACGAGGTCATCACCTTCCACAGCGAGCCGTTGAGCAGGCCCTTGGCCGGATCGTTGCGCAGGCAGACGAGCTTGTCGCCGGCCTGCGGATAATCGGCGTTGAAGCCCTTGAGCTCGCGCAGCCGCTGATTGTAGCGGCGACGCGTGCGGTTGGTGCCGACCAGCACCTGGTCCGCCTTCAGCACCAACTCCTGGGTGACGTCTTCCTTGCCGATCACCTGCGCCGTGCCATAGTCGCCACGCATGAATTCACGGCCCTCGCGCACATCGAGCGCCAGCCGCAGGATCGGGTTGTCGCGCGCCTGCCGGTGGATTTCGGTCAGCAAAAAATCCGGCTCGTGGTCGGTGAAGAAGCCGCCGCCCGAGATCGGCGGCAACTGGCCTGGGTCGCCGAGCACCAGGATCGGCGTGCCGAAACTCATCAGGTCGCGGCCGAGCTGCTCGTCGACCATCGAGCATTCGTCGATGACGACCAGTTTCGCCCGCGTAATCGGGCTCTGGCGGTTGAGCGAGAAGGTCGGCGACATCGACGTCTTGCCGGTGACCTCGTCCGATACCGATTCCTCGCCCTTCGGCCGATAGATCAGCGAATGGATGGTGCGCGCATTGACTGCACCCTTGGAGCGCAGCACCTGCGCCGCCTTGCCGGTAAAGGCGGCGAACTGCACCTGGCCGTCGACATGTTCGGCGAAATACCGCGCCAAGGTCGTCTTGCCGGTGCCGGCATAGCCGAACAGCCGGAACAGCTGCGGCTGGCCGGTCTTCAGCCATTGGGCGACCGCCTTCAGCGCGTCGTCCTGTTGGGAAGAGAATTCCATCAGCGCGAGAGACCGGATTCGCAAGGGAAAGACAAGACAGCGGCCACCATCATCGATGCGCCGGGACGCTTCAATGCCGCCGACGGGTCAGGCTATCAGGCGCAGACAAGAACGTAAAGGGAACATACAAGCTCGCCCCACATCTTATCGAATCGGCTGGGGATCGTTTTCCAGCAGGATCGGCTTGCCGTGCGGCGTGGCATGCGCGGCGCGCTCCCAGGCTTCAGCCATAGCGTCGACATCCGACTTCGCGGCCAGCCCTTTGATGGCAAGCAGGCTTTCCAGCGCCGCCAGCCAATGTTCGTAATAATCATGGCCGTCCGCTGCGGCGCCCGGTCTCTTCACTTTTTCCGACAGTGCCTGCGCCCACTCGCTCCACGAAAACAGGCCCTTGTCGTGCAACGCCACTGTCATGGCGAAAGCCTCGGCCTGCCATGGCTCGGCAAACACCCGCGCATCGACGCCCGGCGGCAGCTCGGGCAGATCCGTATCACGCCGGCTCAAGATAGCTCTCCCAGGCGTCTATCGACACGCTTAGCGTCGGGTCGGCGCCCTCGCCCCAGATTTCCGGCCCTTCGAAAACCACGGTGTAGACCCATTGCGGATTTTCGCCGTGTCCATGCGCGTTGCTGTCGGGAAACACGAAGCCATCGCGCACGGCCTCGATTCTACCCTGCTTGCCGCGTGCGTAGCGCGGCAGCCGCGTGTGGCCGGTCGGGTTGAAGTTCTTGGTCCGTACAGGATCGCCGGCCTTGAACCGCGCTGGCTGTGCCACCGGCCGGTCGCAAGGCCCGCCCTTGGCCAGCACGGCAGGCACGTTTTCCGCCTTCAGCACCCTTTTCGGTGTCGCAGCCGGATCAATCGCTCGGCCCTCAGCCAAGTCGCGCTCGCTGACAAACCCATGGCGCTTGAGCAGCACCTCCAGCGCCTTGATCCAGATCTCGTAGTAGCTGGAGGCATAATAGTCGGCCGGATGCAGTGATTCCCGCGCATGCCGGCTCTCGTCGATGTTCCAGGCTCCCATGGCGCCGGCAGTCAGCGTCACGCCGAGCGCCCGCCTCTCCCATGCGGCATGAAAATACGGCTCGTCCTGTTCGGGCGCGACCGGACCGAACCCCATTTGTCCGCCGAGATCCTGCGGCCCGTTCATGCCGGCTGCCCCTCTATTTCAGGTCTTTGGGCCAAGCCGGTCCCGATCATCGCATCACGGCTGACCAACTCCGCCAGCCGCTCCTCGCTCCAGCCTTCGGTATTTTCGGGCCGCATCGGCACGACGAGATAGCGCAGCTCGGCGGTCGAATCCCAGACGCGGATTTTCTTGTCCGCCGGCAGCGTCAGCCCGAACTCCTCCAGCACGCCGCGCGGATCGATGACGGCACGCGAACGATAGGGCGGCGCCTTGTACCAGACCGGCGGCAGGCCGAGCACCGACCACGGATAGCAGGAGCACAGCGTGCAGACGACGAGATTGTGCGTCTCCTCGGTGTTGAACACCGCCTGCATGTGCTCGCCCTGACGGCCGGTATAGCTCAGCGATTCGATCGCCGCCGTCGCATCGCGTTTCAGCCATTCGGCATAGGTGGGATCGCTCCAGGCCTTCGCCACCACCCTGGCGCCGTTGCGCGGTCCGATTTTCGTCTCGTAGGTATCGACGATGACGTCGATCGCCGCCGGATCGATCAGCCCCTTTTGGGTGAGGATGGTTTCCAGCGCGCGGACGCGGGCGGTAAACGGATCGAGTTCGTTGTCGTGGTCATGATCGTGTGACATGGCCGCAAACTACGTTTCCAGTGATGCCGCCGCAAGCGCAACGGCTTGGGCCAACGGCACATGGCGCTGGCCCTGTCACATCATTCGGCCGCCGCCCGCTGCGGTTCGGGCAGCATGTCTTCCCTGGCTTCGAATAGCGACGGCTGATCCCCCGCTTCGACCGGGCCTGGCTCGCCCTTGCGCTTCGACCAAAGCCCGACCAGCCAGCCAGAGAAATTCTCCATGTAGACATAGATCACCGGCGTCACGAACAGGGTCAGCGCCTGCGAGGCAAGCAGACCACCGACAACGGCAACGCCCAGCGGCTGGCGCAGTTCGGCGCTGGCGCCGGTGCCGAGCGCAATCGGGAATGTGCCCATCAGTGCCGCCAGCGTCGTCATCATGATCGGCCTGAACCGCATCAGGCAGGCCTTGTGGATCGACTCGGTCGCGGACATGCCGTCTCGTCGCAGTTCAAGCGCGACGTCGACCATCATGATGCCGTTCTTCTTGACGATGCCGATCAGCATCAGGATGCCGATCACCGCGATGACAGACAGATCCATACCGGCGAAGCGCAAGGCAACAACCGCCCCGAGCACAGCCGACGGCAGGCCGGTGAGGATTGTCAGCGGGTGGATGAAGCTCTCGTAGAGGATGCCGAGCACGATGTAGATGGTCAGGATTGCGCCGCCGACCAGAAAACCCTGGTTGGCAAGAGAATCCTGGAAGGTCTTGGCCGTCCCGGCGAAGGTGGTCGAGATCACCGTCGGCATGCCGATCTGCTCCTTCAGCGCATTGATGCGCGTCACGCTGTCGCCCAGCGCCACGCCCTGCGGCAGATTGTAGGAGATGGTCACGGCTGGAAGCTGGCCGAGCTGGTTGACAGTCAGGGCGCCGGCCGTGCGATCGACCCGGGCGAAGGCGCCGAGCGGAACCAGACTGCCGCTCGCCGTCCTCATCTGGATGGCCAGCATCCGCTCAGGCGACCACTCGATCTTTGGATCGAGCTCGGTGATGACTTCGTAGCTGTCGGCCGAACCGAAGATTGTCGAAACCTGGTCGGTGCCGAACCCGCCATAGAGGGCGGAGCGCAACGTGTCGGTATCGATACCGAGCTGGGCGGCCTTGTCGCGATCCACCACCAGCGTCGCCTGCAACGCATTGTTCTGCAGGTCGCTGGTGACGTCGGTGAAGTTCGCATGGTCGGCCGCCATCGCGTCGTTCAGTTTCTGCGCCCAAATATCGGTCAGGCCGGTATCAAGGCCCTGAACCACGAGCTGGTAGGCGCTTGCCGACGACCGCGAGCCCAGCCTCAAATTCTGCACCGGCTGCATGTAGGTCTCGATGCCCGCCACGCCGGCCAGTTGCTTGCGCAGATCCGAAAGCACCTTCTCGATATCGGGGCGCTGGTCCTTGCCCTTGAGCTGGACGAAAAGCTGCCCCTGGTTGAGCGCATTGTTGCCGCTGCCCGCCGACCACGCCACATGGTCGACATAGGGCGAATGCGAGAAGACGCTGGCGACCTGTCCTTGCAGCCTGGACATGGCATCGAAAGAGATGTCCTGACGTGCGATGGTGGTCACCGATATCTGGCCGATGTCCTCCTGCGGGAAGAAACCCTTCGGCGAAGTCTGGATCAGCCACACCGACGCTGCCGCGGTGCCGACGAAGACGAGGAACACCAGGAAGGTGTGCCGCAGGCAGAAGCTCAAGACCCGGTCGTAGCCGCGGGTGACGAGGTCCTGCTTATGGCCGGGGCCATGCTTGTCACGGTCGGCTTTGGTCACCGACAGCAGCCGCGAGCACAGCATCGGCGTCAGCGTCAGCGACACGAACATCGACGCCAGGATGGCGACCGTCACCACGACGGCGAACTCGTTGAAGATGCGTCCGATCACGCCGCCCATCAGCAGCACGGGGATGAACACCGCCACCAGCGAAATCGAGATCGAGATGATGGTGAAGCCGATTTCGCGCGCGCCCTTCAGCGACGCATCGAAAGCCGACAGCCCCTCCTCCTCCATATGGCGGAAGATGTTTTCCAGCATCACGATGGCATCGTCGACGACGAGGCCGACGGCGAGCGTCAGGCCCATCAGCGAGATGTTGTCGATGGAAAAGCCGAACAGGAACATCGCGCCGAGCGTGGCGATCAGCGAGATCGGCACAGCCACGGCCGGAATGATCGTCGCCGTCACCCGGCGCAGGAACACGAAGATCACCATGATCACCAGGGCAATGGTGAGCAACAGCGTGAACTGCACGTCGCTGACCGCCTGCCGGATCGAACTGGAGCGGTCGTTAAGCAGCTTGATGTCGGCGGCGGCCGGCATCTGGTCCTTGAAGGACGGCAGCATCGCCTTGACCTTGTCGACGACGTCGACAGTGTTGGCATCGGGCTGGCGCTGCACAGCCATGATGATCGCGCGGGTGCCATCGTACCAACTTGCGGTCGTGGTCGTCTGCACCGAATCGACCACGCGGGTCACCTCGCCCAGCCGCACGGGGTGACCGTTTTTGGTGGCGATGATGATGTTGGAGAAGCCGGCGGCGTCGGTCAGCTGCGTGTTGGCGGTGATGGTGAGCTGCTGCTTGTCGTTCTGCAGCACGCCCAGCGGCGTGTTGCTGTTGGCCGAGGCGACCGCCGCCTGCAGCTGATCGATCGAGATGCCGCGTGCGGCAAGCGCGGTCGGGTCGATCTGGATGCGCACCGCGTATTTCTGTTGGCCGAAGATCGAGACCTGCGCCACGCCGTCGATGGTCGATAGCGATGGCGAGATGACATTTTCCGCGAAAGCATCGAGATCGGTCAGTGGAACCGTGTCGCTGACCAGCGACATCAAAAGGATCGGCGCGTCGGCCGGATTGACCTTGCGATAGCTCGGCGGCGCCGTCATCTGCGGCGGCAGTGATTTCTGCGTGCGCGCGATCGCCGCCTGCACATCGGCTGCTGCCGCGTCGATGTCGCGGTTGAGCACGAACTGGATGGCGATCGAGGTCTGGCCAAGCGAGTTCGTGGTCGAGATCGAATCGATGCCGGCGATGGTGGCGAACTGCTTGATCAGTGGCGTCGCCACCGATGTCGCCATGGTTTCCGGCGAGGCGCCCGGCAGCGAGGCCGAGACATTGACCACCGGGAATTCCGCGCTGGGCAGTGCGGCCACCGGGAGGAACTTGTAGGCGAACAGCCCGCCCAGCACGAGGGCGAACGACATCAGAAGGGTGGCGACGGGTCGGCGTATGCAGAATTCGGAGATCATTGGGCCGCCTCGCCGGCGTTGGTCGCCTCGGCCACCTTGGGAGCAGCATTCGCCGTGGCCTTGCCCTCATGCACCGCCGCGCCGTCCTTCAGCCTCGTCTGGCCTTCGGTGACGACCATCTCACCGCTTTTCAGCCCCTGGCTGATGGCGCTGTTGTCGCCTTCGGTCAGCGCCACCTGCACCGGCCGCATCTCGACCGT
Source organism: Mesorhizobium sp. M0848 (assembly GCF_040319805.1). Lineage (NCBI taxonomy): Bacteria > Pseudomonadati > Pseudomonadota > Alphaproteobacteria > Hyphomicrobiales > Phyllobacteriaceae > Mesorhizobium > Mesorhizobium sp. M0848. The sequence goes on along the minus strand of NZ_JAMYOM010000016.1, from coordinate 167,222 downwards.
GTTGTCCGGCTTGACCACATAGACGAACGGCCCCTTCTGGCTTGGCTGCACCGCGACCGTGGGAACCGATGTCATCTGCGGCATGATGCCGGCGTCGAGCACGACATTCACATACTGGCCGGGCCATAGCGAAAGATCGGCATTGGGAATGCTTGCCCGCGTGGCAATCGTGCCCGACGCGGTGTCGACGCTGGAGTCGACGAAATCGAGCGTACCCTTGCCGATCGGCGTCGGGTCGCCATCCTTGGTCAGTGTCACCGCGTCCTGCTGCGGGTTGGCGAGCGCCTTGTGCAGCAGGGCCAGATTGCTCTCGGGAAGATTGAAGTTGACCTGCAGCGGGTCCATCTGGGTGATGGTCACCAGCGGAGTGGCCGTGCTGCTGTTGCCATTGCTGACGGTGACGAGATCGCCGACGGCGACGCTGACTGCGCCCAGCCTGCCGGAAATCGGCGCCGTGATCGTGGCGAAGCCAAGCTGGACATTGTCGGCGTCGATTGTCGCCTTGTCGGCATCGACAGTCGCTGCGGCAGCCTTCTGCGCGGCGACGGCCTGGTCGTAGGTCTGCTGCGTGCCGGCCTGCTTGGCGACCAGATCCTTGGCGCGCTGGAGATCGGACTGCGAGCTGGCGAGCATCGCCTGATCCTTGGCCAGCGCCGCTTGATCCTTGGCAAGCTGCGCCTTCAGCGCCCGGTCATCGAGCGAAAACAGCAGATCGCCGGTCTTGACCATCTGCCCGTCCTTGACGTCGATGGACACGATCTGGCTGGACACGCGCGCATTGATGTTGACGACGGCGGGAGAGGAGACGAAGCCGATCGCGTAGCGCCGGATCGGGAAATCGGCTGTCGAGGCGACGGCCGAGAGGATCGAGGCCGAGCGGGCCGCACTGGCGTCTTTCTTGTCCGAACCCGCAGCCGGTTTGTCCGACGCCGCCATCTGCTTCACGCCGACGAGCTGTTGCACCTTGCCCAGCGCGTCAGGCGAAACATAGAGCCACCCGGCCGCACCCAGGCAGGCGACGGCCAGCAACGAAAGAATGACTTTTCCACGCATGGTCAAAGGCCCTCTCCACCCGACACGTCGTGGTCCGATGGTTCTATTCCAACGCGGCCCGTTGCCGCGATTTCGCCGAATAGATAGGACACGCCTTTGTCGGAAAAGGGCCAAAAGGCGGCATTACGAAGATTTAATGTGCACTGCACAATGGATGTGCAACACGGGGCGGCTCCCGATCCGGGGGCGGTCCGCCGAGCGTCCGGGTGCCCCTACGATCAGATGGTGCGCCCCACGGCCTACCTGAGCATCGGCCAAAGCGTCGCCGCCAGCAGCACGCCCATGACGATGTTGAACCATTTCAGCCGCACCGGGTCCGACAGGAAACCGCGCAGTGCGGTGCCGAACCCGGCCCACACCGAGACGCTCGGCAAATTGACGATGGTGAAAGCCACGGCGATCAACACCACCGACAGGAACGGGTGCTCGGCATTGGCATAGACGGCCATGGCGGTGATCGCCATCACCCACGCCTTGGGATTGACCCACTGGAATGCGGCTGCCTCGATGAAGCGCATGGGCCGCGCTTTCGTCTCGCCTTTGCCGGTCAGCGTGCGCGACATGGCGATCTTCCAGGCGAGGTACAAAAGATAGGCGCCGCCAGCGATCTTGAGCGCCGTATGCAGCGCCGGAAACGCCGTCAACACAGCGCCGAGGCCAAGACCGACGGCAAGCAGCAGCACGAGGAAACCCATGCTGATGCCCAGCATGTGCGGAACGGTTCTGACGAGGCCGAAATTCACGCCCGATGCCAAAAGCATGAGATTGTTTGGCCCCGGCGTGATCGACGTCACGAAGGCGTAGACAAGCAGGGCAAGGAATGCGTCGAGCGACATGGATATCTTCCCTGACAAGTCAGCATCTTGTCTCTTCTCGGCGACCCCGCAAAGGCTACGGACGGCCTCACCATGGAAACTGGCTGACGCGTTCGACGCCAGCCCCGCCGAAGTCCTACATCGCCTGCGGGCCGCGGTTCAACGCTGCCACGCCGGTGCGGCAGATTTCGACCAGGCCGAGCGGTTTCATGATGGCGATGAACTGGTCGATCTTGGAGCCTTTGCCGGTGATCTCGAAGATGAAATGCTCGGTGTTGGCGTCGATGACGCTGGCGCGGAACGCATCGGCCAGCCGCAACGCCTCAACGCGGGCCTCGCCGGTGCCCGCGACTTTGACCAGCGCCAGTTCGCGCTCCAGCGGCCGCTCCTGGCCGGATACATGCGAACGCACGGTCAGGTCGACGACGCGGTGAACCGGCACGATGCGCTCGAGCTGGTGCTTGATCTGCTCCAGCACATGCGGCGTGCCGCGCGTCACGATGGTGATGCGCGACAGGTGTTTTTCATGCTCGGTCTCGGAGACGGTCAGGCTCTCGATGTTGTAGCCACGCCCGGAAAACAGGCCGATGACCCTGGCAAGCACGCCCGGCTCGTTGTCGACCAGCACGGAAAGCGTGTGGTTTTCCGGCTTTTCCGTCTCCTTGGCGATGAAATAGGCGGAGCCGGTCGGTTGTAGCTGTGCGTTCATGACATGAATCTCGTTTTTCAAGCTCTTGAGCTAATTCTCTGTTTGCGCAGGGCTTTCTTGCGACAGCCCTGCCTTGGTTCTGCCGGCTACACCAGTTCCCTGCCCTTGGCGTCGATGGCATTGGCCACCGCCTCGTCGGTCGCCTCGTCGGGCAAGAGCATCTCATTGTGCGCCTTGCCCGACGGAATCATCGGGAAGCAGTTGGCGAGCGTCGCCACGCGGCAGTCGAACAGCACCGGCTTCCTGACCGAGATCATCTCCTTGATCGCGTCGTCCAGCTCGTCCGGCTTCTCGCAGCGAATTCCGTGGCCGCCATAGGCCTCGGCCAGCTTGACGAAGTCCGGCATCGCCTCGGTGTAGGAATGCGACAGCCGGTTGCCGTGCAGCAACTGCTGCCACTGCCGCACCATCCCCATATACTGGTTGTTCAAGATAAAGATCTTGATCGGCGCGTCGTGCTGCACGGCCGCGCTCATCTCCTGCATCGTCATCTGCACGGAGGCGTCGCCGGCAATGTCGATGACCAGCGCGCCTGGATGCGCGATCTGCACGCCGAGTGCCGCCGGCAGGCCGTAACCCATCGTGCCCAGCCCTCCCGACGTCATCCAGCGGTTCGGCTTCTCGAAATGATAGTGCTGCGCCGCCCACATCTGGTGCTGGCCGACCTCGGTGGTGATGTAGGTGTCCAGACCCTTGGTCAGTTCGTAGAGCCGCTCGATGGCGTATTGCGGCATGATCACGTCGTTGTTCATCTTGTAGGCGAGCGAGTCGCGCGCACGCCATTTGGCGATCTGCTCCCACCAGGGGTAGAGCGCCTTCTTGTCGGCCTTGGCGCTCGCACGCCACAGCCGCACCATATCCTCCAGCACCCGGCCGACATCGCCGATGATCGGCACCTCGGTGTGGACGTTCTTGTTGATCGACGACGGATCGATGTCGATGTGGATCTTCTTCGAGTTCGGCGAGAACGCGGTCAGCCGCCCGGTGATGCGGTCGTCGAAGCGCGCGCCGATGCAGATCATCACGTCGCAGTCATGCATGGCCATGTTGGCTTCATAGGTGCCGTGCATGCCGAGCATGCCCATCCAGTTCTTGCCCGATGCCGGATAGGCGCCGAGGCCCATCAGCGTCGAGGTGATCGGGAAACCGGTGAGATCGACCAGTTCGCGCAGCAGATGGCTCGCTTCCGGGCCGGAATTGATGACGCCGCCGCCGCTGTAGATGATCGGCTTCTTGGCGCCGGCCATCAGCTCGACCGCCGCCTTGATCTTCTCCAGGTCGCCCTGGACCTTGGGCTGGTAGCTGGTGCGCGGCGCGATCTGCGGCGGGACGTAGAATCCCCTGGCGAACTGCACGTCCTTCGGGATGTCGACGACGACCGGACCCGGACGGCCGGTGGTCGCGACATGGAAGGCCTCGTGGATGGTCGCGGCGAGTTCGTTGACGTCCTTCACCAGCCAGTTGTGCTTGGTGCAGGGGCGGGTAATGCCGACCGTGTCGCATTCCTGAAAAGCGTCGGAGCCGATCAGCGAGGTCGGCACCTGCCCCGTCAGGCAGACCAGCGGGATCGAATCCATCAAGGCGTCCTGCAGCGGCGTCACCGCATTGGTGGCGCCGGGGCCGGAGGTCACCAGCATCACGCCGGCCTTGCCGGTGGAGCGCGCATAGCCTTCGGCCGCATGGCCGGCGCCCTGCTCGTGGCGCACCAGTATGTGCTCGACATCGTCCTGCTGGAAGATCTCGTCATATATCGGAAGGACAGCGCCGCCGGGATAGCCGAAGACATGCTTGACGCCATTGTCCTTCAGCGCCTGCACCACCATTTCGGCACCTGTCATCTCGCGCCGCTCGTTCTGTCCGTTGCTCATCGGTCTGGTCCCGTACTGTCGCCATTGGGCGTTTGCTGGTCGTTTAGTCGTGTTTCAGGCAATAAAAAAGGCCCCCGAGGGAGCCTGTGTCTTGCGCATGGGGGGTTTTCGCCCGGCGGTTACACCGCCTTGCCCACGCGCTTTCCTACGAGAATGAGTGCCGTTTTCATGGTGGCGGACACTAAGGGCGGGCAAGGCAGCCTGTCAACGGGAAAAATCGCGCCGGCGCGCACAGCGTGCCGGCACGATCGAGGTGGTCAGCCCGGCGCTTTGCAGCGGGAAACGCGTGGATCGCATTTGGACGCCTTCCTGGCCTGCATCTTCGCTGGCGGATGGTGGGGTGCCACCCTTGCCGGGCCATGGTGCTGGGGCATGTGCATTGCCAGCGCCTGCTGATGCGGCTTTTGTTGCCCGCCACCGAGTGCAAGACGCTGCCCCGAAACCGGCTTGGGCGAAACCGGTTTGGGCGACGATTTGACAACGATGCGTCCGTCGCCCGCGGTCCTGTCGACATGCAGCTTGAGCGCATCGGCCTTCGCGCCGTTGCCGGCGACCATCCGCTTGCGCACGGAGTCGCCAGGCTTCACGACGGCCGGATTGCTGGCAGCCACCGCGCCGGGGGAAATGGCCTTGCCGCCGATCGCAGTCTTGGAGCCCGCCACGATTTGCCCGTTCCCCTTTGTATTGCCGGCAAGTCTCTTGATCTCGGCGCCCCTGGAAGCATCGAGCCGTGCACTGGCAAACACGCCTTTGCGCGGAGGAACCAATTTTGCCGCCTTGATCGACTCGATGACGGGCTTCGGGAGTTGCTGCAGCCGGGGTCCGGCATTGATTGCAACCACCTGATTGCCAAGCCGCACGTGCGGCGCATTGTTGACCAGGACCGTCTGGTTGATGATCGTCGTGTTGCGCATGAGGACGACGTTTTCCTGCACCGGCCGCACCACCCTGACCAGATCGACCGCGCCGATCGCCGCCACAGGCACGAAACACCACCAGGCGTCGTCGAAGGCGACACCGACGTTGGGCGGCGCTGGAGCCCAACCGACGTCATTGCCGCCCTGGCGCCACACCACCCAGGCTGGCGCCCATTGATCGCCGGCGATCCACACCCAGCCGAAATCGGGATCGTAGGCCCAGCGGCCATAGTGATAGACGACATCGCCGAATGGCTCGGTGGACTGCCAGTACCAGCCATCGTCGGTCCAGACCCACCTGCCTTCGGTGTAGGGCCGCCATTCGGTACGGACCGAGGGAACCCAGACATCGCCGAAGCGGCTGGAGGTTCGCCATCCGCCATAGTTCGAAAGCCTTTCGCGGACGGTAACGGCAATTTCCGCCGCATGCGCCTGCGTTCCGGGCAGCACCAGCGGGCCGGTCAGGGTCGCGCTCAAGGCCATGACCGCGGCCATTGCCGCTGCGCGTCCACGCCGGCCAAGGGAGCGACATGAAGACGCTTGGATAAAAGGTATGATGATCATAACGGGCTCCAGAGTTCCGCATCCAGAAAATCCCGGGAACCGTCCTGTTGCCCGCCACCGCTTCCCGGCTTCTCACCGATCGGTTGTCATCGGCCTCGGTGACCGCATTGCGGCATTTGACCATCAATTTTGCGCGACCGGCGCGGCATTCACAAATGGGACGTTCGTTTCCGGCGCCCGAGCGATTCCGAAACTGTCCGGCGATCTCACTTATAGGATAGACCATTGAAATCGCTGGAAACTATGGTGGGGCGTGACGAGGGCCGCCATCTCTGACGATACTTGATCGTCCGGCGGCGAGCCCGGCGGAGCCACCACCATGACGATCTGGATTTCACGGGAGGAAACCTGATGCTCGACAAGCCCTCTAGCAAGAACACGGCCCCTAGCAAGAAACTGTCCGACCTGCTCGATCGATTCGGCGCCGCGCTTGCCGCCAATGACATCGAGAAAGCGGTCGATTGCTTTCAAGAGGATTGCTACTGGCGCGACCTCGTCACCTTCACCTGGAACATCAAGACCATGGAAGGCCGCGACCAGGTCCGCGACATGCTGAAAAGCCAATTGTCGAAGACCAGGCCGTCACACTTCGCCATCGCCAAGGGCGAGGACGCGACGGAGAGCGACGGGTTGATCGAAGGCTGGATCAGCTTCGAGACGGAGGTGGCACGCGGCTTCGGCCATGTCAGGCTGAAGGACGGCAAGATCTGGACGCTGCTGACCACCATGGCCGAACTGAAAGGCCACGAGGAGCCGGCAGGCTTTGCGCGGCCGATGGGCGCCAGGCACGGCTCGGGCAAGAACCGTCCGACATGGAAAGAAGAACGCGAGAGGGAAACCGCCGAGCTCGGCTTCAAGACGCAGCCCTATACGGTGATCATCGGTGGTGGCCAGGGCGGTATCGCGCTCGGCGCGCGGCTGCGGCAGCTTGGCGTGCCGACCATCATCATCGAGAAGAACGAGCGGGCCGGCGACAGCTGGCGCAAGCGCTACAAGTCGCTCTGCCTGCATGACCCGGTCTGGTACGACCATCTGCCCTATATCGATTTCCCGAAGAACTGGCCGGTTTTCTCGCCCAAGGACAAGATCGGCGACTGGCTGGAAATGTATACCAAGGTGATGGAGCTGAATTACTGGTCCTCGACCGAGGCCAAAAGCGCTTCCTATGACGACAAGAAAAAGGAATGGACCGTTGTCGTCCACCGCGACGGCAAGGACATCACGCTGAAGCCCAAGCAGTTGGTGCTGGCAACCGGACAGTCCGGCAAGGCCAATCTGCCGAAATTCAAGGGCATGGAGACCTTCAAGGGCGACCAGCACCACTCGTCGAAGCATCCGGGTCCCGACGCCTATGCCGGCAAAAAGGCCGTTGTCATCGGATCCAACAATTCCGCCCATGACATCGCAGCGGCACTTTGGGAAGCCGGCGCGGACGTCACCATGGTGCAGCGCTCGAGTACCCATATCTCCAGGTCCGACACGTTGATGGAAATCGGACTGGGTTCGCTCTATTCGGAGCAGGCGCTGCAGAATGGCATCACCACCGCCAAGGCCGATCTCATCTTCGCTTCGCTGCCCTACAAAATCCTGCACGAGTTCCAGATCCCGGCCTATGCCGAAATGAAGAAACGCGACGCGACATTCTACAAGGGGCTGGAGAAGGCCGGTTTCATGCTCGACTGGGGCGACGACGAATCCGGCCTGTTCATGAAGTACCTCAGGCGCGGCTCCGGCTATTACATCGATGTTGGCGCCTCGCAGCTGATCATCAATGGTTCGATCAAGCTGAAGAGCGGCGTCGACGTCGAAGAGATCAAGCAGCACTCGGTTCTGCTCAGCGACGGGTCGGAATTGCCTGCGGACCTCATCGTCTACGCCACCGGCTACGGCTCGATGAACGGCTGGGCCGCCGATCTGATATCCCGTGAAACCGCCGACAACGTTGGCAAATGCTGGGGCCTCGGCTCGAACACCACCAAGGACCCCGGCCCGTGGGAAGGCGAGTTGCGCAACATGTGGAAGCCGACGCAACAGGAGGCGCTATGGTTCCACGGCGGCAATCTGCACCAGTCACGCCACTATTCGCAGTTCCTGTCGCTGCAATTGAAGGCGCGGCATGAAGGCATCGCGACGCCGGTCTACGGCCTGCAGCAGGTGCACCACAAGGGGTAGGCGAGCGCCATTCCGGTGAAGCCGGAAGAAAGGAGGCACGGCTTGCACCCTGCCTCCTTCCCTGGGGAATTTACGCCGGCTTGCCCGCCGCGAACTGCGTCACCACCCGCTGCAGCAGCGGCACGTAATCGCGAAATGTCCGTGTCTTCATGTTGGCGATCTTGCCGCTCTCGTCCCAGATGCGGACCCGGACCGCTTCCTCATGGAAGGGGTTCTTGCGGAACTCGGCGACCTCCTCGGCATTCATCGGCCCGCCCTGCAGCGACAGCGTGTGCACCGAGGCCTGCGAAAGCCTGCCGAAATAGGTCGGGTCGGTGGCGCAGAGATAGCGCTTGGCGGCGACATGCAGCCTGACGCATTCGACGATGACAGGTGGAAAGAACGGCGCCAGCACCTCGCCGCCGGCCTCGTCATGATGCTTGTCCTCGACATCCTCGGGCGAATAGGTGCCGAACTCGCTGGTGTAATGGCCGATGTCGTGCAGCAGCGCCGCCGCCACCAGTTCGTCCGGCGCGCCGTCCTTTTCAGCGAACCAGGCACCCTGCAGCATGTGCTCCGACATGGTGACGGGTTCGCCGAGATAGGATTCGGCGCCCCGGCGCTCGAAGATGTCGGCGATGAACTCGACGATGGTGTCCGCGTTCAAATCCTGGCCGCTCATTCCGCGGCCTCCTTGAACCCGTGCTCGATTGCCGCGAGCGTCGACAGCAGACCGTCCTTGTCTGCGTAGCAACCCTGCAGCCAGCGCTTACCGGTACCGGAAAACGCCTTGCGGGCATGCATGACGCGGGTGTTGTCGACGATGAACGCTTGCCCCGCTTCGAGCTTGAACGTCACCTCGAAGGATGGATCCTCGATCAGTTCCGCAAACCGGCGATAGGCGGCGTAGTACGCTTCCATATCGCTGAACGGCACGTCGACCGTCGGCGCCAGCGAGCGGTTGTTGAAGCGGATGCAAATCAGCTCGCCATCGGGCCCGAGCTCGATCATCGGCCGCTTCGCCTGCAGCCGCACGCCGGAAGAGCCGGCATACTCGAAGCGCGCCGGGCATGAGCTCAGCAGCCGGAAGCCTTCCGGGTTCTCAGCCTGCAGCGCAGCCGCGACTGCAAACCCATCGACGACACTGGACTCGCCGCCCTCAACCGTATTCTCGATGCAGGACAGGATCTGCAGCGTCGGCACAGGGTCGCGATAGGGATTGTCGGTGTGCGCCTGGAGGCCGAGATTCGTGTAGGCGAGATTGTTCGGATTGACCTCGGCGCGCACTTCGAACCAGCGCCCGTAATTGGTTTCCCTGATGTAGCCGAAAAGATCGGACACTTTGCACAGTGCCCCGGATTCGGTCGGCAGATCGTCCATCACCGCGAAGCCACAGGTTTTCACCGCCGACAGCCATTGCCCCAGCACAGCGCGATCGCGGCTGGCCGCAACATAGCCGGCGCGCGGCACCGAATTCTGCATCGAGGCCTTGGTCCATCGCACGGTGGCCTCGCCTGTCCAGCCGGGCTGGCGGCCTGCGTCACGATCATAGGCATTGGCGCTCAGCCATGCCGCGGGAAAGCTGACCGTCTTCTGCTCGGGCACGAAGCTGACTTCCAGGGCGCCGCCTTTGATCGACGCGGCGCCGATCCTGGTGTCGGCGGGAATGTCGAGAATGGTGATGAGCCGTTGACCATTGCCGGCGCTGCGCGTCTTGTCGTCCAGCGCATTGTCGCGCAGCCACATGGCGTGAAAACGGCTGCGCGACCCGTCCTGCCAGCCAAGGTCGATTGTTCTGCCTTCGTCGCCGATCCGCGCCTGGGTGAGCATGGAGATCCGTTCCTGTCCATTGCGTCCCCCGCAGCCTGATCCGCAGGGTTTCGATTGCATGTTGATCGCGCGACAGACATAACTCAAATTATCATTTTTTAGCCAATGACCGCAGAATACTAATGGCTCGTACAAATACACCGGTGCCGCCTCTGGACTGGCTGCGCAGTTTCGAGGCGGCGGCGCGGCTGTCGAATTTCACCGCGGCGGCAGCCGAGCTCGGCCTTACCCAGGCCGCCGTCAGCCAGCACATCCGGCTTCTCGAGGAATGGCTGAAGACGCGCCTGTTTTCGCGGCTGGCGCGCGGCGTCGCGCTGTCGCCAGAGGGTGCGGCTTACCTGCCCCACATCCAGTCGGCCTTCGCCACCATCGGCAACAGCACCGCGGAACTGTTCGAGCCGCGCGCCATCCAGACCGTCTCGATCCGCGCGCCAATCTCCTTTGCCTTGCTGATGCTCGCCCCGGCGCTGCCCGATCTGGCGAAGGCGCTGCCGCGCATCCAGCTCGATCTGGTGACGATCCATCGCCCTGCTGACTACGACCTGCCGGGCTCGGTGCTCGACATCCGTTTTGGCAACAGATCCTTTCCCGGCCGTGAAGCCGACAGGCTGACCGCAGAGCGGCTCGTGCCGGTGGCGGCGCCAGTGCTCGCCGGCAACCCCGACTGGACCTCCCTGCCGCTGCTTCTGGTCGCCGGCGCGCGCGAAATGTGGGCGGAATGGTTCGCCGCCGCTGGACTGGCTGGCCATCCCAGACGATCGCACCGCTTCGACAGTTTCGTCACCGCCATGGAGGCGGCGAGCGCCGGCGCCGGCGTGCTTTTGGGCTCGCGGCCGCTGGTCGATGCGGCGCTCGACAGCAAGACGCTGGTCAGGCTTTCCGACTATGAACTTTCCAGCACATCGGGGCATTTCCTGACCAAGGCGTCGACAGCACGCCTGACCGGTGCCGAACAGGATTTTCGCCAGTGGCTGCTGTCACGCCTCTCCGCGCCGGCATGACCGGTTACGAGATTGGCCCGATCCGCTTCCAGTAAATCAGCGTGCCGGTCAGCCCGCCATGCGGCTTCAGGGCATAGTCCGGTATCTCACCGGCCAGCGTGAAGCCCAGCCGCTCATAGAGGCCTGAGGCGCCCTCCTCGGTCGCCGTGTCCAGAACCAGCAGCGTGCGGCCCCTCTCGATGGCAAGGCTCTCGGCGGCCCGCATCAGGCGCGTTCCCACACCCCTGCCCCGGTAATCGACTGATGTCATCAGCTTGGCGATCTCGGCCCGGTGCGGCTGGTTGGGCGGACAATCGAGCAGCAAGGTCACGGTGCCGACCAGGTTTTTGCCATCCCAGGCGCCAAGCACCGATCTTTCGCCCCTTGCCGCCGCGGCCAGCGATTTTTCCCAGAACGCCCTTGCCGCCTGCGGCGCCAACGGATGCATGAAGCTGACCGAACCGCCGGCCGCCACCGTTGCGACCAGCAATTCGGCCAGCATGTCCTGCGTCTCGGCAGCCGGGTTCAGGGTTGCGATCTCGATCGAGTTCATGTGCAGGATATCCTGTGATTGCGATAGAAGCGGGCGCATTGCTGTCACTCCAGATGGCGCGCGCGGCGTCGCTTACGCGCCGCCTTGATGGCGCTGATGCGGTCGGCGTCTTCGTGCCCGAGATGCCGCCCGCGCTCGAGGATCTCGAGCGTGTACTCCTCATAGGTCAGGCCAAGCCGCTCGGCTCTGTCCATGCGCAGCAGCATCACCTCGTGGCTCGGCGCCTTCCACGCCTTGGCGTACGCTGCCTGCCAGGCAAGAAAGATGTAGGGATCGCCCTTGCCCCATGGCGGGCCGTTGTACTCATCGAGAGGCGGCCCCCCATTATGGGAGCGCTTTGGTCTTCTTGCCATTGTGTCAGCCCCTGACCAGCGCGACGAGATAGTCGGCGCCGGGCTCCAGGGCATGGAAGGTGCAGTCCGACGGCGCCCCAAGCGCCAGGCAGTCGCCTGATACAAGCTTGTGCACTGTCTCACCTTCGATGAATTCGAGCCGCCCGGAGATCAGCCATATCTGCTGCTTGATGAAGGCGTATGAAGCGGCCGGAAAACTGACCTTGGCGCCCGCCGGCAGATGCACCTTGATCAGTTCCAGCGGCATATCGCCAGCCGGCGAAAGATGCCGCCTGACATAGCCGGTGTCGGGATCGCGCCACACCGGCTGGTCGGCTTCGCGCAACAGCCCGCCGCCCTGCAATTCCGCGCGCGCGATCAAGGTCGACAGCGTCATGCCGAAGGCCGACGCGATGCGCACCAGAAGCGCCGCCGTCGGGCTGGTCTTGCCCCGCTCGATCGTGCTGAGCATCGCCTTCGAGACGCCGGAACGCTCCGCGAGTTCGGCCAGGGACCAGTCGCGCACCATCCTTTCGGCGTGTATCCTGCGGCCGATCGTCGAGGAAATGTCGTTCGCTATATCATCCATATGTCTATTATAGCGAAAAATAGACGCCGGAGAAGAGCCGCCTTGCTACAATTTCCACGAGCCCCTTAATGCTCTCTACACCATCCGACCTCATCGGGCCTTAACCCCATTCGGGTAGCATCGATGCTCCAGGGGAAATGGGGATTGGCCTGTCCATGTATGTCGAACGCGAAGCCTCCGTTGGAGAACCGACATCGCAGGAGCGCCGCGACGCAGAGCAGAACGACAAGCGCATCCTCGGCAATGTCGTGCAATGCGATGGCGCGCGCGCCACCATCAGCGCCTACGCGAACGACGCCGACGGCGCGGTGACCGGCCTGTGGACGGTCGGCAAGATGATTTCCATCAATCTCGGATCGACGCGAACCGTCGGCCTGGTCTACGCAATCGGCAAGTCGGACCGCGCGTGGAGCAATGAGGGCCAGAACGCCATCGAGGTCAGCATCGAGCTGATCGGCGAAGTCCGTGACGGAGCAGAGCCCGGCGCCAAACCGGTCTTCGACCGCGGCATCACCACCTATCCGCATATCGGCGCCGTTGCGCATCGCATCCGCACCCGCGACCTGCAGGCGGTCTATGACCTCGCGGGGCGTCATTCGATCACGATCGGCACGCTCGCGCAGGACGAGACGATCGCCGCCAACATCGCCATCGACGATACGCTGGCGCGTCACTTCGCCATTGTCGGCACCACCGGCGTCGGCAAATCCACCGCCGTCTCGCTGCTGCTACGCAAGTCGATCGCGGCACGGCCGGATCTGCGCATCCTGATCCTCGACCCGCACAACGAGTTCGCTGCATCGCTGCCCGAATACTGCGTCAGGGTCGATTCCAAAACCCTGGATCTTCCGTTCTGGATGTTCACGCTGGAGGAATTCGCCGAGGTGCTGTTCCGGGGCCGCGAGACCGAGCCGGAAGAAATCGACGCCTTGCGCGACCTCATTCCGGCCGCCAAGAATCTCTACCGCAACCCGAATTCGGGCTCCTATATCAGGCGCGGCAGCGATGCGCTGACCGCCGATACGCCGGTGCCTTACCGCATCGCCGACCTGCTCAAGCAGATCGATGAGCGCATGGGCATGCTCGAAAGCAAGACCGATCGCCCGACGCTCAAATCGCTGAAGACGCGCATCGAATCGGCGGCGGCCGATCCACGTTATCGCTTCATGTTCAACTCGCGCCTGATCGAGGACACCATCCACGAGACGATCGGCAACATCTTCCGCGTGCCGCATCATGGCCGCCCGGTAACCTGCTTCGAAATGGCCGGCATGCCGTCGGAAGTGGTCAATTCGGTCTGCTCGGTGCTGGCGCGCCTGGCCTTCGACCTCGCTCTGTGGAGCGAGGGCAAGCTGCAGCTTCTGTTTTTGTGCGAAGAAGCGCACCGCTATATGCCGGCCGACCCGCGCCTCGGCTTCGCGCCGACAAGGCACGCGCTGTCGCGCATCGCCAAGGAAGGCCGCAAATATGGCTGCTATCTCGGCGTCGTCACCCAGCGCCCTGGCGAGCTCGACCCGACCATCCTGTCGCAATGCTCGACTTTTTTCGCCATGCGGCTTGCCAATGAGCAGGACCAGGCGATCATCCGCTCGGCGATTGCCGATTCTTCCGCCTCGACGCTTGCCTTCCTGTCCTCCATGGGCCAGCGCGAAGCCATCGCCTTTGGCGAAGGCGTAGCGACGACCATGCGGCTGAAGTTCGAAAAACTGCCGAGCCACCTGCTTCCTGGCACCGCCAAGCGCGAAGAAGCCGCCTCGTCGAAAGCCGGCGACGATGTCGATCTGGTGGCGATCGTGGAACGACTGCGCAACGTGCCGAAATCAACGCAGCAGGCGATGGCCTTCGCCGAGGTCGTCGATTCAGGCCGCCAGGCCGGCGATCCCGACTACCGCAAGCCACCCGCCGCACGCGCGCCATCGGACGACGATTTCGACATGCGCTACGGCCTAAAGCCCGCAACCTTCGGCCTGCGCCCGCAAAACGATTGAGTTTGCGACAAGTCCATCTGCCGATAATCCCGAGAATCCGCACCAAACTTCGATTGGCTCTGCTTCGTTCGAAAAGCCTGGGTAAATCCCGAAAGGGAATTCATCAGGCCGAGTTGAATGACGTGGCTTTCGAGAAGCCGGAGCGGAGCGGACATTTAGTCCGTGAGCACCGGAAGTCGAGAAAACCGCGTCAGGCGACCGGCCTCATGAATTCTTCTTCGGGATTTAGGCGCAGACGCGGTTGCGGCCTTGCCTCTTCGCTTCGTAAAGCTGGCGGTCGGCGCGGCGATAGAACTCTTCCGCTGTTTCCTTGCGGTCCCAGACGGCGAGCCCGACGCTGGTGGTGATCTTGAGGCGGACATTGCCTGACAGCACCGACATGTTGGCGATCGCCTTGCGGATGCGCTCGGCAAACTTGCCCAGAAGCTCGGCGTCCATATTGGGCGTGACCACGGCGAACTCCTCGCCGCCCAATCGCGCTACCACATCGTGGTAGCGCGTCATGTCCTTGAGACAGTTCGCGACGGCCTTGAGCACTTCGTCGCCGACGTCATGGCCGTGGGTGTCGTTGACCTGCTTGAAATGGTCGAGATCGAGGATCATCAGACCGACGGGCTTTTCGATGCGCCGGAACTCCTCGAGATACTCCTTCAGCGCATCATCGAAATAGCGCCGGTTCTGCATGCCGGTCAGGCCGTCGGTCAGCGCCGCATGCTCAAGTGTTTCCGAGCGCGCGCTGAGCGAGACCGTCATGGCGCGCAGCTTGCCTTCCTCCGTCGCCTGTTTGCGGATCAGCGGATAGATGAAGAAAATGCCGAAGAACAGCGCGGTGGCCAGGAGCACGCCGGTCGCGAACAAGAGCTTGTTGAGATAGATGACCTTGTCCAGACCCGAAGCCGTATGCAACTCGTCGGCGAAGGACTGCAGAAGTCCGTAAGCATGCAGCGTCACCAGGCCGGCGGCCAGGATCACGAATATAAAGACGAAAAATGCTGATTCCGCCTTGTGGAAACGCATCTGCTCCCCGTTGGAAAAGTGCCCACTGATCTTATGGCATGGGCGGGCTTACGGAGGGTTAATTTGGACAACCACAACGGGAACCTTTCCTTGCAGGTAAACTTTTCAGGTTGCATCGGAAGCAAGCGCTGAGATCGTGGTTTCCAGATCATCACCGGGGCGCAACCTCAGCCATTCCGGCCCCAATTGATGCCTGAACCAGGTGGTTTGCCGCTTGGAATATTGCCTGGTCGCGATCTTGGCGCGTTCGATTGCCTCGGGAAAGCCAATCTCTCCGGCCATCGCTGCCTGCAGTTCGCGAACGCCGATCGCTTTCATCGCCGGCAATTCGGGATCGAGACCAAGTGCTGCAAGCCGCTTGACCTCGTCCAGCGCGCCCTTGTCCAGCATCTGGTCGAAGCGTTTGTCGATGCGAGCGACCAACGCCGCCCGATCCGGATCGATCACCAGGAAACGCGCGCTTTCCCTGTCGATGAGCGGCTGGCCGCGTTCCGCCTGCCATTCCAGGATCGAACGGCCAGACGCATCGAGAACCTCCAATGCGCGCACGATGCGCTGGCTGTCGGTTGGCTTGAGCATCATGGCGGCCGCCGAATCCTCGCGCAGCAGCAAGCTGTGCAGCTTGACGGCGCCCTGCTCCTTCAACTCATAGCGCCAGCGGTCGCGGACCCGCTGCGGAATGTCGGGCATTTCCGAAATGCCCTCGGCCAGCGCGCGGAAGTAGAGCCCGGTACCGCCGACGAAAATCACTGCCCGTTCGAAGAATGTGCCGTCGTCGATCAACTTCCTCACGTCGCGCAGCCAGGCGCCGGTGGAATAGGCGGTGGCCGGTTGGACATGGCCATAAAGATAATGCGGTGCGCGGGCGAGGTCGGCCGCCTCAGGCCGGGCGGTCAGCACGTCGAGCACCGAATAGCCCTGCATGGAATCGGTGTTGACGATCACACCACCCTTGCGCTCGGCCAGATCGAGCGCAAGCGCCGACTTGCCGCTGGCGGTCGGCCCGGCTATCAGGATCGCGTTCTTCACGCGGCCCTCGCCCGCCTGCCCGCCGGAATGTTTCATGCCGCTCATCGCCACGCTTGTTTCCCGTCCCACTGAGCGCGCTTTGTCGCTGTCGCTTGCGAATATGGCCTCACGGTCGGTCGGCGCAAGCGCTGTTGTCTGGCTGGCCGAAGGTATTGCCTGCGATCTCGTCCTGCCTGAGGCAGCCGACGACGCCGTCACGAGCGCCGTCTTGCGCACGGCACTCGCCAGCGAGGCGGTCGACGTGATCGTCCAAGAGGCAGAAACCCGCCGCAAGAAAATCCTGATCGCCGACATGGATTCGACCATGATCGACCAGGAATGCATCGACGAGCTGGCCGATGAGATTGGCGTCAAGGATCGGGTTGCCACGATTACCGCGCGATCCATGAATGGTGAGATCGCCTTCGAACCGGCTTTGCGTGAACGGGTGGCGTTGCTCAAGGGCCTCGACGCCGCCGTGGTTGATCGCATCGTCGCCAATCGCCTGACGCTGGCCGCGGGCGGCCGTGTTCTGGTCCGGACCATGCGCGCCAACGGCGCCTGGACGGCACTCGTGTCTGGCGGGTTCGAGGTGTTCACGACGCGCATCGCCGCCATGCTCGGCTTCCAGGAGAACCGTGCCAATCGCCTGCTCGAACAGGATGGCCGCTTCACCGGCCTTGTCGGCGAGCCGATCCTCGGCCGCGCCGCCAAGGCGGACGCGCTGATCGAAATTTCAGCGCGCCTCGGCCTGACGCCCGCCGACGCCATCGCCGTCGGCGACGGCGCCAATGATCTCGACATGATCCGCCTGGCCGGTACCGGTGTCGCGCTCCACGCCAAGCCGACGGTGGCGGCACAGGCCAAGGTCCGCATCGATCATGGCGACCTGACCGCGCTGCTTTATGTGCAAGGCTACAGGCAGCAGGAGTTTGTGCAATGAAACCAATGCGTACCGAGCGCCTGATCCTGCGCAACTGGGAAGATCGCGACCGCGACCTGTTCCACCGCATCAACTCCGACGAACAGGTGATGGAGTTCTTTCCGTTCCGCCGCGACCGCGCCCAGGCGGATGCCAAGATGGACGAGTTGCGAGGCGTGACCGACCGCGACGGCTATGGCTTTGCCGCCGCCGAGATCATCGCCACCGGTGAATGCATCGGCTTTGTCGGCATCACCGGAACCGAGCATATGCCGTTCCTGCCGGCCGGCACCGTCGAGATCGGCTGGCGGCTGGCGCCTGAATTCTGGGGCAAAGGCTATGTCACTGAAGCCTCGGAAGCCTGGCTGGCCCACGACTTCGAAACCCTCGGCCTTGGCGAGATCGTGTCTTTCGCGGTCTATGACAACCACCGCTCCACGCCGTCATGCAACGCCTCGCCATGACCGCCGATCCGTCCGCCGACTTCGACCACCCCGGCATTCCCGACAGCCATCCCGCGCTCAAGCGACATGTGTTCTACCGGCTGACTGCCAAGAATTGGCGAAAGAAATGTCGCTGATCAATGTCGATCAGGCGGAAGCTCATCGCCAGGTTGCGGAGGTCCGGCAGCAACCCGCTCAAGCAGCTTTCCAAAATCGTCAGCGGACGCATCGCCTGTCCGACGACGCAGGAACTCGGCCGCTGTTTCCATTGCCCCAACTTTCTGCGCCACGGCCGAAGCGATCCACTGATTGAGCGACACGCCATCGGCCTTTGCCAAGCGCATGGCCGCCTCCTTGACCGAAAGCGGGAGTTTCAACGGATAAGTCGCTTTGCTCATGTTCGAAATCCTTCCAGGAACTCAGCCGGGCTTACGACTTGGACATCGAAACGGCCTGCCCCAGCCACAAAATCCCGGCGATTGTGAGTCACCAACGCATCCGCCCGACCGTTGATCGCCGCTTCCAGCACCATCTCATCCTTCGGATCGCTCAATTGCGGACGCCAGAGAAAGTGCAGTTCGACCGGCTCGGCCAAGGCCGCAAAGCCGGCCAACAGTCCATCTAAATCCGTAGTGGACAACCCGTGAATCGCCATTTGCTCGGGTCGGGACAGAACGGTTTCGTATTCAAGAAACAGCGCTGTCGTCACCAATGGGCAAACCCGCCGGTCCGCAACCAGTTGCAAGATAGCGAACGATGCACCATTCCTGCTTCGCAAACCTGCCGTCAGAACGTTTGTGTCCAGTACGATCCGCTTCACAAGGCAAAATAGTACATCCCATAGGATGTTACAATATGCCTGCGGGCTGCTGACTTCAGTCCATCCGGATCGTCACGAACCTGAGCTCACCGGTCTTCGATGCCAGCATCAAGAGCGCATTCTTGCGCCCCTGTTCCTTCAAGGCGCCGATGCGGTCCATGACATCCTTGGGGGTGGCAACCGATTCCTGTGCGATCTCGGTGATCACCTCGCCGGGCTGGATGCCGCGTTCGGCGGCTGCCGAGTCCTTGGTGACGTCGGTGATGACGACGCCCGAAACATCGGCCGCGATGCTGAACTTCTTGCGTGTCTCGTCGTTCAGTTCGCCGACCGTCATGCCGAGCACCGAAGCAGTGGAAACGGCTGGAGCCTTGTCACCCTTGTCCTGATCGGTGTTGCTGCCCTCCTCGCCGCTGGCGAGTTTTTCGCCGTCCTCGAGCCGGCCGAGCGTTACTTTCACGGTCTGCTCGACACCCTTGCGCACGATGAGCACATCGACCGCCTTGCCAACCGGGCTTTCGGCGACGACGCGCGGCAGATCGCGCATCTCATGGATGTCCTTGCCGTCGAACTTGATGACGACATCGCCCGCCTGGATGGTGCCATTGTCGACCGGGCCGCCCTTGATCACGCCGGCGACCAGCGCGCCCTTGGCGGTCGCCATGCCGAGGCTTTCGGCGATGTCGTCGGTCACCGGCTGGATGCGCACGCCCAGCCAGCCGCGCCGCGTCTCGCCGAACTGGCGCAACTGGTCGACGACGCCGGACGCGAGCTGCGAGGGGATGGAGAAGCCGATGCCGATCGAACCGCCGGAAGGCGAAATGATCGCCGTGTTGATGCCGATGACTTCGCCGGCGCTGTTGAACAGCGGTCCGCCGGAATTGCCACGGTTGATCGCGGCATCGGTCTGGATGAAGTCATCATAGGGGCCGGAATTGATGTCGCGGTTGCGGGCAGAGACGATGCCGACCGTCACCGTGCCGCCGAGGCCGAACGGATTGCCGATCGCCATCACCCAGTCGCCGACGCGCATCTTGGTGGAATCGCCGAACTTCACCGCCGTCAGCTTGTGGCCTTTCGGATCGACCTTGAGCACGGCGACATCGGTCTTGGTGTCGGTGCCGACCAGCGTCGCCTTCAAGGTGACACCATCGGAGAAATTGACCTCGATGTCGTCGGCATCGGCAATGACATGGTTGTTGGTGACGACGATGCCTTGCTCGGCATCGATGACGAAGCCGGAGCCCAGCGACTGCACCTTCTGCGAGCCGTTGTCCTTGTCACCGCCGCGGTTCTTGAAGAAATCGTCGAAGAAATCCTGGAAGGGCGACCCCTCGGGCAATTGCGGCATCGGCACGGCGCCCGGGCCTTCGGTACCCTTGACCGTCTGCGAAGTCGATATGTTGACCACCGCGCCGAGCAGGCCTTGCGCCAGATCGGCGACCGAAGCGGGCCCATCGGCGGCAAATGTCGGCGTCACGAAGGAGGGGACAGCGACGGCGCTGACAAGAAGTGCCGCCGCGCCGGCGATGAATGTCCGCCGAGCCGCGCACAGAATTGTATTGGATGTCATCGAGAAGCCTCCCGGTATCCTTGAAAAGAAAAGCGCTTCGACGAAAACGCCGCGTCACGCCATGTTGGCAAAAAATACGGCACGTTTGCGGCTATGACTATCGGCAGAGGATAAATCATCGCAGCCGTCATGCGCCTCGTACCAGCCAGACGATGCCGACGCCGATCACGATCGCCGCCAGCCCGGCGATCCGCAGCGCGTTCTCGGGCAGCGACAGCACTTCGGTGGCAAGTTTCCTGGCCAGGCCGGGAAAACCGCCATAGACCAGACCCTCTATGACAAGGACCAGGCCCATGGCGGCAAGAAAATCCTGCACCGGCCGCTACTGGCCGGTGCTGGGCTGTGCCGGCGCGGCGGGTGCCGTCGCCGGAGCGTTTGGCGCAGGCGAAGCCGGCTTTGCCGGCCCCTCGCTGCCGTCGGGGTTGCGGAAGAAACGGAAGAACTCCGAGTTCGGCGACAGCACCATCGTCGTTCCGGTGTTGTCCAGCGCCGTGCCATAGGCATTCATCGACCGGTAGAAGTCGAAGAAGGCCGGATCGCGCTGATAGGCTCCCGCGAAGGTGGCGCTGCGCTGGGCTTCGCCCTCGCCGCGCAGGATTTCCGACTCTTTTTGCGCTTCGGCGACAATCTCGACCACTTCGCGATCGGCGCGGGCCGTGATGCGTTGCGCCGCTTCATTGCCGCGTGCCCTTAGCCGGGCAGCTTCCGCCAGGCGTTCCGCCTTCATGCGGTCGAAGGTCTGCTGCGAGACTTCGGCCGTGAGATCGGTGCGGCGAATGCGGACATCCTCGATCTGCAGGCCGAGCGATGTGGCATCGGGCCTGAGCTGGTCGCGGACTTCGCGCATCATCACGCCGCGCTCTTCGGAGAGTGCTGCCTCGAAATCACGCAGACCGTAGACACGGCGCAAGGCAGCGTCGAGACGCGTCCTGAGCCGGGCCTCGGCCAATTCGATCTGACCGGACACGGCGGAGCGGAAGACCCGCGGATCCGAGATGCGGTAGGCGATGAAGGCATCGACCTCATAGAACTTGCCGCCCGAGACCTGGACGCGGATGTTGTCGAGGTCGAAGCGCAGCACCCGGTTCTCGATCAGCTGCACCGTATCGGCGTCGAAGAACGAGAACGGCGCCTTGAAGTAGATGCCGGGTTCGCTCTTGACGTCGACGATCTCGCCGAACCTGAGCACCAGCGCCTGCTGACGCGCATTGACCACGAAGACCGACGAATAGAGCAGGAACAGGATAACCGCTGCTGCGACGACGATGATGGGAAGACGGTTGGCCATCACTGGTTACCTCCCGTAACGCCACTGGGCGCAGCGGGTGCCGGCGCTTTCGGCTGCAATGCCGGCAGCGGCAGATAGGGAACGACCCCTTGCCCGTTGCCCTGCTCGACGATGACCTTGCTCGAATCCTTCAGAACCTTCTCCATGGTTTCCAGGTAGAGGCGCTTGCGCGTTACATCGGGCGCCTTGGCATATTCGTCATAGACCGAGATGAAGCGCTGCGCCTCACCCTCGGCTTCCTGCACGACCCGGTTCTTGTAGGCGGCCGCGTCTTCGCGGATCTGTGCGGCCTCGCCGCGCGCCTGCCCGAGCTTCTGGTTGGAGTACTGGTTGGCCTGCTCGACGAACTTGTCCTCGTCCTGCTCGGCGCGCTGCACTTCGTCGAACGCATCGGCCACTTCACGTGGCGGTGCCGCATCCTCGATCGAGACGGCGTTGACGTTGAGACCGGCCTTGTAGCCGTCCAGCGTCGTCTGGATGATTTCACGCACCGAGGCGGCAATGCCCTGGCGGTCGTCGCGGAAGATGTCCTGCGCCGGCCGGCGGCCGACGGCTTCACGCATGGCGCTTTCGGCAACCTGCCGCAGCATGCCGTCGGGATCGGACACATCGAACAGATACGCGCTCGGGTCGGAGACCTGATAGGCGACCGAGAACTGGACGTTGACGATGTTCTGGTCGCCGGTAAGCATCAGCCCGGACGTGTTGCCACTTGTCGCGCCGCCGCCGCCGATATCGACGAGCTGCTCGGAAATCTTGGCCGTCTCGACGGTTTCGAGCGGCCACCAATGGAAATGCAGGCCAGGCTGCGACAGTTCGGTCTTCGGCTTGCCGAAGCGCAATTCGACCGCGACCTCGTCGGGCTGCACGGTATAAACCGCCTTGAACGCCCACAGCACCACAAGTGCAGCCGCGATCAGGGCGAAGATAGCCGGGCTCGCGCCGCCGCCACCCGGAAGAGCGCGCCGCAGCCGGTCCTGGCCGCGGCGGATGATGTCTTCGAGATCTGGAGGCGAGCCCTGTGGCCCGCTGGGTCCCTTTGGACCCTGCCCCCAGGGTCCCTGATTGTTGCCGCCGCCACCCCATGGGCCGCCGCCACCGCCGCTTTTGTCGTTCCAGGGCATGAATGTCCTTTCGCTTGGAATTCCCTCAAGCGCCGGTATTACGGCGCAAAATCCAGTATTGTTCTTCTATAGGGACGCCACGAGGCGCTTTCAACGCGATGCGCTGCCGACTTCGTCCGATTTGTCCGGTCGCGACCCTTTGTCTTCCTTCAATGCCCCTTCAATGCCCCTTTTTCAGTCAATGTCTCTCTCGACGCCGCTCGTAAACCGAATAGCGCGTCGGGTGGCTGTCCTTTTCCCCGGCCGGGACGTCGTGCGAGCTGACAATACGCCAGGAATCAGGATCGATCGGCGGGAAATGCGCGTCGCCTTCGACCGCTGCCAGCACATGGGTGACATGCAGCCGATCGGCCAGAAGCATGGCCTGGGCATAGATTTCGCCGCCGCCGATGACGCACACCTCGTCCACACCGACCATGCGGCGCCCGCGCTCCGTCGCCAGTTGGATCGCGGCTTCGAGCGAATGTGCCATCTCTACGCCCTCGGCGCGCCAGGTCTTGTCGCGGGTGACGATGATGTTCAACCTGCCCGGCAGCGGCCGGCCGATGCCCTCATAGGTCTTGCGGCCCATGATGATGGGCTTGCCCATCGTATCGGCCTTGAAGCGCTTGAGATCGGTGGAGAGCCGCCACGGGAGCCCGCCGTCCCGCCCGATCACGCCGTTCTCGGCGATGGCAACGTAGATTGCGACATGCATCAATTGTCGTCCGTTGGCTCGAGGATCAGGATGTCGATGTCGCGCTCAGGGTAGAAATCACCCGCCGTCATCTCGAAGGTCGTCGGTCCGGTCTTTTTGACATTGTCGCCGCAGAACGAGACCAGGGCTTTCGGGTTGCCCTTGTCGATCGTCAGCTTGAACTTGCCGATCGTGCCGGTGGCCCAGTTGCCGCCGGTGGTCAGGATATAGGCGATGCGGTTCTCGACATATTTGGGGTAGCCGTCAGGGTCGTCCTTGGCCGCCTTGCGCACCGCATTTTCGAATGTGTCGTCCATGCAATAGCGGGCCTTGTAGGCCGCATACTGACCCTGGAATTTGCCGTCGTAGAAGAAGCTGACTGAAGACGTGCCGCCGACGCTCGGCTTGTAATGGTGGGAAACATGAACGTCCTTGTTGGCTGGAAAGGTCGAGCGCCACCAGTAGGTCGAACGCAATTGCCAGAACGGCGTGTAGACCTTGGTCGTCTCGGTGCCGTCGCTGCCGGTGTCCTCGATGATGATGCCGCGGTTGACCCAGTCATCGACAACCGCTTGCGGCAACTTGGCCAGCGCCGCCTTCGCCGCATCGCCGAATGGATAGAACGGCACGTTTTGCGCCTTCAGCTCTGCGCTGATGTCGATGCCTAGCGCCAACACCTTCTGCTCGAGCTGCGGCTTGACGGCGGCACCGTCGATCGTCACCTCGAAGCCGAGGAAATTGTCGCTCTGGTTTTCGGGAATCGCCGGGATTTCTTCGGGATTGCCCGATATTTCGGGCATCGGGAAGGCGACGATGGCCTCGACATCGCGATCGGTGTTGTTGTGGAAGACATAGTCGACCGTGACCTTTTCAGGCGAGATGAAAAGGTCCTCGCTTTGCATCGCCACGGCATCGCTGCGCGACAGGATCAGGCCGCCAGTGCCAAGTTCGGCAACCGAATCATTGGCAAATACGGGCGCAGCCGACAGGGCCAGCACGGCGGTCAGAACATATCGCAACATGGAAGCCCCCTCGGCTAGAATGCTTGCAGGACCCTAGCCGTTTCAATGTGGCGTTTCAAAGCCCTTCCGCATCCGCTAGCGCACCAAAAAGGGTCTGGAGCAAGCGGTCTGGACACCCAGCAGGGGTCTGGACACGCGCCAGCGCGATCTGGACACGCGCCAGCTCGGTCTGGACTAACAGGTTCCGATCGGGCAGGAGTTCGCCCATGCGCAAGCTTCTCGTCATCGGCATCGGCGCCGGCAATCCCGACCACATGACCGTTCAGGCCATATCAGGCCTGAACCAGGCGGATGTGCTGTTCATTCCCGACAAGGGCGCGAAAAAAAATGAACTGGCCGAACTGCGCCGCCGGATATGCGACCGCTTCGTCACCAACCCGAAATCACGCCGTGTCGAATTCGACGTGCCGTTGCGCGACCTGCCAATGGAAGATGGGCCAGTAGAAGATGGGCCGGCCCCCTCCTACCGCTCGACCGTCGATGACTGGCATGAAGCCATCGCCGCCATTTACGAAGGCCTGATCCGCGACGAGATTGCAGGCGACGGCTGCGGCGCCTTCCTGATCTGGGGCGATCCTTCGCTCTATGACAGCGCGTTACGCATCCTCGAGCGCGTGCGCCTGCGAGGAAATGTGGCGTTCGAGCTTGAGGTGATCCCCGGCATCACCGCTGTCCAGGCGCTTGCCGCCAGCCACAAGATGGCGCTGAACCGCATCGGCGATTCCGTTCTCATCACCACAGGCCGCCGCCTGACCGAGGAAGGCATGCCGGACAATGCCGGCAGCGCGGTCGTCCTGCTCGACGGCAAATGCGCCTTCAACACGCTGGACGACAAGGATCTGATCATCCACTGGGGCGCCTATCTCGGCACACCAGACGAGCTCCTCATTTCGGGCCGTCTCGGCGATGTCGGTGCGGAGATCGAAAAGGTTCGCGACTACGCCCGCCGAATGAAAGGCTGGATCATGGATACGTACCTGCTGCGAAAGCCCAGGGAAGAGGAATAGGCCGTACTGCCTACTGCCTACTGCCTACCCTATCCCGCATCAATCTCCGCCTGCAGCGCCTCCATATGCGTCGCCGCCGCCGCAGCCGCCGCACGCTCGATGGCGCGAAAACGGCTGACCACCGCCAGCCCCACAGCCGTCAGTTGCGCGCCGCCGCCCTTGCGGCCGCCGGTCTGTGCCGCCACCAGCGGCTTGCCGAATACCCGGTTCATGTCCTCGACCAGGTCCCAGGCGTGCTTGTAGGACATCTCCATGCCGCGCGCGGCGGCCGAAATGGAGCCGAAGGCGGCGATCTGTTCCAGGAGTTCGATCTTGCCCGGCCCGATGCGCCCGTCGGGGTCGAGATTTATCCGCAAGCTCAGCGACGGCATCATTACTCTCCGCGGTCCAACCTCATACTAGAAGCTCCCTGGCGAAACCGCTATTCCAAAAAGACATAGCGGGATCACCCATCCGCCTCTGCGGGCAGGCCGGCGCCGGTGTTCGCCCGATCGAAGCTCACCGTCTTGATCACCGCGAAAACCTTGCCGCCAAGATGGAGCTTCAGCGCCTGCCGCGACTGTTCGGTGATGCGGGCAAGCACGGTTGCACCACTGCAGTCGATACCGACCTCAACCGCGGGCCCTTCGCCGGGGCTCATCGCGGTAATGGTCCCCGGCAGGATGTTGAGCGCGCTGAGACCCCTCGGCTTTTCGGTGGCGATCATCACATCGCGGGCGCGAATACGGATGCGCACCGGCGTACCTGTCTTCATCGCCAGCTGTGGCACCCGGAGCTCGCCCGCGGCCGAGCCGAGCACGGTCATGCCGAAAGTCTCGTCGTGACGCAGCACCCTGGTGTCCAGCACGGCGCCGCCCTCGCCGCGCTCCTCCGCCGGCAACAGGTCGAGCCTTTGCATCACCGCCTCGGTCGGCCCGCTGGCAACGACATTGCCCTGCGCCAGCATCACCACGTCGCTGGCCAGCCTCGCCACTTCGGCGACTGAATGACTGACATAGACGATCGGGATTTTCGTCTCGTCGCGCAGCCTTTCGACATAGGGCAGAATTTCGGCCTTGCGCGCTTCGTCGAGCGAGGCCAGCGGTTCGTCCATGAGCAGCAGTCTGGGGCTGGCAAGCAGTGCCCGGCCGATCGCCACGCGCTGTTTCTCGCCGCCCGAGAGCTTTGCCGGCCGCCTGTTCATGAGCGGCCCGATGCCGAGCAGGTCGACGACGGCATCGATATCGGCGTAGCGCTCCGCCGGCGGCGTGAACCAGCGGCCGTAGCGAAGATTGCCGGCAACGCTCAAATGCGGAAACAGCCGCGCATCCTGGAACACCATGCCGATGCGGCGCTTGTGCTTCGGCACGAAAATGCCGGCACCGGTATCGACCAGCACACGGCCGTCGACCTCGATGCGTCCCTTGTCGGGCCGGATCAGCCCGGCAATCATGTCGATCAGCGTCGTCTTGCCCGACCCAGACGCTCCGAACAGCGCCGTCAGCCGCCCAGCGCTTTCGAAGCGGGCGTCGATGGCGAAACCGCCGAGCCGATGACTGATGTCGACGAGAACGCTCATTCGATGTCCAGTCGCCGGCCGACACGCCGCGCCAGCACCTCCGAGGCCACCAGCGCGGCCATGGAGATGACGATGGAGATCAGCGTCAGGCGGAGCGCCCCTTCATCGCCACCCGGCACCTGCGTGAATGTGTAGATCGCCGACGGCAATGTCTGCGTCTCATTGGGAATGTTGGAGACGAAGGTGATGGTGGCGCCGAACTCGCCCATCGCCTTGGCGAAGGCGAGGATGGCGCCGGCGATCAGCCCGGGCAGGATCAACGGCAGCGTGATGGTGGCAAAAACCCAGAGCGAATTGGCGCCGAGCGTTCCCGCCGCCGCTTCCATCTTGCGGTCCACCGCCTCGATCGACAATCGGATCGCCCGCACCATCAGCGGAAAGCCCATGACGCCGCAGGCCAGCGCCGCACCTGTCCAGCGGAAGGAGAAGACAATGCCGAAATGCTCTGCCAGGAAAGCGCCGGCCGGGCCACGCCGGCCGAAGGTGAGCAGCAGCAGGTAGCCGGTCACCACGGGCGGCAGGATCAGCGGCAGATGCACCAGCCCGTTGAGAACGGTCTTGCCCCAGAACTGTCCCCGGGCAAGCAGCAGCGCAACCAAGATGCCTGGCGGCAGGCTGGCGAGCATCGCCACCGTTGCCACCTTGATGGACAGCCGGACCGCATTCCATTCGTCGGGAGTGAGGTCCAGCAGCCAGTTCATAATGTCAGATGAAGCCCCTGGAACTCAGTTGCTCGGCGCGAGCACGGTAAATCCCTGATCCTTGAACAGCGCGGCCGCCTTGGCCGACTGCAGGCATTTCAGGAAAGCCGGCGTGTCCTTGTCCTTCGAATCGGCGGTCTGGGCAATCGGATAGATGATCGACGGATGCGAATCCTCCGGGAAGGTGCCGACCACCTTGACGCCCTTTTCGGCATGCGCGTCGGTGGCATAGACAATGCCAAGGGCGGCTTCGCCCGTCGAAACCAGCTTCAGCGCCGCGCGCACGTTTTCGGCCTGCGCCACCTTGCCTTCGACCGTGGACCAGACGCCGAGCGATTCAAGTGCGGCCTTGCCGTATTTGCCGGCCGGCACCGCCTTGAAATCGCCCATGGCGAGCTTGCCGTCGCCGATCAGCTTGGCGAGGTCAAAACCCTTCTCGATCCTGGTGTCGACCGCCGAGTCCTTCGGCGCCACCAGCACGATCTGATTGCCCAGCAGCTTCACTTCGGTGTCCGGCTTGGTCAGCTTCTTGTCGGAGAGATATCTCATCCAGTCGACGTCGGCCGAGATGAAGACGTCGGCAGGCGCCCCGCCCTCGATCTGTTTGGCCAGCGCCGAGCTCGCGGCATAAGAGACAGTCGCCGCCTCGCCGACATCGGCCTCGCAGGCCTTGTTCACGGCGTCGAGCGCGTCCTTGAGGCTGGCCGCGGCAAACACCACCACCTTGTCTTCAGCATGTGCTGCAGGCACCGCCGCCATCAACATGACCGCAAAACCCCCAATGGCGATCGCCCTTGATCCAAAACCTTTTCGCGTCATGGAAACTCTCCCTGATTGAATTCTGGCGGCCCGAAGCCTCCCAACCGATATATCCGCATGAATATAACAAGGGAAGGCCTGGCGCCTCCTGAAAGCGTCTGTACGACACCGATTGTTCGGTAAGACCGGCAAAGAAACCTTGGAAGGGAGCCACCACCTCGCATGTCATGATCGGCGTTGGCGGCGGCCATCGTCACCACCTCGATCACCAACGAGGCCGTCGCCGATCTCAAGCTCGAAAAGGGCAAGCAGGCCTATGCCGTGGTCAAGGCCTCGGACGTGATGGTAGGCATCGACTAGGGCCTGTCCTAATTTATTGGGCTTAGGCCGCAAGCCTATGGATCAAGGCATCTTCGACATAGATGCCATTGATGGTGTTGTGAGAAAATCGCACCTCACCTAGACCATCAACCCGCATGGCGATACCCAAGCCGGCGATGAGCCGGTCGTCCGCTGATGTGATCTTCACCTTGCTAAGATCTAAAATAGGCTCTTGTGGACGTGCCTTGCGCCAGTCAGCAGCAATGGTTGCCGCATCGAGATATTTTTTTTCGAGATCCTTTCGTGGGCCGCGATAGGCGATAATCATGCGCCAATTGTCGACGTCACTGTTGTACAACCATAGTGCAGCTGCAACTCCGAATCCCTTTTCATCAAGAGCACGAATTAGGTTGATGCCGGCGTCGATGTCGATCCTTACCAACGATCCTGAAGCCATCTGAATATTCCTTGCTCTTCGTCGACCATCGCGTTTCGCATGGCCGTCGCCTCGAACACATCTATCATATCGTAACGCGAAGCTTCATTCCAATCTGAGACCGCCGACCAATGGCCATCGAATACAGGCGACGCCGTCCGGCTTTCGGTAAGATCCACAGACAAGCCAGCCAACGCCACAAGCCGGTTGAGGTCATGGCTGTAAATGTCTTGGACGAATTTCTTATCAGGAATGGTATCCGGCTGAAAAAGCCGCGAAATTCGTGACTTGATGGCAATTTCCGCAGCGTACCCGAAAAGATAGTAAGCATTCGAATAGCGTTCGTTCTGAAACAAAAGTTCTGCGTCTTGCAGCTTCGCATTGGCTATGGCTTGAAGCGCGGTCCGCTCTAGCGTCATACCGCTATCGGCGCCTTGATCGATGCATCGGCGACGTAGTTTTCCAGCCGGAAATCCTCGAAGCGGAAGGCGAACAGGTCCTTCACCTCGGGGTTGATCCACATCGTCGGCAGCGCCCTCGGCGTGCGCCGCAGCTGTTCGCGCGCCTGCTCGAAATGGTTCGAGTAGAGATGCGCATCGCCAAGCGTGTGGACGAAATCGCCGGGTTTCAGCCCGGTGACCTGCGCCACCATCAGGGTCAGCAGGGCATAGGACGCGATGTTGAACGGCACGCCGAGAAAGATATCGGCCGACCGCTGGTAAAGCTGACAGGAGAGCCGCCCTTCCGAAACGTAGAACTGGAACAGGCAGTGGCAGGGTGGCAGCGCCATCGCTTCCACCTCGGCTGGATTCCATGCCGAAACGATCAGCCGCCGCGATTGAGGGTTTTTGCGTATCTCCTTGAGGAGATTCGCGATCTGATCGATCGAGCCGCCATGGCCATCCGGCCAGGAACGCCACTGCTTGCCGTAGACCGGGCCGAGATCGCCATTCTCGTCGGCCCATTCGTCCCAGATCGAAACGCCATGGTCGGTGAGGTATTTGATGTTGGTATCGCCGGCCAGGAACCACAGAAGCTCATGGATGATCGACTTGAGATGCAACTTCTTGGTCGTGGTGACGGGAAAGCCGCGCGCCAGGTCGAAACGCATCTGGTAGCCGAAGACGGAGCGGGTTCCGGTGCCGGTGCGGTCGCCGCGATCGGCGCCGTTGTCCAGCACGTGCTGCAGGAGGTCGAGATACTGGCGCATCGGTTCCGGCTCGATTCGGTTGTCCAGCCATCATAGCTTACGGACAGGCAATCGAACACCACAAAGCAGCGCAAGCCCTGCCCGAAGCCCGCCAGTCCCCAACAACATCAGGGCTGGCGCATGGACCGCGCCAGCCCTGCGAATTGAAGCGCGGTCGTCAGAGGGAGCCGAGCTTGCCCAGGTCCTTCGCGACGAGGTAGTAGAAAGTCACCCGGCTCTTGGTGTTGTCGGCAGCCATTGCCTTGCAAGTCTTCTCGATGGATGCATCGGCCTTCGCTGCATCGCTGATGCCGAGCTTCTTGGCGACCCAGTTGTCCCTGACACGCCCGAGTTCCTTCGGGTCGGTGCAGGATACCAGCGAGGAATCGCGGTTCCTGAGCGCGATGCCCAGGTGCTTGACGATCTTTTCAACCGCATCAGCACTGGCGCCGGCATCGTATTTCTTCACGTCTGCAAGATAGTCGGCCATCAAAATTCCCCTCGTCGGCGCCACGGATCCGATCGATGAGGGCTGTGGCGCGCTGCTGCAACATGTGCGCTAGGTCGGTAACTCCTCACCGGGGCAAAGCTTCGGTTGAGACCGCGCCCAAGTCAACCCTTTGGACTTGCGGTTTTGTCAGGGGGACAAAGTGCCATTGCGGCCTTCCATTTCTTGCGATGGCCCCCTATATTCGGTTTGTCGGCTTGACCGACTATGGCGATAAATGGGCGATGAAATAAGCCGTTCGGACCCGGGGGCGGTACCCGGCGCCTCCACCAAAAGCCGCTGCTGATGACAGAGCGGTTTTTGCTGGGGGCGAAATAGGATCGACGAAGGTGTAAAGATCGTACTTTTGCCCGGCATGGTACCACCGTCATCGGGCTAAACCTGTAGTTGCAAATGACAACTATGCGGAAGCACGTCTCGCCGCGTAAGCGGTGCGACAGCTTCAAATCAAGCCCTAGAGGTTCGCACTTCTAGGCGGGGTTCGGAGGTACCTGGCAACAGAAACCTCCACTTCTCCCCTCCTCAACATGCGCTACGCACAACGGCAGCTCCCGCTGGCCGGTCCGTCCAACGGCTATGAGCCGCGAAGGCGCACCGCCGCGTGCCCGTCTCTATGGACAAAACATGCAAAACGATTCCGATCGATTCTTCGTGCTGACCGGTGGTCCCGGATCCGGCAAGACCACCCTGATCGAAGCCCTGCGCCACGCAGGCTTTGCCACCTCGGTGGAAGCCGGGCGCGGCATTATCCGCGACCAGTCCGCCATTGGCGGATCCGCTTTGCCCTGGCGTGATCGCGCCCTGTTCGCCGAGTTGATGCTGGCATGGGAGATGCGCTCGTATCAAATTGCGCGAAAACAGACCGGGCGTCCTGTTTTTTTCGATCGCGGCGTTCCGGACGCGCTTACCTCAGGCTGAGCGGCCTGCCGCTACCCGAACACGCCCGCGCCGCAGCCAAGCGCTTCCGCTATCATCAGCGCGTCTTCGTCGCCCCGCTTTGGCCGGAGATCTTCGCGCAGGATGAGGAGAGAAAGCAGACGCTTGAGGAGGCCGAGCGTACCCACCATGCGCTGGTCGGCGTTTACAGGGAGTTGGGCTATGAACTCGTCCCGCTGCCTTTGGCGACGGTCGAGGAGCGGATGCGCTTCGTGCTGATCGAGGCAGGATTGGGATTTGTTTGCTTATTCCGCCGGTGCCTCGGCAACCTCGCGCGAGCGGCCGAGCGTGACCTTGGCCAGCGTGAAGGAAATCACCGCACACAGCGTGATGCCGGCCACCATCGGCAGCGGCGTACCGTCGAAGAACACGCCTGCGACACCCATGGCGAGCGCACCGATGGCGAAATGCAGCGTGCCCATCAGCGCCGACGCCGTACCGGCGATCTCGCCATGTTCTTCCATGGCCAGCACCGAGGTGGTCGGGATGACCAGGCCGAGGAAGCCGTAGCCGACGAACAGCAGCGCCGCCATCACGTCGAGCCGGTCGATACCCGTCGCCATCACCGCGAACAGCACCACCATCGTCGTCGCATAGCCGGTCACCGCGACGCGCACCACGCGCCTCAGGCCGAAGCGCTCGGCCAGCAGCCCCGTCATCTGCGACATGCCGATGAAGGCGACCGCGTTGATCGAGAAGAACACGCTGTAGACCGAAGGCGACAGCCCGTAATGGTCGATCAGGATGAACGACGAACTCGACAGATAGACGAAGAAGCTGGCAATGCCGAAGCCGGCGATCGCCGTCAGACCAAGGAAGTTGCGATCACCCATCAGGAAGCGGTAGGCCGACAGCGCTGTGCCGAAGGAGGACCCGGCGCGATCTTCCACCGGCCGCGTCTCCTTGAGCGAAGTCGCCAGAAGGATGGTGGCCAGCAGAGCCGCGCCCGTCACCGTCCAGAACACGGCGCGCCAGCCGAAATTCTCGATGACCACGCTGCCGGTCAGCGGCGCCAGGATCGGCGACACCGAAAACACCAGCATCAGCAAGGACATCAGCTTGGCGGCCTCATTACCGGTGTGCAGGTCGCGCACGATGGCGCGCGGAACGGCCATGCCGGCGCTGGCGCCAAGCCCTTGCAGGAAACGGAAAGCGATCAGCCATTCGATGGTCGGCGCCATTGCCGAACCGATGCCGCCGACCATGAACAGCGCAAGGCCGCCATAAAGCGGCAGCTTGCGGCCGACCATGTCGGAAATCGGCCCGACGACGATCTGGCCAAACCCCATCGACAGGAAGAAGATCAACAGGCTCATCTGCACCGCAGCGGTGCTGGCATGCAGATCCGCGCCGATCGACGGCAGCGCGGGCAGATACATGTCGATGGCGAACGGGCCGATGGCGGACAACAAGCCGAGCACGACCGCGATGCGGAGGAATTTGGGACTCATGATAAAGGCTTCTTTCAAATCTGGTTGCCGCCGCCAGGCGACGTCTAACCTAGGACGTTCCATCCCGTGAGATTCCGACACCTCAAGAGCGAATTCCATTCGTCTCTCTCGCGCGAAATCTCTTTATCTTGTGTCCACAAATTTAGACACTCTTGTCTAAATCGTCAATCACCTCTATATAGTTTTTTATGAAGCTGCACGTTTCTCCTGACATTTTCCCGCCACGCGGCCATGAGGCCAAGCGCCTCTCGATTGTCGATTCCGCGGCTGCCGTGTTTTGCCGCGAAGGTTTCGCCGGCGCCAACATCGATCTGATCGCGGCCGAAGCCGGCGTTTCGCGCCAGACGATCTACAACCATCATGGCGACAAGGAGAAACTGTTCGTCGCCGTGGTCCGCGACCTCACCGAACGCTGCAATGCCGGCATCTTCGCCACCATTGCCACCTTCCCCGACCAGCCGGGGGATCTCGAAGCCGATCTGATCGGCTTTGCCGTGCGCTTGAACCAGAATTGCATCTGCAACCGCGACGGAAAATTCCTGCGCAAGCTGATCCAGACCGAAGGCGAGCGCTATCCCGAACTGTTTGCCGAATGGCGCGAACAGGGTCCGGGCAGGACATGGCCGGCAATCGCCGCCCGCTTCGCCCGCCTCGCCTATGGCGGCTATCTCACGATCGAGGATCCCGACGTGGCGGCACGCCAGTTTCTTGGCCTCGTCAACGCCGAACTGCAGACCACCTTCATGCTTGGCGGCTCGCCGCGCGAGGACGAGGTGCTGCAATCCGCGACCAATGGCGTGCGCACCTTCCTGCGCGCCTTCGGCAAGCGCCGGTCCGCGGCATCGTCCGAAAAGCAAAGCGCGCTCGCCAGCGCCTGAGCGATCAAATCGCTGGCAATAGTCTTCGCTTCCGCGCGAGGGTGATCTATATGCGGTTTACGCCGCCCTCAAGCTTGATTACAGCTATGCGGACGATTCAACGGAACCCGACCGCCACATGGCCGACGACCACATCCGCTACGACATTCTGGCCCAGGAGGCGTTGCGCGGCGTCATGCGCAAGGTCCTGGCCGAGGTCGCGCGCACCGGCCTCCCCGGCAACCACCACTTCTTCATCACCTTCCTGACCGGCGCGCCGGGCGTACGCGTGTCTTCGCGGCTGCGCGAGCGCTATCCCGAGCAGATGACCATCGTCATCCAGTTCCAGTATTGGGACCTGAAGGTGACCGACACCGGCTTCGAGGTTGGCCTGTCCTTTTCCGATGTGCCGGAAAAACTCGAAATCCCGTTCTCGGCCGTGCGCGGCTTCTATGATCCGTCGGTCAATTTCGAGCTCGAATTCGACGTCAAGACGGATGGCGCGGCAGCCGAGGAACCGGCTGCGCCAACTCCGGAGCCGTTGACCATCGTCTCCGAGAAAAAACCGAAGGCCGAGAAGAAGGCCGCCGCCGAGGCGGAGAAGAAGCCCGTAGCTGCGGACGCCAGCACCAAGGGCGCCGAAGTAGTCTCGCTCGACGCCTTCCGTAAGAAATAGACCGGCGGCATGGCCGAAATCGTCAATCTCCGCCAGGCCCGCAAGCAAAAGGCGCGGGACGAGAAAGTGCGCGTCGCCGAACAGAACCGGGCACTGTACGGTCGCTCCAAGGCCGAAAAAGAACGCGACCGCAGCGTCGCCGACAAGAGCGAAAAATTCGTTGCCGGGCATCGTCGTGAAAAGCTCGGCGACCCCGACCGTCAATGAGCCCGGTCGAAAAGCGTTCCGTGACCATTCGCGGCCACCGCACCAGCTACTCGCTTGAAAAGCCCTTCTATGACGACCTCGTCGCGATCGCGGCGACCAGAAAGCTGACGCTCGCCGCTCTTGTCGCCGAAGTCGACGAGACAAGGCCCCGCGACACCAACCTGTCCTCGGCGTTGAGGCTCCATGTGCTGGAATGGGCGAAGCACGCAGAGAGAATCTAAAGGCTTTCGACGGCGTCGTTCTTTTTCGTGTGTCTGGTGCCGAAGCCAAGCAAGGTCGAACGCTCGCGCTCCTCGGCCTGTTTCCTGGACCGCACGCGCATCAAATCCTTCCAGCCGACATAGCCGACCAGCAACGAGCCTTCGCGAGTGACGACGGGCAGATGAGAGACGTTGGCCAGCAGCAGTTTGTCGGAGAGGCCTTCGAGATATTCGTCCGGATAGGCCAGCGTCACCTTGCTGCCGGCCAGCAGTTCGCCAAGCGTGGTGGTGCGGTGCGTGCCGGCGCGTCTCCAGCGCAATATCGCCGGCGGATCGATGAGGCCCAGCACATGGCCGCGCTCATCGACCACCGGGAAACTCGGATGCCGTGTTTCCGGCGCTGTCAGGAACGCTGCCGCGCCATGCAGCGTCATCGTCGCCGGCACGCTTTCGACTTGTGACGTCATCACCTCGCGCACCCTGGTCAGGGCGAAAGGGTCGACGCGGTATTCGCGAACCAGATGATGTCCCCTTCTGGCGATCTTTTCGGTCAGGATCGATCGCTTCATCAGAAGCACGGTGACGGCGTGCGCCGCAGCGCAGGCAGCAATCAGCGGCACCAGCATATGCGTGTTGCCGGTCAGTTCGACGGCGAAGAACGTGGCGGTCAGCGGCGCACGCATCGTGCCGCCCATCGTGGCGGCCATCGCCAGCAGCGCCCAGAAACCCGGATCCGCGGCAGGCAGAACGCCGGCGAGCACAGCGCCCATGGCCCCGCCCATGATCAACAGCGGCGCCAGCACACCTCCCGACGTTCCCGAGCCGAGCGCTACCGACCAGATGATCGCCTTCACCACCAGCAGGAGGAGTGCTGCCGTCGCGACGGTGCGGCCGTCCAGCATGTCAGTGATGTTGTCATAGCCGACGCCGAGCGCGTGCGGCTCGATCAGCCCGCCGATGCCGACCACCAGTCCGCCAAGCATCGGCCACCACATCCAGTGGATCGGCAGCTTCTGAAAACCGTCCTCGCAGGCATAGACCATCTGCGTCAGCAGCCCCGACAAAAGTCCTGCACAAACGCCGATCGCCACCCAGCCGGCAAGGCCGACAAAGGACACCTCCATGCCGCCCTGAAACGGAAAGATCGGTCCGGGCAGATGCAGCATGGTGCGCTCCACCTCGGCGATAACAGCCGCGACCGCCACCGGGATGAAGCTGCGCGGGGTCCATTCGAAAAGCAGCAGTTCGACCGCAAGCATGATGGCGGCGATCGGGGTTCCGAACACCGTGGTCATGCCCGCCGCAGCACCGGCCACCAGCAGCGTCTTGCGTTCGTTGTCGCTGACCGGCAGCATCTGCGCGATCAGCGAACCGATCGCGCCGCCGGTCATGATGATCGGGCCCTCGGCGCCGAACGGTCCGCCGGAGCCGATCGAGATCGCCGACGACAGCGGCTTCAGGATCGCCACCTTGGCGTCGAGTCTGGAACGCCCGAGCAGAATCGCCTCTATGGCTTCGGGAATGCCGTGACCGCGGATCTTCTCGCTGCCGAAGCGCGCCATCAGGCCGATGATCAGCGCACCGATCACAGGGACGATGACGGAGGCATAGCCCAGCGGCGTGTCCTCGAGCTTCAGATCGGCGAGCGTGAACTGGCCAAAATAGGCGATGTTGGTGGCCAGCCGGATCAGCTTCAAAAGCGCGATGCCGGCAACCAGTCCAGCTGTCGCCACCACCACGGCAATGGCGGCGACGAACAGCACCCTGGCATCCGTGGTGAAATCGCGCAGATGCTCCGGGTTCGAGTGAGGGGTCTTCATGGCAGTTTGCTTCCTGGCGGCGCGCCGTATGTCTGAGATGCGGCACGGTCGAAGCGGCCAGCCGGGCTTGTTGGTGGATATGTATCGTAACACGATATAAATATTCAAGCCGGTTTCGCCCGAAATCCGTTTGAGCTTTCGCCGGAAAACGAACACATGTCTGATATGTCGCAGCCACAAAAATCACGCCCCGCCATCAGCCAAGCCGATTACCAGCGGCTATCGGAGTTTCGCTACCTGATCCGCCGCTTCCTCGAATTCAGCCAGGTCCAGGCGGAAGACGCCGGCCTGACCCCGCGCCAGCATCAGGCGCTGCTTGCGATCAAGGGATTCCCCGGCGGCGGCCCGGTGACGGTTGGCGATCTCGCGGAACGCCTGCGTATCCGCCACCACAGCGCCGTCGAACTGGTCAACCGCCTCGGCGAGGCGGGGCTGGTCACAAGGGATCAGGACAAGGACGACCACCGTCGCGTGCTGCTGCAACTGACCGAGCGCGCCGACGATTGTCTGGCCGAGCTGTCGGCGGCGCATCTCGACGAGCTGTCACGCATCGAACCGATGCTGCGGCGGCTGCTCGATCGGGACCATGCGTGACGTTCCGGGGGTTGCACGGGATCGGGTCGAACTATTTTGCCGGCAGCCCGAATCCTTTTGGTTCGCCGCAACGTCTCGGAAATGAGCGGCCCGCAGGGCGCAAGGCAACAAAGAGGAATGACCACGATGAAACGCCATTTGATACGATACAAGACGAAACCGGAACGGGCCGACGAGAACGAACGGCTGGTCAAGGCCGTGTTCCAGGAGTTGCGGGAAAAATCGCCGGACGGCGTTCGCTACATGACGTGGCGGTCCGACGACGGGACCTTTGTGCATCTGGTCGAGACGGAAACCGAAGCCCATGCCGACATCATCACCGGGCTGACGGCATTCGAGGCCTTTCAGAATGGCATCAGGGATCGCTTGATCGAGCGTCCGCAACGCGAGGAAATGACTGTGGTGGGCAGCTACCGTATGCTCGACCAGTAATGGCGATCAGAGGCGCATGAACATTCCCGGCCAGATCCGCGAGCCTTTTGATCGCCTGTTTGGTGAGATGCGCCCCAAGCTGCACGGCTACTGCGCCCGCATGACGGGCTCGGTCATCGACGGTGAGGACGTGCTGCAGGAAGCCCTGACCAAGGCGTTCGAGGCGCTGCCCAACGCCGGCCCGATCGCCAATCCGGAGGGCTGGCTGTTTCGCATTGCCCACAATGCTGCGCTCGACTTTCTGCGCCGGCGAGCCCGTGAAAGGGACTTTTCCGATGCGGACCCGGACATGATCGTCGACCCTGCAAACCCCACCGTCGATCGCCAGACAGCGGCGGCCGGCCTGCATACCTTCATGCGCCTTCCCGTCGCGCAGCGAAGTAGCGTCATCATGATGGACGTTCTGGGCTATTCGTTGCAGGAAATCAGCGCCACGCTCGACACCAGCATTCCCGCGGTCAAGGCGGCGCTCCATCGTGGTCGCCACCGGCTGCGCGATCTTGCGGACGAACCGGACGACCGTCCTGTTCCGAGACTGAGTGCGGCGGAGCGTCTGCTGCTCAATGCTTACATCGATCGCTTCAATGCCCGCGACTTCGACGCGGTGCGCGACATGCTGGCGGATGAAGTCCGGCTGGAGCTGGTGGCCAGGACACGGCTCAATGGCCGCAAGGAAGTGGGTACCTATTTCGGCAACTATTCCCGGGTGCAGGATTGGCGTTTCGTGCCGGGCTTCGTCGAAGACAGGCCAGCAGTGCTCGTCCGTGACAGCGATGATCCGGCGGCGCGGCCTTCCTATTTCATCCTGCTGGCCTGGCAGGACAGCAAACTATTGACCATCCGGGATTTTCGCCACGCCCGCTATGCGGCAGAGAGCGCGCAACTGCTCGTCCTCTGAATCTGCGGATCGCCGGTCAGGAAGGCGTTTGGCCTACTGCAGCGACTTCAGCAGATTGTCGATCGTGAACGGATTGGACTTCGGCTTGGTCGGCGGCGGATTGTCGTTGGCCTGCGGCAGCGGCGCACGCTCCACCTTGGGAGCCTGGCGCGCGGCCTTGCGCTCGGCCTCGAGCCTTGCCTTTTCCTGCGCCGCGATGCGCACCGCCTCTTCCGCCTTCTGCCGCTCCTGCTCGGCCTGCGCTTTGGCCGCCTCGTCGGCGGCCTGCTTTTCGGCAGCCGCCTTCGCATCGGCATCGGCCTTGGCCTTTGCGTCCGCCTCAGCCTTGGCCTGGGCATCCGCTTCCGCCTTTACCTTGGCGTCCGCCTCGGCTTTCAGCCGCGCCGCTTCCTGCTGCTTGCGCAGTTCTTCGGCCGCCTTGTCGCGAGCATCCTGCAGCGCCGCGTAGTAGCGGACCTCGCGCCGAAGCCGCTGCTTTTCGAGCAGCGCGGCCTGCATCGCCTCGACGCGCTGCTGTTCCTTTTCCAGCGCGCGTTGGGTCAGGAACTGCGCCAGCGGCTCACTGTCGAATGCTCGTTTTACCGCGCCGAACGGCCCCTCGGCGGTGAAATTCACGACCGGCTCGGAGCCGACCAGCGCCTCGTCGCCAGGCCGATAGGTGATCGCACCCTTGGCCGACACCGTGGCCGCGTTGAGATCCGCCGTGACGTCGGCGGACAAGGTAGCCGCCGGATTTTCCAGGCTGACCGGCGGCGCCCGCAGCGTGCCGCCGGCAACCGTGAAGGCTATGTCGGTGTCCTTGGCGGCTAGACTGCCATCAGCGGCGATGTCAGGCGCGAAGCCGGCAGTCTTGGCCGCATCGATGTCACGCCCGATCGCATCCGCCTTGACGAGGAACGCACTGAACGCATCTGGATTGACGCCAGCAACTTTCACGCCCTTCAACGCCGCAGTGCCGGAGCCTGATAAGGCGGCCACCATCCCTTCGACCGATTTGCCGCTGCTTGACAGCGCTGTCGAGAAGTCGCCGATGCCGCTGATGCCGGCATCCGGCAGCACGGTCGCCAGATCGGCGCCCGCCAGTTTCATCTGGCCAGTGAACAGCCCGGTGCCGTCATTGTTCTTCAGCTCGAACAGGCCGCTGAGCGCCCCGCCAAGCAATTTCGCCTTGAGATCCGAAACGCGGATGCCTTCCTGGTCGAGCTTGAGCGAAAAAGCGGCGTCATAGGCCGTGGCGAACCGCCCGGCGGCAAGTGCTGCCGT
The DNA here is from genome assembly GCF_040319805.1 of Mesorhizobium sp. M0848. Lineage (NCBI taxonomy): Bacteria > Pseudomonadati > Pseudomonadota > Alphaproteobacteria > Hyphomicrobiales > Phyllobacteriaceae > Mesorhizobium > Mesorhizobium sp. M0848. The sequence continues at coordinate 127,167 of NZ_JAMYOM010000016.1, read as the reverse complement.
GGTCAGGTCGAGGTCGGCGGTGAAAGGCAGGCTGGATTTCTGGCTGAACGGTGTCGCCGGCCACACGCCACCCTTGCCTGCCCCATCCTTGTCGGTCCCGTCTTTGTCGGCAAGAAAGGCGGAATCGCCGAACAGCGCCACCGCCATGGGATCGAGGTCGAGTTCGTCGAGCGCCAGCGCCCCAGCCAGATGCGGCACGCCGTTCTTTACATCGATATTGACGTCGCCGGACACCGCCGCTTCGTTGATGGCGCCGCTGAGTTCGTCCAGCACCAGCAGACCGTTGCCATAGTCGCCCTGCGCGGCGAGCGACGTCGACATGCCCGCCCCCATGCCGGGCAGACCGATGCCTGACGTCATCAGCCATGGCTCGATGTCGGCGGCATCGAGGCTGAGCTTGCCCTTGGCGGCGAAGCCCTGCGGCGTATCGGCGATCGTGCCTTCGAAACCAGCCTTGAAGTCGTTGCCGGCAAGGCTGAAATTCGTCGCCAGGCCGCCACCCAGCGTTCCCTTGGCCTGAATGTCGGTGCTTGCCTCGCCCAGCATGCCGAGCGGCAGCGCCGGCAGGCCGTAAAGGGCCAGCAGCGCGGTGGCGTCAGGGTTCTTGGCGTTGAAGGTAAGCGCCACCGGCGCTTCGAGAAGCTTGTCCACCACCCCCTTCCCCGACAGCGATGCGGAAAAGGCCGAGCCGCCGGCCTTGCCTTGTCCGCTCACCGCCAGGCCGGTGGTGCCGTCGCCATTGTCGGCCGCACTCGCCACCAGGTCGACACGCGCATCCTGGAACAGCTCGGGATAGGCAGCGGCGCGGCTCGCCAGCCCTTTCAGCACGGCACTGTCGGGATAGTGCTGGGCGGCGACGTCGACCAGCGGCTTCAGGTCGACGGCAACCACCGACGCATCGAGCTTGCCGGTCGGGCTCGCCGGGAAATCCTTGATCCTGCCGGTGGCGCTGATCGAGGCGCCGGCCAGCCCGCCCACCGACAGCCGGTCGATTTCGAGCAGCCCGTCGCGCAGCCTGAGCGCCGTGTCGACGGTATCCGCGGTCAACCCGCCAGCGTTGACCGGCCCTGCCTTGATCTGGAAATCGAGGTCGCGGTCGGCAAAGCGATTGGCGCCCTTGTCGCTGACGAAGATCGAGGCGAAGGCCGCCAGCCCGTCGACATCGAGGTCGCCCCCTTCGAGACGCATCAGCACTGAGGGCTTGGCATCGTCGGGCTGGCTGGAATCGATGCGGCCGGAAAACCTCGCCTTACCCAGGATCAATTCGAGATCGCTGAAGGCCTGGCGCTTCTGCGAGAGGTCGACCTTGGCCTTGAAGCCGGCGGCAGGCAGACGGCGGATCGCCTCGTCGACATCCTTCGACAGCCAGGCGGCAAAGCCGGAGGGTTGCGCCACGGCCAGCAGCAGCGAGCCGTTGAAGCCGAAATGACCCTCCAAATTGAGCACGAGCATGCCATCGGCTTCCAGCGTGGTGCGGCCGGGCAAGGTCGCGGCAAGAGATTTCACCGACCAGCCGCCATCGACCGGCTCGGCGGAAAGATGCACGTCGCGCACCGTGGTGTCGCCGGCCACCACCGCCGGCAGCTTGACCTCGACGGTGCCGGGGATAGTCGGCTTCGGCATGTCGAGCAGCGCCTGCTCAAACGCCGCGATGCGCTGGTCCAGCGTCAGGCCGGCGCCGGCCTCGGCGCCCACCGCCTCGTCGAACTGCACCTGCGCGCCATTGGCCTCGATGGCGAAACTCGGTTTCAGCCCGAGATCGACAGAAGCCTTGCCATCGGCGGTGTAGGGGTTGTCGAGCGGCCCGGTCTCGAAGCGGAATTCGTCGACGCCCAACTTCTGGTGGTCGAGCGAAAACTTGCCGTTCAGCCGAAAGCCCGGATCGGGCTTGCCGGCGGAAACCTTCACCGTCTCACCGTCGGTGCTGCGCAGCTCGGCGCTGTTCTTGTCCGCACCGGAGATTTTGAATTGGCCGGAATAGACGGCAGCGCCATTGACAATGCCAGCATTGCCGTCGGCTTCGATGACCAGCGGATAGGCGTCCGGATCGGCCTTCAGCCGCAGCCGCATCTGCCCGTTGCCTTCAGCCTTGCCGGTGGACGCGGTGACCGCGGTGCGCAACCCGTCCAGCCGCAGCGTGCCGTCCATGCGCCATGGCCCGGCCAGCGATTTGGCCGAGATAGTTGAATTGATCTCGGAAAACAGATGGCTGCGCCCGCCGGCGGCATGGCGCAGTTCGATCTGCCCTTCCGTCACCGTCAGCTTCTCGATCGAGATCTGGTTGAGGTCGAAGGGCGAGGACGGCCGCATCGCCCAGTCGACCGTGCCATTGTTGGCGATGTCGATGGTCGCTTTCGGCCGCACCAGCCGCATGTCGAAGATCAGCACTTCGCCACGCAGGAAGGGCGCCAGTTCCGCATCCATCGAAAACGTCTCGACGGTCATGGCCGGCTGGCCATTGGGGCCGCCGGCGACAGCGACATTCGAGAAGGTCACCGAGGGGAACGGCAACAACCTTGCCGTGGCGTCGCCCTGCACAGTCACCTTGCGGCCGAGAATGGCGCTCGCCTCGCGCTCGAATTGGGCGCGGTAGCCTGTCCAGTCGACAAAATACGGCACCACCAGCGCCGCACATAGCACCAGCACGAACAGGCCACCAAAGATCACGAACAGGCGTGCGAGCATCAGCTCCGAATGGGTTGATTGAAATTCTGCCGCACTCTACCCGCATCCGCGTGTCGATAAAGAGGCAATTCATCCAGTGTTGCGCGATCCCGGATGATCTGAAACAAATCCTCGCAAAGCGGAGAATTCGGATGTCTGGGAAGAACTGGGATCGCGTGCCGATCGACGCGCAAAGCGTCGACGCTCCGCTGTCGCTTTCGGCGGTCTTTCTTGTCGTCACCGTCGCCGGCGAGCAGACCGCGCTCGCCAAGGTGGCCTCCGTGCTTGGTGGGCTCGACGATCTCGTCAAAACCGTCGGGTTCCGCGATCTTTCCGGGCGGCTTTCGTGCATTGCCGGCATCGGCCGCGATCTCTGGGATCGTCTTTCTCCAGATCGGCGGCCGCTGGAACTGAAACCGTTTGCGCCGATCAAGGGATCCGTTCATTCGGCGCCCTCGACCGCTGGCGATCTTCTCTTCCACATCCGCTCCGAACGCCCCGACATGTGCTTCGAGTTCGAGCGCATTCTGCTCGACAATCTCGGCGACGGCGTGAGCGTCGTCGACGAGGTTTCCGGCTTTCGCTATTTCGATGCGCGCGACCTGCTCGGCTTCATCGACGGCACCGCCAACCCGACCGGCCTCGATTTGCCCGCCTCTGCGCTCGTCGGCGATGAAGACGCCGACTTCGCTGGCGGCAGCTATGTCGTCGTCCAGAAGTACCTGCACGATCTCCAGGCATGGGGGCGGACGCCGACGCCTCTCCAGGAAGAAATCATCGGCCGCACCAAGATCGACAACATCGAAATCGACGATGACGACGCGCCGCGCAAATCACACAAGTCGCTGGCCACCATCGAGGATGCCGATGGCAACGAGTACGACATATTGCGCGACAACATGCCGTTCGGCAGGCCCGGACAAAACGAGTTCGGCACCTATTTCATCGGCTATTCCAGATATCTTTGGGTGATCGAGAAGATGCTGCAGCGCATGTATATCGGCGACCCGCCGGGCGCCTACGACCGCCTGCTCGATTTCTCGACGCCGCAGACCGGCACAACGTTCTTCGCGCCAACCCGCCCCATGCTGCAGGCGCTTGTCGAGGGCGCGCAGGAGAAGCTTCCCGCCGCCCGGTAAAGAACGGCTGACGGCCTCTATCGGCGAAGATCAGCGTGCGTCGCGCTTCGCTTGTGCCACCTTGCCCGCCTTGCGCTGCCGGCCGAGTTCCGCCGGCCGGACCAGCTTCGGCGCCCGCTTGCTAGCCACGGCGCGCATGCCCTTGTGAGCCGTCCGCGAATTGAGCGCGGGACCGTCCGCCGGCGCATTTTGCTTCATGGCCAGCACCTTGCGCGCATTCCCAACCAGCGAAACGCTGGCCGCCAGTTGCCGGCGCCGCTCGGCCTCGCCATTCAGCCGCCGCATCGCCATGGCCAGCACCGCCAGCTTTACCTGCGAACCGCCATCGGACTTTGAGGGCGCAGCACCTTTCGGCGCTCCCTTGCCCCGCATTTCGCGGCGGCGCCGATGCGCCTCGGTCTGCGCCTTGTCGCGCCGGTCCCGCAACAGCTTGACCAGACCGGCAAGATCGGCGTCGGAAAGCTCCTGCACCGAAGGATGGTGCGATTTCTCCACCAATTCCTGTTCGTCGGCGCTCAGCGCCCGCGCCTCTTCCTTGCGTGAAATCGCCATGACGCTTCTCCTCCGCTGGCACGCCTGTCTGTTTCAGGCCTCGCTGCTCGGCGAAGTCTCGGCCCGAATGGTGGCATGGTCAAGACGAGCCGCCTGCGGCCTTGCGCTGGAGGATTCGCCTAGTCCCCCGGCAAAACCTTGCCCGGGTTCATGATATCAAGCGGATCCAGGGCCTGCTTGATCGTGCGCATGATGTCGACGCCGTGGCCGAGTTCATGGCGCAGGAAGCCGATCTTTCCCTGGCCTATGCCGTGCTCGCCGGTGCAGGTGCCGTCCATGGCGATCGCCCGCATGTTGAGCCGCGCGACGAACTTTTCCGACAATGCGATCTCCTTGGGATCGTTGACATCCATCAGCACCAGCACGTGAAAATTGCCGTCGCCGGCGTGGCCGACGATCGGCGCGATCAGACCCATCTCGGCTATGTCGGCTTCGGTTTCCATGACGCATTCGGCAAAGCGCGAGATCGGCACGCAGACATCGGTCGACAGCCCCTTGGCGCCCGGCCGCAGTGTCAGCGACGACCAGTAGGCGTCGTGCCTGGCCTTCCACAGTTTTGTGCGCTCCTCGGCGACGCTGGTCCATAGGAACGGCCCGCCGCCATTCTCCTCCGCGATCATGCCAAAGGTCTCGGCCTGTTCGGCAACGCCGGCATCGCTGCCGTGAAACTCGACGAACAGGCACGGGCTTTCGGGATAGTCGAGCTTCGAATAGTTCTTCATCGCCCGCATCTGCAGCGCGTTGACCAGTTCGATGCGCGCCACCGGGATGCCCATCTGGATCGTCGCGATGACCGCGTTGCAGGCCGCCTCGACGCTCGGAAACGGGCAGACGCCGCCAGAGATCGCCTGCGGGATGCCTTGCAGCTTCAGCGTCAGCGAGGTGATGATGCCGAGCGTGCCTTCCGAGCCGACCAGCAGCCGCGTCAGATCATAGCCGGCCGAGCTCTTTTTCGCGCGCTTGCCGGTCGTCACCGTCTCGCCGTCGGCCATCACGGCGGTCAGTGACAGCACGTTCTCGCGCATCGTGCCGTAGCGCACGGCATTGGTGCCGGACGCCCGCGTCGCCGCCATGCCGCCGAGCGAGGCATTGGCGCCCGGATCGATCGGAAAGAACAGGCCGGTGTCGCGCAGATGCCGATTAAGGTCCTCGCGGGTGACGCCGGGTTCGACCGTACAGTCGAGGTCCTGCGGATTGACCGCCAGGATGCGGTTCATGCGCGACGTGTCGACCGATATGCCGCCGCCCGGTGCGTTGGTGTGACCCTCCAGCGAGGAGCCGACGCCGAAGGCGATCACCGGCACGCGGTGCGCGGCACAGGCCCGCACGATCTCCTGCACCTCGGCGGCCGTCTCGGGAAACGCGACGCCGTCCGGCGCCTGCGTCGGAATATAGGTGGTGGTGTGGGCATGCTGCGAGCGGGTCGCCTGGCCGGTCTGGAATCGCTCGCCAAGCTGCTGCTTGAGGATGCCTAGCACGGCGGCGATGCCCTCCTCGTTGCGTTCGACCGGGTTGAGGTCGCTCAGAGCCATGAATTCCTCCGCGAATGGACCAGCGTCCACGCTTGTTATGCGTCTATGGATGCGTAGTCTCCGGAGCCACGCTCTGTCCAGCACCAGAACAAGGAAGTTTCGATGCCCATCCCCACTCCCTTCGTCTCAAAACCCATGGACATCGAGAAGGACTGGATCGACTACAACGGCCATCTCAACATGGCCTATTACAACGTGCTGTTCGACCGCTGCTCGGACGACGCCTTCGAGGCAATGGGCATGGGACCGAACTATGCCAGGGATCGTCGCCTCACCATCTACACGGCCGAAGTCCATGTCTGCTACGTGCAGGAGCTGCATCTCGAGCATAAGGTCACGGTCTCTTTCCAACTCATCGACCACGACGACAAGCGGCTGCGGGCCTATCAGGAAATCCGCCATGTCGACGGCTGGCTGGCCGCGACGTCCGAATCGCTGTCGCTGCATGTCGACATGTCCGGGCCGAAGGTGGCGCCCTTCCCCACCGATGTGCTGGCCAGGGTCGAAGCCATGCGCGCCGCCCATTCGGCACTGCCGATGCCGGAACGGGCCGGCCGCTCGATCGGCATCAAACGCAAATAGGGCGACGATCGGACCTCAAAGCCACACCTGCAACCCAAAATCGCGGGACCTTCAAATCCACCGACACCAGTGCTTGAAGCGGCTTGGCGGCCACGTTAACCTTACCAAGGTTTTAACGGGAACAAGCCATTTGAGCCGTTGCGCGACTCAGCGGGTCGGTCGAAAACGATCCGCATCGAGGTAGCGACACGGGCGGCGCGGCGCCGGTTCGAGGAAAGTGCATGAAAACCGACATCAAGGTCGAGGTGGACAGGCTGGCTGCCGATCCGCGCATCACCGACTATGATTTCTGGCGCTCGCTCAAGAACGTCAACAACGAGATCTTCCACATCGCCAACAACAACGAGCCGATCCCGTTCGACATGATCCGCTGGCGCGCCATCCTGAAGCAGGCGCGCATGAAGCGCGGCCACGCATAGGTCCTCTCCCTGTACGTCAAGCCTGGCGCCTCAATGCCGCCAGGGCCGAGCGCGCCACCACCGGCGACGACTGGATGATCGCCGTATTGGTCATCGCATAAGGAATAATGCGGTCGATCACCCGCTCGAGGTCGGCCACCGAGCCGACATGCGCCAGCGCGACGAAACAATCCTCTCCGGTCACGCGATCGCATTGCACGATCTCCGGCAGTTCGCGGATGATCTCGGCCACGACGGCCAGTTGCCCCGGCACCGGCCGGATGCGCAGCCATGCCGACAGCGGCAGGCCGAGTGCCGCCGGGTTGATCCTGACCGAATAGGCCTCGATGACGCCACTTTCCTGCAGCCGCTTGATGCGCTCTGCCACGCTCGGCGCCGACAGGCCAACCGAGCGTGCCAGCTCCGCCGTGCTGGTGCGCGCGTCCTTCTCCAGCAGACGCAGGATCTTCATGTCGGCGGCATCGAGATCGGCACTTTCAGTTCGAAGGCGCTTCATAGGAAATTCCTTGCTTCCGAGAGAACTCTCGCCAGACGAGCCCATCATCACTCATATAAACCGGCAAATATGCCTGCGATACTGATCCGATGGATGATCAAACGCAAGCTCTTACAGCAGACCCTGCCCCCGGCAATCCCACCCTCGCCAGGCTGACGGAAAAATTGCCGCCGCATGTCTGGTTCGGCGTCAGCGCCGTCTTCCACTATCTCGGGCCGGCTTTCGCCGTGCTGCTTTTCCCGCATGTCGGCGTGCTCGGCATGGCGTGGCTGCGCATCGCCACGGCAGCACTCATCTTCGCACCCCTGACCCGTCCATGGCGAAGCTTCGCCCGCGCCGATCGCTCGACAAGGCTGCTGTTGCTGGCCTTCGGCGCCTGTCTGGCGGTGATGAACTGTTCGTTCTACCTGGCGCTCGACCGCCTGCCTATCTCGCTGGTGGCGGCGATCGAATTCGTCGGCACCATCGGGGTCGCGGTGGTCGGCCTCAGGAGCTCGCGCAATCTTGCCGCCCTTGCCGTCGCGGTGACCGGCACCTTGCTGCTCATCGACGTCAGATGGTCCGATGATCCCATCGGGCTGTTCTGGGCCTTCCTCAACGGCGCGCTGTTTGTCGGCTACATCGTGCTCGGCCACCGCGTCGCCGCTTCGGGCGCAGGCAGCGGCATTGCCGGCCTGGGTGCCGCCATGGCGATCGCTTTCGTGGTCGTGCTGCCGATCGGCTTCACCGATGCGCTGCCGGCCTTTTTCTCGCCGCCGCTGCTGCTCGCCGCCATCGGCGTCGGCATCTGCTCGTCGGTTATCCCCTACATCTGCGACCAGCTCGCCATGTCGCGGCTGCCACGCGCGAGCTTCGCGCTGATGCTGTCGCTGCTGCCCGTCACCGCGACGCTGATCGGCGTCGTCGTGCTGCGCCAGATTCCAAGCTTTACCGATTGCCTCGGCATTGCGCTTGTGGCCGCCGGCGTCGCCTTCCACAAGCCGGCGAACACGGATTAGACGGACGCCCCTATGCCAGTTTCTGCTTGAGGAAGGCGATCGTTCTGCCCCAGGCCAGGTCGGCCGCCTTCTTGTCGTAGCGCGCTGCCGACGTGTCGTTGTTGAAGGCATGGTTGGCGCCTTCATAGACATAGACCGTGTATTCGACATGCGCCGCGTCGAGTTCCTTCTTGAAGGCGTCGATGCCGGCATTGATGCGCTCGTCCAGTCCGCCATAGTGCAGCAGCAAGGCCGCCTTGATCTTGGACATATCGGCGGCCTTCGGCTGCATGCCGTAATAGGCAACGCCGGCACTGAGATCGGGGGCGTTGATGGCCAGCATGTTGACCGTGCCGCTACCCCAGCAGAAGCCGATGGCGCCGACCTTGCCGTTGCCGTCCTTGTCGCTCTTGAGGAAAGCGACGGTCGCGACACCGTCGGCGATGGTCTGCGCCGGATCGAGCTTGGCGAACATGTCGCGCGCCTTGTCTTCATCGGTTGGTGTTCCGCCGAGCGGCGACAGAAAATCCGGCGCCAGCGCCACGAACCCCTCCAGCGCCACGCGTCGCGTCACATCGCGGATATGCGGGTTGAGCCCCCTGTTCTCATGCACGACGATCACCGTGCCGAGCTTGCCCGCCTTGTCCACCGGCTTGACCAGATAGCCCTTCATTTCGCCGCTGCCGCCGGGATAGCTGATGTCCTCGCCCTTCACCCGCGGATCGTTGTCGGCGACAACAGCCGCTTGCGCCGAATTTGCCGCCAGAAGCGGGGCGATCGCGGCGGCCGCCGCACCCGATCCGGCAAGCCGGGTCAACTGCTCCATGAACCGGCGGCGATCGAGCGTCAGATGCGTATATTCGTCATAGGCGTCGATCATCGCCTGGGTGATGGCGGGCTTGGCGTCGGGTTTCGTCATGGATCGGGTCCTCTGCTTCGGGCTTTAATTGCCAGCTACATAGGGACCAAGCCGGCATGGTCCAGTCGAGCACTCATCGCGGCCGCCGATTGCCTCAGGGCGTAGGCCGCTGGCCGCGTCCCGGCAGTAAAGCCGGTGCCATGCACGGCCGTGTCATCACTTTTTGGTCATTGGCGATAAATCCTGCTGGCGCTGCCACAATCGTGAGGGAAGGTGGCTATCGACGGTATCTTGACCGCGTGCCTACACGTCAAACCCAGAAGGAAGCGATGACCATGACCATGCCTTCCCCGATCCTCGCCAGCGCGCTCGTCCTTGCGGCGGCCGTCGCTTTGGCCCTGTGCTCGATGGTTCTGAACGCAGGCAGACGATCGTTGATCAGGGTCCGCGCTGAGCGGAACCGCAACACGAAAAACCAGGGTTGAGGTGACGCTATGAACGTCCAGGACATCGTCAACACCGTTTCGCAGAAGGCCGGCCTCGACCAGGCGACGACGGAGAAAGTCGTCGGCACCATTTTCTCGGTGCTCGAACACGAGGCGGAAGGCACAAGCGCCTCGGCGTTCTTCGCCAAGATCCCCGGCGCCGACGACCTCGCCCATCAATATGACGTCATGGCCGCCGCTCCGGCCGGCGGTGGCGGTTTTCTGTCGTCGTTGCAGGGCGCGCTTGGCGGCGTTCTCGGCGAGAAGGCCGGCGCGCTGATCAACGGCATCGCCGCGCTCAAAGCATCCGGGCTCGATATGGCGCAAATCCAGAAGGCCGGTGCAACGCTGATCCAGCAGGCCGAAGCCGCCGCCGGCCCCGACCTGACCAACAAGGTGCTCGGCTCGGTGCCCAGCCTGAAGGGTCATCTAGGGATTGGCTGATCGACAACGGGTCGATCGGAAGATTTGCCGCCCCTCATCGCCCAGTCGGGCACTTCTCCCCGTCACTATACGGGGAAAGACACCGGCACAGATGAGGGGCGGCGCGACCTCTGAAAGATCGCGTTACCCTGTCGCCTACTTCGGCAGCGCGTAGGCCATCACATAGTCCCCAGGCTTGGTGCCGACCGAACCGTGGCCGCCGGCGACAATGACCACGAACTGGCGGCCGTCGGCGACCGTATAGGTCATCGGCGTCGATTGCCCGCCGGCCGGCAGCCGCGCCTGCCACAGCTGCTTGCCCGATGTCAGGTCGTAGGCGCGCAGATAGTCGTCGACCGCGGCCCCCAGGAAGGCGACGCCGCCAGCCGTGATCATCGGCCCGCCGATGCCCGGCACCCCGACTTTCAGGGGCAGCGGCAGCGGCGTCATATCGTAGACGGTGCCGTTGCGGTGCTTGTAGGCGATCTTGCCGGTCCTGAGATCGGCGCCGGCGACATAGCCCCAGGGCGGCGCCTGGCAAGGAATGCCGAGCGGCGACAGGAACGGTCCCATCACCACCGCATAGGGCGCGCCCTCGTTGCGGTTCAGCCCCTGCTCGCTGCCGCGCCCTTCGTCCGGCGGCGGCACCTGATCGCGCGGGATCAACTGCGATTTGAACGCCAGGTAGGTCGGCATGCCGAACAGCACCTGCCGGACCGGATCGACGGCGACGCCGCCCCAGTTGAAGGTGCCGAAGTTGCCGGGGTAGATCAGCGACCCCTGGACGGAAGGCGGCGTATAGCGACCCTCATAGCGCAGGCCCTGGAATTCGATCCGGCAGGCCAACTGGTCGAACATGGTTAGGCCCCACATGTCGGCGCCGGTGAGCGGCTTCGGCATGAAGGTGAGATCGGAGACCGGCTGCGTCGGCGATGTGTGGTCGCCTTCGATCGCGCCGCCCGGCGCCGGCACTTCGTTGACCGCAATGACCGGCTCGCCGGTGCGGCGGTCGAGCACATAGAGGTCGCCCTGCTTGGTCGGTCCGACCAGCGCCGGCACCACCGTGCCGTCGGGTTTGGTGATGTCGATCAGGCTCGGCTGTGCCGGTACGTCCATGTCCCAGAGATCGTGGTGCACGGTCTGCCGCACCCATCGCACCTGACCGGTGTTGAGGTCGAGCGCGGTGATCGACGACGAGAACTTCTCGACATTGGAACTGCGCCCGGCGCCGAGCTGGTCCGGCGTCTGGTTGCCGAGCGGCACGTAGAGCAGGCCGAGCTTCTCGTCGGCGCTCGGCGTCGACCACATGTTGGGCGAGTTGGCGGTATAGGTCTGGCCGGCCGGCAGCGGCGTCGTCTGGTCCGGATTGCCGGAATCCCAGTTCCACACCAGCGCGCCGGTGGCAGCGTCGTAGGCGCGGATGACACCGGACGGCTCCTGCGTCGAATAATTGTCGTTGACCGCGCCGCCGACAATGATCTTGCCGCCTGATATCAGCGGGGCCGAGGTCGAGTAGTAATAGCCCGACTTCGGATAGGGCATGTTGGTCAGAAGGTTCAGCGTGCCGCCCTCGGCGAAAGCCGGGCAGACCTGCCCGTTGGCGGCGTCGAGCGCGATCAGCCGCGCGTCCGAGGTCGGCAGGTAGACGCGGGTCGCACAGGGCTGCCCGGCGGCGCCGGCGGCATCGGCATAATAGGCCACGCCGCGGCAGGTCTGGTGCTGGCGGTCCTTGTCGAGCTTGACCTTGGGATCGAAGCGCCATTTCTCCTTGCCGCTCGCGGCATCGATGGCGATGGCGAAATTGTGCGGCGTGCAGATGTAGAGCGTGTCGCCGATCTTCAGCGGCGTCACCTGATAGGTGGTCTCGCCGACATCGTCCGGACCCTTCACGTCGCCGGTCTGGTAGGTCCAGGCAGGCTGCAGCTTGGCGACATTGTCCGGTGTGATCTGGTCGAGCGGCGAATAGCGCTGGCCGAACTGCGTACGTCCGTAATAGTGCCACTCGCCGGCCGGCACATCATTGCCAAGATTGGCGTTGGCGACCACCTTGTCAGTGCCAAGTTCGCCGGCAATGTCCTTCGGATCTGAAGTCATCGAATAACCGGCGACGGCCAGCGAGGCCAGCACGGCAAGGATCAGCGGCGCGCGTGCGTCAGGGCCGACAAGACCCCGCCTCGCCCACGGCGTCAGCAGCCACAAAGCGAGAAGCACGATGATGCCGCCGCGCGGTCCAAGTTCCCACCAGTCGAAGCCGGTTTCCCAGACCGCCCAGGCCAACGTGCCGAGCACGATCACCGCGTAGAGCCACAGTGCGGTGGACCGGCGCCGGTAGAGCAGCCAGGCGGCGATCAGGAAGGCAAGGCCGGCAACGACATAGTACCAGCTGCCGCCCAGCATCGCCAGGCGGATGCCGCCGCCGCCGAGTGCCAGGCCGATGAGGAAAAGAATGAGGGATGTGATGGTGACAGCCAAGATGATACTCCTTCGACTGTTGCGCTTCGCGGCGCGGCCATGGCAACCCGGCATTGCGTCGCTGCCCGAAGCACAACTTTCTCCTGACGGTCCCGCCTGTCAAGCACGGGCCTCAAGCGCAGGCGGTAATGGTCCATCGCAATTGGAATAACATCGACCGCAGTGGGAGCGCGGGGCAGCAATCGGGCACTTTAGCGGAACAAAACGTAGACAGTTCTGGTCTTTCCCCACCGAATCACTACATTCGGGGCAATGTCCGGCTTTTCCGAAGACATGCCCTTTTTCGACGAACCCAATGCGCGGCCCACGGCCCCGTCGGGCATCGCCGCGCGCGCCATGGCTGCCCGCAGCGGCCACAACAACGCGCCCGACTATCTCAAGGGGCTGAACCCCGAGCAACGGCTGGCGGTGGAAACCACCGAAGGCCCGGTTCTGGTGCTGGCCGGAGCCGGCACCGGCAAGACCCGCGTGCTCACCACGCGCATCGCTCACATCCTCGCCACCGGCAAGGCGTTCCCGTCGCAGATCCTCGCGGTGACCTTTACCAACAAGGCCGCGCGCGAGATGAAGATCCGCATCGGCGTGCTGATCGGCGAAGGCAATGTCGAGGGCATGCCATGGCTCGGCACCTTCCACTCGATTGGAGTGAAGCTGCTTCGCCGCCATGCTGAACTCGCCGGTTTGCGCTCCGATTTCACCATCCTCGACACCGACGACGTCGTGCGGCTGATCAAGCAGCTGATCCAGGCCGAAGGTCTGGACGACAAGCGCTGGCCGGCCAAGCAGTTCGCCCAGATGATCGACGGCTGGAAGAACAAGGGGCAAGGCCCGGCCGACATCGCCGAGGGCGATGCGCGCGCCTTCGCCAACGGCAAGGGCCGCGAGCTCTACAAGGCCTATCAGGAGCGGCTGAAGACGCTGAACGCATGCGATTTCGGCGACCTGCTCTGCCACCCGATCCGCATCTTCCGCGCCAATCCGGACGTGCTCAAGGAATACCATAAGCGCTTCAAATACATCCTCGTCGACGAGTACCAGGACACCAACACCGCCCAGTACATGTGGCTGCGGCTCCTGGCGCAAAGGCCGGATGCCGGGCGCAAGCCTTCGGCGACTAATCTCCAATCGGCCGAAGGCCGCAAGGACGACCGTCCGTCCGAGCCGTTGCGAGGCCCCCGCGGAGGGCCCGCGCCGGCAGGCGCGGAACAGCCCGTGAGCGTGAATATATGCTGCGTCGGCGATGACGACCAATCCATCTATGGCTGGCGCGGCGCCGAGGTCGACAACATCCTGCGCTTCGACAAGGATTTTCCCGGCGCCACCATCATCCGGCTGGAGCGCAACTACCGCTCGACCGCGCACATACTGGGGGCCGCCTCCCACCTCATAGCCCACAATGAGGGCCGCTTCGGCAAGACGCTGTTCACCGACCGCAACGAGCCGGAGGACGGCAAGGTGCATGTCCACGCCGCCTGGGATTCCGAGGAAGAAGCGCGCGCCGTCGGCGAGACCATCGAGACCTACCAGCGGCAAAAGCACAATCTCAACGACATGGCGATCCTGGTCCGCGCGTCCTTCCAGATGCGCGAATTCGAGGATCGTTTCGTCACGCTCGGTCTCAACTACCGCGTCATCGGCGGCCCGCGTTTCTACGAGCGCATGGAGATCCGCGATGCGCTGGCCTTCTTCCGCGTGGTGGCGCAAGGCGCCGACGACCTCGCCTTCGAGCGCATCGTCAATGTGCCCAAGCGCGGCCTTGGTGAAGCCACCATCCGCCAGATCCACGACACGGCCCGCGCGCTGCGCATCCCAATGCTGGAAGCCGCCGCCAAGCTCGCCGAAAGCGACGAGTTGAAGCCGAAGCCGCGCGCCGCCTTGCGCGAAGTCGCGGCCAATTTCGAACGCTGGCAGAAGGCGCTGGAAACCACGCCGCACACCGAACTCGCCGAGACCATTCTCGAAGAGAGCGGCTACACCGACATGTGGAAGAACGACCGCTCGGTTGAAGCCCCCGGCCGGCTGGAGAACCTGAAAGAGCTGATCCGCTCGATGGAGGAGTATGAATCGCTGCGCTCCTTCCTCGAGCATGTCGCACTGGTCATGGACGCTGAGCAGAACGCCGGGCTCGACGCCGTCTCGATCATGACGCTGCATTCGGCCAAGGGCCTCGAATTCGAGACCGTCTTCCTGCCCGGCTGGGAAGAAGGTCTGTTCCCGCACCAGCGAGCGCTGGACGAAGGCGGCCGCTCCGGGCTGGAGGAAGAGCGCCGGCTTGCCTATGTCGGCCTGACTCGCGCCAAGAAGAACCTGCATCTGTGGTTCGTCTCCAACCGCCGCATCCACGGCCTGTGGCAGTCGACCATCCCGTCGCGCTTTCTCGACGAACTGCCGGAAGCCCATGTCGAGGTCGCCGAAAGCGGCAACTCCTATGGCGGCTACGGCAACTCCTACGGCGGCGGTTCTTTTGCCTCCGGCCGCGGCGGCCAGGGCGCAGGACGGCAGAACCCCTATGGCGCCTCGCGCTTCGACAATGTCGGCGCCGACACCGAAAAATCCGGCGCCTTCTCCAACACCTATGCGACGCCGGGCTGGCAGCGCGCGCAGGCCAACCGCACCGAAGCCACCGACCGCAACTGGGGCTCGCGCTCCGGCCACCAGGTCGAGCGCATCGGCTATGGCGAGACCGATTCCGGCTACGGCGCCGGCCGCACCTCGGTCAAAGGCCGCACCATCGACGGCGAACTGGTCGCCAAATCCGTCGCCGACACGCCATCGCCCTTCAATGTCGGCGACCGCGTCTTCCACCAGAAATTCGGCAACGGCAACATTTCCGCGATCGAAGGCAACAAGCTGACCATCGACTTCGACAAGGCCGGCCAGAAGCGCGTGCTGGACGGGTTCGTCGCGGCGGTGTGAGCGCCCGCTTGCCCTACAAGCGACCATTCTCTGGCGGAAGCCCCACCTTCGTCATCCACGGGCGGAGCAGGAGCGAAGCGACGTCGCGGAGACCCGAGGATCCATGCCGCGACCTTCGCCCAGAAATGCAGCGGAGCAGAATTCCACAACCGCAGCGGTACTTTTAAGTCGCGGCATGGATCCTCGGGTCTGCGCCGCGTCGCTACGCTCCTTGCTTCGCCCGTGGATGACGAAATGATGGGCGTCCGCGCAAGGCATGCGGTTCGCCAACGAAACAGCCCTCACCGATACCTTGCCTGGTTCCACTTATGCCCGAGCAGCGACAGGATGATGATCAGGCCGTTGAAGAACTGCACGTAGAAGCCGCTCAACCCCGCCGCGACGACGCCGGTCTGGATGAACGACACGGTGACGGCGCCGATGGCGCCGCCGACCACGGTGCCGATGCCGCCCCAGGTCGGCGTGCCGCCGACGAACACCGAGGCCAGCACCGGCAAGAGATAGCCATCGCCGGCGGTCGGCCACCAGGTGAAGTTGATCATCACCGAGAAGGTGCCGGCGAGCGCCGCACCGATGCCGACGAAGACGAACACTTTCACCCGCACGCGCTTGACGTCGATGCCCATTTGCTGGGCGCTGTCGGGATTGTCGCCCACCACCCTCACCTGCGCGCCGAAGCGATGCCTGTTATAGAGCATCGCCGACAGTACGACGAAGCCGATGGCCCAGAAGATCTGCACCGGAATGCCCAGGAGCTGGCTTGAGAAGATCGTGTAGGCCCAGCTGTCGCTGAGGCTGGTCAGCGCCATCGACTTGCCTTCGTTGATGATCTGGATCAGGCCGCGCAGCAGGAAATTCATGCCGAGCGTGGCGATCAGCGATGACAGTCCGCCATAGACGACCAGCGAGCCTACCAGGAAGCCGAGCAGCATGCCGGTGACGAGCGCCGCGGCGATGCCGAGAAACGGATCGTAGCCGGCCTGCACGACCAGCGCGAAGACCCATGAGGCAAAACCCATCGTTGCCGGAAACGACAGGTCGATCTCACCGCAGGTGACGACGAACACCAGCGGCACCACCACGAACAGCGCCACCGGCAGCGTCGTCAGCACCGAGCGGTAGAGATACCAGGTGGTGAAGACGGTCGGGTTGGCGATCAGGAACACCGTCATCATGACGATGAACACGGCGAGCGTGCCGAGCGCGGCACGGTTGTCGAGGATGAAGCCGCGCATCCAGTGATCGGATGGGTGTTTCCACTCTTTCTGGGCACTGGGGCGGGGAATGCCGGCGGACGGCTCGTGCAGATCGGGCTCCATGGTCTTGCTCATCGTGCTCTCTGCTCCGCGTCGCCGGCATCGTGCAGCCCGGCCAATCCGCCGGGATGCGCGACCTCTTCCATGAAGTTGATGAGATCTTCGGCCGACTTGACCTCGCTGCGGTCGGTCGTCAGTGCGACCTTGCCGCGGTCGAGCACGACGAAGCGGTCGGCGATGTCGAAGACATGATGGATGTTGTGGCCGATGAACAGGATCGAGCGGCCGCTCGCCCGCACCTGGCGCACGAAATGGAACACCTTGGCGGTTTCGGTCAGCGACAACGCCGTCGTCGGCTCGTCGAGGACGATCAACTCCGCCTGCTTGTAGATGGCGCGGGCGATCGCCACGCCCTGGCGCTCGCCACCCGAAAGCTGGCCGACGATCGACTGCGGCGTGAACACTTTCGAGGTGAAGCCGATCTCGCGCATCAGCCGGCTTGCCTCCTCGATCTCCTTGTTGACCCTGAGAAAGCCCAGGAATCCGGTCAGCTCGCGGCCCATGAAGACGTTGCGAACGATGGTCTGCTGCACGGCCAGCGCCCGGTCCTGGAACACCGTCTCGATGCCGGCCTCGCGGGAACGCGCGGCGCTCCACCCGGTCACCGGCTTGCCGCGCACGAGGATTTCGCCACTGGTCGGCTTGACCACGCCGGAGAGGATCTTGATCAGCGTCGACTTGCCGGCGCCATTGTCGCCGAGCAGGCCGACGACCTCGCCGCGGTCGACGCTGAGATTGACCCCGCCCAGTGCATAGACCTGGCCATAGGATTTGCTGATGTCGCGCAGTTCGATGAGGCGTTCTGCCATCGGATCCTCGCTTTGATTGTCGCTTGCCGGCTTCGTCGCCAGCGGTCCCACCGGCCGGGGCCTGAGATCCCGGCCGGCGGCTTGGGAGGTCAGCGCAGCGCCTGCTTGGCGAGCTCGGCGACGATCTCGTAATTTTCGGGCGTGACGAAGCCGGCGCCGGTGTCGACATTCATCGGCGCCAGCCCCAGCACCACCTGCTGGCAGAGGCTGAGGATCGGCAGATAGCCCTGCAGGAACGGTTGCTGGTCGGCGGTCAATTGCACCCAGCCGCCCTTGAAGCCCTCGACGATCTGCGGACTGGTGTCAAAGCCGAAATTGAAGATCTCGCCCGCCTTGCGTCCCGCCGCCTGCATGTAGGTCGAGACATTGCCGAGCATCTGCCCGCCGGGATAGCCGACCGCCTTGACGTCGGGATTGTTGAGCAGCGCCGCGGTGATCACCGGAATGGCCAGATTGGGATCGGACGCCCATTCGCCGCTCGGCGGTGAGGACAACTGGATGACCTCGACGCCGGCCTCCTTGAGCGCCGCCACCGTGCCGCGCTCGCGCGCGCCGCGACTTTCGTTTTCGAACGGACCGATCATGATCGCCTTGTCGCCGGCCTTCAGCTTGCCGAGCTTGAACGCCTCGGCGCCGAGCGCGCGGCCCTGCTGTTCCTGCTGGGCGCCGACATAGCCGCCGCCAAATGCCGCCATCACCTTCGGCACCGGCACGTTCTGATACATCATCTTGATGCCGTCCTTGTGCGCCTGTTCGGCGAGCGGCATGATCGACGCGTCGCCCGGATGGCCCATCATGGCGATGCCGTTGGGCTTGACCGCGACGGCCTCGCGCAGTTGCTGCACCATCTTTTCGATGTCCCACTGGGAGAAGATGTAGTCGACCTTCGGCCCGAGATCGGTCTCTGCCTGCTTGGCGCCATTATAGACGATGGTGCCGAAAGCGTCGCCCTCGGCGCCGCCGACGAAGAAGCGGATGTGGACATCCTTGCACCATTTGGCGTCGAGCGCCTGCGCGGGCAAGGTGGAGATCGCAGCGGCAAGCACCGTGGCGGCGGCCACGACGGTCGAGCGCAGAACGGTCCTTCTCATCGTCATGCTCATGCACTTATCCTCCCTTTTTGTCCTCGCAAGCGAGGGGTTTCGACATTCGCTTCGGCAATGCGCGCTACAGACATCCCGGCCGGCTCCTCCCGCCGGCCGATCCTCACATCGGGTTCGGCAGGTAGCTGGCCCCTCCCCGGCATTGCTTGAGATATTCCAGCGCCCGCACCTGGCCGGTGATCTCGAGGTCGCCGCGATAGACCGGGTCGTGCCAGCCTTCGATATCGATGGCCCCCTTGTAGTCGGCCAGTCGCAATTCGCTGATCACCCGGGTCCAGTCGCTGTCGCCGAAACCGGGCGTGCGCATCTGCACGAAGGGCAGTCGGCCGAACACGCCATGCTCGCGGATCACGTCCCAACGCACCGTCGCGTCCTTGCCGTGCACATGGAAGATGCGCGGCGCCCATTTGCGGATCTGCGGCATCGGATCGATCAGATAGACGAGCTGGTGGCAGGGCTCCCATTCGAGGCCCAGATTGTCGTCCGGCACTTCGTTGAACATCATCTCCCAGGCGTCCGGATTGTGGGCGATATTCCAGTCGCCGGCGGCCCAGTTGCCGTCCATGGCGCAGTTCTCGAAGGCGATGCGGACGCCCTTGTCGGCGGCGCGCTTGGCCAGCGGTCCCCAGACCTCCTTGAAGCGCGGCAGGCTGTCCGGCAGAGGCTTGCCGCGCAGACGGCCGGTGAAGCCGCTGACCATCGAGGTGCCGAACAGATGCGCGTTGTCGATCACCGTCTCCCAGGCCTTGAGCACGCCGCGGTCGACCTCGCCGTCTTCCAGCGGATTGCCGAACACGCCGAGCGAGGACACGGTGACGTCGGCATCGCCGATCGCCTCGCGGATCTGGCCGGCGAGAAGCGGCAGGTCCTTGCCGCCAAGCGTCTGCCAGAAGAAGGGTTGGATGCTCTCGAAGCCGAGCGGCAGGATCTGTTTGACGTAAGCCGCCGGGTCGTCGAGATTGGCCCGCACCATGGTGCCGATCCGGATGTCGAGAAGCGGGTTCGGCGTCATTGTGCGTCCTCTGCGATTGTCACGCGGCGGCCGGTCTCGGCGCTTTCGATGGCGCCGAAAACCATGGCCAGGCTCTTGATGTTGTCGGCGCCGCGCGTTTCCGGCTCGGTGCCGGTCTCGATGGCGTCCACGAAATCCTGGAGAATGCCGAGATGGCCGCCGACGCGATCGGACGCATCGAGCGGCGGCACCGCGATCGGCTGGGTTTTGTCGAACATTCCGTCGCGGCCCGGCATCACTGCTTCTGCCCTCAGGTCGTCATGACCGTCCCAGATGAGGCTGCCGCGCTCGGCGACGATGCGCCATGTACTTTCCCAACTGGTGCGGAAGCCGGCGGCGCACCAGCTGCCGGCATAGGTGAAGACCTTGCCGCGGCCGAGATCGAAGACGGCGCTGGCCGACGATCCCTGCCGGTACCAGGAATTGGCCGGCTCCCATTCCTGGCAATAGACATTGGCCGGCTCGCCGGCGACCATGTAGCGGGCGGCGTCGAAGGTGTGGATCGCCATGTCGAGCAGCAGCACATGCGCCATCTCCTCGCGAAAGCCGCCGAAATGCGGCGCGACGAAGAAGTCGGCGTGGATGCTGGTCGGCGTACCAATGGCGCCGGAATCCAGGAACCTGCGGATGCGCCTGACATCGGCGACATAGCGGCGGTTCTGCACGACCGCATGGATGCGCGCGGCGCGGCGCGCGGCCTCGACGATGGCGCGCGCATTTTCCCGACTGTCGGCGAGCGGCTTTTCCGTCAGCAGATGGCAATTGTGGGCAAAAGCGGAAAAAGCGACTTCGCGCCGGGCGGCTGGAACCACCACGTCGAACACCGCTTGCGGTTTGGTCTGGTCGAGCACGGCGTCGAGATTGCTGCCGATGACGGCATTGGTGAGATCGTATTCGCGCGCCCTCGCCCGTGCCCTCTCGGCATCGAGATCCACGAGGCCGACAAGGGTGAGCCCGTGTATCTGCCTGATGGCATCGAGCCAGGCCTTGCTCATCGCTCCGCAGCCGACCAGGACGACATCGATCATCCAGCGCTCCTCCTCCGCTCGGTCCCTCCAGACCGATCGTCACGGCATTCACGGCAGGACCGTAAACGTTTTTCCGTAAACGTTTACGAGAACACACCCGAAGGCGTAGAATGTCAATTGGCCGTTGGCGAAAATCGTCCTGTCGCCTTGGCCTCAGCGGCCACCGGTGCTAGCCAAGCAAGGGGAGTACAGTCACTTGGCATCCAGCATTCACGACCTTGCCCGTCACCTGAACATTTCGATCGGCACGGTGTCGCGAGCGCTGAACGGCCGCGCCGACGTCAATGCCGACACGCGCCAGCGCGTGCTCGAGGCGGCCAGGACGCTCAACTATTCGCCGAACCAGTCCGGCCGCAGCCTGAGGCAAGGCGCCACCCATTCGATCGCCTTCATGCTGCAGCCGCATCCCGGTGACCAGCAATATGGCGAGCCGTTCTTCATTCCATTCCTGATCGGGCTGCAGGCCAGGCTTGCCGAAAGCGGGCTCGACCTGACCGTGGTCATGGGGGCGCCGGGCGACTACCAGCAGGAGCGCCTGCGCCGTGTCGTCGAAACGCGCCGCGCCGACGCGGTGCTGCTGGCCTGGACGCGGCGCGAGGACGAGCGCATCGACTATCTCACGCAAGCCGGCTTTCCCTTCGCCACGCTCGGCCGCAGTCGCTCCGGGGCCAAGTCCTATCCTTCCCTCGACCTCGATTTCGAGAAGGCCGGCGCCGACGCCGTCGACCGCCTGGTGGCGCGCGGCCACCGCCGCATCGCAGCCGTCCGTCCGTCGCTCGACCTCAACTTCGGCTATTTGTTCCTGGCCGGCTACCGCAAGGCCCTAAAGCGGCACGGCATCGAGATCGACCCCGAGCTGATCGCCTCCGGCTTCATCAACGAGGCCGGCGGCTACGAGGTGACGCCTCAGGTGATGCGCTCCAAGGCCCCGCCGACCGCCATCATCTTCAACAATGACGCAATGGCGCTGGGCGGCTGCAAGGCGCTGGCCGAGATGGGCATCAGGCCGGGTCAAGACATGGCGGTGACCGTCATCGTCGACACGCCGCTCTGCCGCTATTTTTCCCCGGCGCTGACCGCCTTCCGCCCGGCGCTGGAGCCAATGGGACAACGCCTCGCCGAAATGCTGCTGGCGTCGCTTCCCGCCTTCGCCGGCCCGGAGGGGCCGCGGATCATCCGCGAGGTCTGGCCGCTGGAGCTGGTCGCACGCGACAGCGATTGATGGTGGCAGCAGGACCGCCGATGTCGTCCTCCCCTCAAACAGCACACCGGTGCCGCAGTGCACCGGCCGCAACCTTGAATGCGCGGGAGGCGCTGTAGGCTCCGGATCGCGCCACAACCAGGGCGATCAGCGAGAGCCGGCCTTAAGACACCGGCGCCGCTCCGCCCTCTGCCGTGCGCCGCGCGATAAACTCATCCAGCACGCCGGCGGTGGCGGCAGCCGTTGCCGGCGGCGCGAAATCGGAAAGCACCCGCCTCCAGACGCCGGTGGCGCGCTCGCTCGCCGTCTTCGACCCTCTTTGCGTCCAATTGCCGAAATTCGACCAGTCGGCCACCAGCGGTTCGTAGAAGGCGGTGCGGTAGCGCACCATGGTGTGGCCGGCCGAGAAGAAATGGCCGCCCGGCTGCACCTCGGCGATCGCCTCGAAACCGATGGCATCGCTGTCACCCGGGGTTACGGCACAGAGTTCAGCCACCGTCTGCAGCGCCTCGATGTCGGTGATCAGCTTCTCGAAGGAGACACTGAGGCCGCCCTCCAGCCAGCCGGCGGCATGGATGCACATCGTCGCCCCAGCCAGTACCGAACCCCACAGCGCGAACTGCGTTTCGTGCGCGGCCTGCGCATCCGAGATGTTTGCGGCACTGCCGCCGCCGGACCGCCACGGCAGTCCGGTGAAGCGCGCCAGCTGGCCGGCGCCCAGCGTCGCCTTGACATGCTCGGGCGTACCGAAGGCCGGCGCACCGGATTTCATGTCGACATTGGAAGAGAACGAGCCATAGACGACCGGCGCACCCGGCCGCACGATCTGCGCCAGCGTCAGCCCGGCCAGCGCTTCGGCGTGCTGCAGCGTCAACGCGCCGGCCACCGTGATCGGCGCCATGGCGCCTGCCAGGCAGAACGGCGTGATGACGGAGATTTGGCCCGCGCGGGCGAAATCGATGATGCCTTGCGCCATCGGGATGTCGAGCTGGCGCGGCGAGTTGGTGTTGATGACGGTGTAGCAATATGCATTTGCCAGAAACTCGTCCTGCGACAGGCCGCGCGCCAGACGAAGCATCTCGAACCCGTCCTGGACTTGCGGCGTGCCGCGCGCGAAGACGAATGGAAACTTGTCCGACAGCGTCAGCTGCGCGCGGTTGACGGCATAGTGCCGAAAGCGGTTGTCGACATCCTGCGGTTCGATGCAGGGCCCCAGCATATGCAGCACGTCGAAATGCTGCACCAGCCGCATGAGATCCTCGAAATCCGCCAGTGTTCCCGGCCGCCGGCCGCGCTCGAGATCGGTGACGTTCGGCGCCCCGCATCCGGCCAGGAAGGTCATCGAGCCGAGCTCCAGCGTCAGATCGCGGGCGCGCGAACCGGCGTGAGCGTGGATCGATCTCGGCGCCGAGGCGAGTGCCGTCGTCACCATGTCGCGCCCGATGCGCACCATGTCGGTGTCCGGATCGACCAGCGCGCCGGCGCTGGCGAAAAGCTCACGCGCCTGCGGCAGCAGCACCTTGATGCCGAGCTCTTCCAGCACCCGCAGCGCGGTGTCGTGAATCGCGGCCACCTGATCGTCCGAAAAGATCGGCTGCGGCAGGAACGGGTTCTTCAGCGAATGGTAATTCGGCCGGCGGCTGCTTTCGCTGCCGGCCTCGCCCGTGCGTCCACGCCGGCGTTCGCGCCTGCCATCCCGTGCCGCGTCATCGACCATCGGAAATCCTCCTCATTGCCGCATTGCCTTGCCCTCGGGATCGTAGGGCGAGGCCGCGACGACATGCGCCGGCCGTTCCTCACCCACGACATTTACGGAGAGCGCGGTGCCCTCGCCTGCAACATCGCGGTCGACCAGCGCCAGCGCCAGGCTCTTGCCGACCGTATAGCCATAGCCGCCCGACGTGACGAAGCCGACGCGTCGGCCCTGATACCAGACCGGCTCGAAGCCGCTGGCGTCGGCGTCGAACGCATCGATTTCCAGGGTCACAAGGCTTTGGCCGCTACCGGCCTCGCGCTGTTTCAAGGCAGCTTCGCGGCCGATGAAGTCGCTCTTGCCGAAAGCGATGAACCGGTCGAGACCGGTCTGGCCCGGCGTGTAGCCTTGCGTGAATTCGCGCGACCAGATGCCAAAGCTCTTCTCCAGCCGCAGCGCATTGAGCGCATAGTAGCCGATTTCGGCAAGGCCCAGATCCTCGCCAGCGCCCAGCAGCGTGTCGCGCAGAGTGGCATGCATGGTCACGGGGCAACTGATTTCGAAGCCGAGTTCGCCTGATATCGACAGCCGCGCAACACGTGCCTGCACCATGCCGATATCAAATGCGCCGCAGGCCATGAACGGCAGCGCTGCGCCGGAAACATCCTGATGCGTCGTTCGCTCCAGTATTTTGCGCGCGTTCGGCCCGGTCAGCAGAAAGCCGCTCATCGTGTCGGACAGGTCGGCGACGGTGACGCCTTCAGCCGCATGGCTCTCGAACCAGCGCATGTGGAATTCCCGGAGATAGTAGGAGCCCATCAGCCAATAGCTGCCGCCGCCCCAGTTGAAGACGGTGAGGTCGCCCTTCAGCCGTCCGTCAAGACCGAGCATCGGCGCCAGGCCGGCCCGCCCCGGCTTCGGCAGCCTGCAGGCGAGCAGCCGGTCGAGCCAGGCTTCTGCACCTGGCCCCGCCACCGCATAGCGCGAATAGGCCGAGATATCGACGAGACCGGCGGCGCGCCGCACCTGCAGCGCCTCGTCGCCGACGATGTCGAAGGCGTTGGAGCGCCGCAGCGTCGTGTTCTCGGCAAATCCCATCGGCGCGAAATAGGCCGGGATTTCCAGCCCCCAGGAAGCCGTCCATTCGCATCCCGCGGCCGTCATGCCGTCATAGGCACCGGGGCGTTTCAGCGGCCGGCCGGCGGGCAGCCGTTCATTGGGAAAGGTCATGACGAAGCGGCGCGAATAGAACTGGCGCGTGGTCTGCTTGAGATATTCCCGGTTGGCGGCGAAGGCGCCGTAGCGGGCGATGTCCATGCCAAAAATGTCGGCCTGCGGTTCGCCGTAAATCATCCATTCGGCCAGCGACTTGCCGACGCCGCCGCCCTGGCTGAAACCGGCCATGACGCCGCAGGCGACCCAGTAATTCTTCAGCCCCCGCACCGGCCCGACAATCGGATTGCCGTCCGGGGTGAAGGTGAAGGCACCGTTGACCCATTTGCGGATGCCGGCAGTCGCCAGGCAGGGGAAGCGCTCATGCGCCTTGGCGAGTTCCGGGCTGATGCGATCGATGTCTTCCGGGATCAGCTCGATGCCGTAGTCCCATGGCGCACCATCCATGTTCCAGTGCTTCGGATTCTGCTCGTAAACGCCCAGCAGCACGCCCTTGCGCTCCTGCCGGAGATACGAAAAGCCATCGAGATCGACGGCGATGCCGATTTCCCTGTCCAGCGCCGCGATCTCGGGAATGTCCTCAGTGATGAAATAATGGTGCTCCATCGGCGTCACCGGCAGGTCGACGCCGGCCATGCGGCCGAGCTGCTTTGCCCACAGCCCGCCGGCATTGACGACATGCTCGGCGATGATGGTGCCCTGCTCCGTGATGACATCCCAGCGACCGTCGGCGCGCGGCTTCAACTCGACGACCCGGTTGCGCAGGATGATGTCGGCGCCGCGCTTCTTCGCAGCACCCGCATAGGCATGCGTCGTGCCGTACGGGTCGAGATGGCCTTCGTTGGAATCATGCAGCCCGCCAAGCACACCGGTGACGTCGACGATCGGGCAGATCGTCTTGATCTCATCGGGCGTTACCAACCTAGCGGTCTCGATGCCGACCGACTGGAACACCGCCCAGGCCGATTTCAGCCACTCCCAGCGCGCGGGATCGCTGGCGATGTTGACGCCGCCCGTCATGTGCAGGCCGATATCCCAGCCGGATTCGGCCTCGATCTCCCGGTAGAGATTGATGGTGTAGTCCTGCAGCGCCGCCACGTTGGGATCCGCGTTGAGCGAATGGAAGCCTGCCGCCGCGTGCCACGTCGAACCGGCCGTCAGTTCGGCGCGCTCGATCAGCGCCACATCCCTCCAGCCGAACCGCGTCAGGTGATAGAGCACCGAGGCTCCAACCACGCCACCTCCGATGACGACTGCGCGGTAGTGCGACTTCAAGGCTTCCCCTCCACGGTTAGTCCGAAGGCTGGAGCATAGATTTACTGGACATAAGTGTCTAGTGCGCGCGCGCGCATCGTTTTTCGTCGACCGCCGGCATGCACCGCGCGCTGTCACGTAAGCATCATGTTCGCGCCGTAGACCGCGTTTCGGGGAGGCCTGCGCGGCATCATCGATGTCGCGCCTCGCGGCACATCCGTCACAAAGAGGATTATTCATGAAACACCTGTACCGAACCGCGTCGCTCGGCGTCGCGCTGGCCTTGTTCACCGCCTTGACGCCGGCGCTCGCCGACAGCACCGCGACCGTCGGCGGCCTCGTCAACAAGGGGCTGGTCGGTGTCGGCCGCATCCCGGCCGCTCAGCGCGACAAGTTCGGCGAGACCTTCGGCTCGGGCTCCGGCATGGCGATCGACACATCAGGCTGGACGCACGGCGCCGATGGTTACAAGGGTTCGCTCTGGCTGCTGCCCGACCGCGGCTACAATGTCGTCGGCACCACCGACTACCGGCCGCGCCTCAACACCATCGGCATAGAATTCATGCCGACCGCATTGGGTGCCGCACCCGCTGCCGGCCAGGAGCAGACGGGCGTCAAGGCGACGCTCGCCGACACCATGCTGCTCACCGACGACAAGGGCGCTGATGCCACCGGCCTCGACCCGCTCAACGGCGTGCGCGCGGCAAGCGGCGACATGCCGATCCTGCCGCAAGCCGACAATGGCAAGCTGGCGCTCGACAACGAGGCGATCGTGCGGCTGCCCGATGGTTCGATGTTCATCTCCGACGAATACGGCCCGAACATCTATCGGTTTTCCGCCGACGGGCATCTGCTGTCGGCAACCCAGCCACCGGCCGCCCTCGTGCCGATGCGCCACGGCACGCCGAACTTCGCCTCGGACAATCCGGGACCCGGTGCCGCCGAGCCCGATCCGAAGGATCCCGAAACCGGCCGCCAGAACAACCAAGGCCTCGAAGGCATGGCAATGACGCCAGACGGCAAGTTCCTGATCGCCGTGCTGCAGTCGGCGCCCCGGCAGGACGGCGGCGATTCGCCCGCCACGCGCCAGAACACCCGCGCCCTCGTCTACGACGCATCCGACCTCGGCCATCTCAAGCTGGCGCATGAGTATGTCGTGCCGCTGCCGGTGTTCAAGGATGCCAAGGGCAAGACCAAGGTCGCCGCGCAGAGCGAGATCGTGGCACTGTCGGATCAGACTTTCCTGATGCTGGCGCGCGACAGCGGCAACGGCCAGGGGCTGAAGGGCGACACCTCGCTTGTGCGCCAGATCTTCGTCGTCGACGTCTCGGTCGCGACCGACATCGCCGGCGGCGCCTTCGACGCCGCTGACAAGCCGGTCGCCCCCAAGGGCGTCGTCGACCCATCGGTGACACCGGCCAAGCTGACGCCATTCATCGACATCAACGACAGTGCCGAGCTCGGCCGCTTCGGCCTGCACAATGGCGCGCCCAACGACCAGGATAACCTGTCCGAGAAGTGGGAGGCGATGTCAGTGGTCAGCGTTCTGGATCCGAAGCTGCCCGACGACTACTTCCTGTTCGTCGCCAACGACAACGACTTCCTCGCCCAGGACGGTTTTCAGGTCGGCGCGCCCTACAAGGCCGAAGACGGCGCCAATGTCGACACCATGTTCCTGGTCTATCAGGTCACGCTGCCGGGTCTGACCAAGAAGTAACCACCACTGCCCGGGCGGGCGCGCTTGGCGCGTCCGCTGGGGCTCGCGGCTGGGCATGAACGGGGCAGCGGCCTTTCAACCGTGCGGCGCGTTCGCAAGGGTGCATCTCGGTCCCGCCTGCGATATCATCGTGGACTGGATCCAAATCTCCATCCGCCGAGCTGCCCGCCATGGACGAAAAAATGCCCGCGCGCCGGCGCACCGGCGACCTGACCAGCGGCCCGATCCCGCGCACGCTTCTGCTGTTCGCCCTGCCGGTGCTCGGCTCCAACGTGCTGCAGTCGCTCAACGGTTCGATCAACGCCGTCTGGGTCGGCCGTTTCCTCGGCGAATCGGCGCTGACCGCCACCTCCAACGCCAACCTCGTCCTGTTCCTGATCCTCGGCACTGTGTTCGGCATCGGCATGGCGGCCACCATTCTGGTGGCCCAGTCGGTCGGTGCCCGCGACCTGCCCGAGGCGCGCCGCATCGTCGGCACCAGCGCGACGTTCTTCTTCCTCGTCTCGGTTGTCTTCGCGGTCTGCGGCTGGATCTGGGTCGACGCCATTCTCAACACGCTCGGCACACCGGCCGATGCCTTGCCGCTGGCGCGCTCCTATCTGCGCATCATCTTCGTCGCCGTGCCGATGATGAACCTTCTGTCCTTCGTCATGACCGTGCTGCGCGGTGCCGGCGATTCACGCACGCCCTTCTTCTTCATGGCGCTGGCCGTCGTCCTCGACATCGTGCTCAACCCATTGCTCATCCGCGGCATCGGGCCGTTTCCCGAGCTCGGCATCGCGGGCTCCGCCACGTCCACGCTGATCGGCCAGACGGTAAGCGTGATCGCCATCCTGATCGTGCTCTATGTGCGCAAGCATCCGCTGCGGCTGGCCGGCGCCAACCTCGCTCTGCTGCGGCCCGATCCCACCTTGCTTCGCATCGTCGTCTTCAAGGGCGTGCCGATGGGTCTGCAGATGATTGTCATCTCCGCGGCTGCATTGACAGTGATGGGCATGGTCAACTCCAACGGCTCGCAGGTCGCCGCCGCTTACGGCATCGCCGCCCAGCTGTGGACCTATATCCAGATGCCGGCGCTCGCCATCGGCGCCGCGGTGTCCTCGATGGCGGCGCAAAATGTCGGCGCCGGGCGCTGGGACCGGATCGGCCGCATCGCCGCCTCCGGTGTAGGCTTCAACCTGGTCCTGACCGGCGCGCTGGTTGCCGTGCTGTCGGTTTTCGACCGTTCGGTGCTGAGCCTGTTCCTGAGCAGCGACAGCGCGGCGATCGACATCGCCGTCCACATCAACAATGTCGCCTCGTGGTCGTTCATTCTGTTCGGCATAACCATCGTGCTGTTTGCCACCGTAAGAGCCACGGGTGCCGTGATGCCGCCGCTGATCATCCTGGTCATTTCGGTGCTGATCGTGCGCACCGGCTTTGCCTATTTCATGCGTGGCGTGATCGGCGAGGAAGCGCTGTGGTGGAGTTTCCCGGTGGGTTCGATCAGCTCGCTTGTACTGGCCTCTGCCTACTACCGTTTCGGCCGCTGGCGCACCACGCACATGATCGAGAACAGACCGGCAGCCGGCGAGCCGCCGGACACCGGTCTTGGCGTGCCACGCGGACGCGCGCATCTTTCGCCTGAAACACCGAACGGCTGAAGCCAACCCGGTTCCGCTGGACAGCTCCAGGGCTCAACGCCCGTGTTGTTTCAGCTCAAAAGCCAGTGCCACCAACGCAAACGCCACGATCACGCCGGCGAATGCCAGGCTGGCGGCGATGGGACTGGCATAGGTCGAAACGATGCCAATGCCGATGACGGGCAAGGCGTTGCCGACAAAGCAGCAGATGAAGAAGCTGGACACCACTTCGGCGCGACGAGCCTTCGGCGCGATCTCGTTCACTACTTGCAGCCCGCCACGGTAACCAAGCGCCGCCGCAACGCCGCAACAGGCCGTCGCAGCAACCATCAGTGCCATCGAGGCCAGTATCTGCGCCGCCACCACCAACGAGACGCTTGGGATCATCAATGCCAGCGCAGCCAGCATCGCTTTGTTGCTCTTCATGTGCATCAGAACGACAATGCTGATCGCGGTGACGATCGCCAGTTCGAAGAACAGCGCGCCGGCGACGGCGTGGTTGGTCACATGCAGTTGCTGCGCCAGGATGCTCGGCGCCAACGCGGCGTAGAACCCGACCAGCGCCATCGCGCCGAAGCCGGTCACCGCCGGCGCGACGAAGCGCGCACGGATTTCCTCCGGGACGGAAAGTTGCGGCCGCAAGGAAAGCCGCCGCAGGCCGCCCGGCTTCGCCATCGTTTCGCGAGTGCGCCAGACCAGGACCGTTACCACCAAAAGTGCTGCCAGATAGACGATGAAGATCAGCCGCAACGGCCATGGCTCATATTCAGCCAGAAGTCCCGAAATCAGTGCGCCGAAGCCGAGGCCGAGGAAATTGGTGCTGGTGGCGATCACACTGGCGCGCGACTTGTCCGCGCCGGGAAGAAGCTCGGCAATCCACGCGGTTCCGGTCCCCGCGCCGACGCCGATGCCAAGCCCGCTCAGGATGCGGGCGACGTCGAGCGAGACGACGTTTCCGGCAAACAGGAAGACAAGCGCACTGACGATGGCGACAAGCATCGCCGCCAGGCTCGCGGGCCGGCGCCCGACGACATCGGACACCCCGCCGAACATCACCAATGCCGCCAGATTGCCGACGACATACACGGCGTAGATCAGCGTCAGGGTGATTTGTGAAAAGCCGAATTGCTGCTTGTACACGATATAGAGCGGCGTCAGCACCGTGCTGCCGGCAAACAGCACCGCAATCATCGCGGCGACGGTGGGGATTGCAAGAGCGTCGCCACCTGCTCCTTCGTGCGTATGCGCAAAATTGCGAATGGCCATGGCCAACCTCGTCACCAATTTCGGGGATCGAGGATTTAACGCGGTTTCATCCACGACGTTCCAGCCGACAGGGAGGCTCCTGACAGCACCGTGGACATTGCTTGAGCGGGATATCTGCCGGCTGAACAGGCTCGGATCGGGGCCAGCGGCTCCGATCCGTCATCTATCGCTCAACCGGTCGGCCTCACCTGCAGGGGAAGCCGGGCGCGATCTTGCACTTGCCGGGGCGCGGCTTGTGCGGCGGGCGATGGTGCGGAGGACGGTGCGGCCTGTGCTGCCAGTGCGGCCGATGCGGCGGGCGCACGATGATGATCGGCGGGCGAACGATTTGGGAGCGTTCGAGATAACCGGCGCTGGCCCAGCCGCTCACGCCGCCGCCGTGGATTCTACACCAGCCCGGCTGGCAGCCGGTGACATTGACCCTGAAGCCGGCGGGCAGCGTTCCCACCCTGGCGTATCCCGCTCCCGGCCCGCTGCGGACGTTGAGGTTGGTCGAGGTGTGGGCGCTGTAGGCGAAGGCCGCGGCCGACGTTCCGAAGACCGCGGCCAGGATGGTCGCGACCACAAGCAGAAAACGAAATCTCATCAGTCCCCTCCATTCGAATCCCAGCCGTACATCTGCTTCGGCCAAGACTGCCCTGCAAGAGGAGCGGCCAAGCCAAGAAAAGTCAACGGTGGGCGGCCGTAATCGTCCTGACCAGCGGGACTGATGCCGGATTTTCCTTGGACATGGTTGAGGAATTCCCCGGTTGCCATTTATTGGCTCCCCAACATCCGCTAGCGTTTACTCTCTCTTTCGACAATTCATCGCGGGCAAAGGTGGGATCCATGGGCAAAGGCAGGGTCGAGGCATTCACCGATGGTGTCGTGGCCATCATCATCACCATCATGGTGCTTGAGTTGAAAGTGCCGCACGGCGAGGACTTCTCCGCCCTGGTGCCGTTGTGGCCGATCTTCTTCTGCTACGTGCTGTCCTTCATCAATGTCGGCATCTACTGGAACAACCTGCACAACATGTTCCACGCCGTGCAGCGGGTCGACGGGCGCGTGCTGTGGGCCAACCTCAATCTGCTGTTCTGGCTGTCGCTGATGCCGGTGACCACAGCCTTCATGGGCGAGAACCACTTTGCGCCGGTGCCGGTCGCGGTCTATGGCACCGACCTCGCGCTATGCGCCATCGCCTACACCATACTCGCCGCCGCGCTGCATCGCCTGCACGGCAATGATACCGCTTTTGCCAAGGCGCTGGGTACTGACCGCAAGGGGAAGCTCTCCCTGGCTGTCTACATCGCAGCCGTCGTGCTGACCTTCGTCAGCCAGTGGATCGGCGTCGCGCTCTATGTGCTGGTCGCGATGATATGGCTCGTACCGGATACGCGCTTTGCGCGGGTGATTGAAAAGTAGCTGTCTTCACGCATTTTCAAGGCAAAGCGTTGCACGTCTTTCCCAGAGTTGCGCTACTTGCGCATCGCTTTCAGTTTTTCCGCCACCGATGCGGCAAGGTCGGCATAGCGCTCCTCCAGCCGTTCCGCGGCCTTGATGATCGAGAAATCATGGCCGAACTTTTCCAGCGCCATGCGCAGCTTCTCGACGAACTCGGCTTGTTTCTCCAGGGCGGAAAAGAGCGTCTTCACCTGCGTTTCGCTGATGTCGGGATTGGCCAGCATCTGCGGCACCTCGCGGCCCATCTGGTCGCCAATGGCGGTCTGTTCTTTCAGGATTGCAACCCAGTCCGTCAATCAGGAAATCTCCGTTTGTCCCCAGGGCTAAAGTTTGTTTTGTCCCCAGGGCAAAATCTCTTTTGCGGAGGCAAAGGGCAACATGCGCAGCCTCGACCGAACTGGTCAACCCGACAAGGCGAGCAGAGGCTTGCACCGACCGGTTCCGGCGCTAAGTTCGGCGCATCGAACAAGGAACCCATCGCTCATGATCACCGACGCCGAGATCCAGACCGCCCTGCCCGCGCTTGCCCCAGGCAATGCCGCCGTGATCACCGGCGCCGCCAGCGGCATCGGTCTGGCGGCCGCCAAGCGGCTTGCACTGATGGGCATGAAGATCGTGCTGGCCGACATTGGCGGCGCGCGGCTTGACGACGCCTCGCGCGCCGTTTCTGCGATTGCCGGCGACGATGCCGTGCTTGCCGTCGCCGCCGACGTTTCGAAGGCGGATGAGGTGGACCGCCTCGCCGAGAGGGCGTTCGGCGCCTTCGACGGCGTGTCGCTGCTGATGAACAATGCCGGCGTCGGCGACAATCCCGGAAAGCCATGGGAAAACCGCGACGCCTGGAAACGGCTGCTGGACATCAATTTCTGGGGCGTCGTGCATGGCGTGGAGGCCTTCGCGCCGCGCATGCTGGCCTCGGCCGGGCCGGGTCTGATCGTCAACACCGGCTCCAAGCAAGGCATCACCACGCCGCCCGGCAATCTTGCCTACAATGTCTCCAAGGCAGGGGTGAAAACCTTCACCGAGGGCCTGGCGCATGCGTTACGCAACGAACCCGGCGCCCATGTCGCTGCCCATCTGCTGATCCCCGGCTTCACCTTTACCGGCCTGACCGAGGGCGCGACGGAAAAACCGGCCGGCGCCTGGACCGGCGAACAGGTTGTGGATTTCATGCTGGAATCCCTGACCAGAGGCGATTTCTACATCCTGTGCCCGGACAATGAGGCGGCCCGCCCGCTGGATGAAAAGCGCATGGCCTGGGCGATCGGCGACATCATCGAGAACCGCCCAGCCCTGTCCCGCTGGCATCCGGACCACAACGACAGTTTCGCGGCGTTCATGAAGGACTGATCTTAGGCCGCCTGCTTTTTCGACCCGCGCTTCCTCGTCACAACCTTCTTCGCTGCCATGTCGGCGATCTGTTCGTCATGCCGCTTTGCCGCACGCTCGCATTTGGCGCGGATTTCCTCGACTTCGGATTCGGTCAGATGCTCGATGCCTATGAAGTGGTTGTGGCCCTTGCCGACCCGGATCAGTTCGTCGAGCTTGGCCTGGATCGCCGCGCCGTCGCGGTTCTGAGTGTTCTGGATCAGGAAGACCATCAGGAAGGTGATGATGGTCGTGCCCGTGTTGATGACGAGTTGCCAGGTGTCCGAAAAGCCGAAGAACGGACCGCTCACCGCCCAGACGATGACGATCAGGCAACAGACGGCGAATGTAGGCGGCAGGCCGGCTATGCGGGCGACCCAGTTGGCGACCTTGGTGAAATGCTTTTCCATCTATCGTATCCTCGACGCTGCGGCGCGATGAGAAACAATCAGCGACCGTTTCAGGTTCCCGACGCAAACAAATACGTAAGTGCAATCGAATGCACGCATAAGGAGAATAAGGCAGAAAACACAGCTTATGGGTTCAATGTCACAGTAACCCTGCAGGCAAGAGTGCCTGTTCCTTCCGCTTCACAGCGGTTTAACTCCAGCCCCTTCCGCTGCGCCACCCCCGCATGGCGGAAGGGGTTTCAGTCCGGCGGGCCTTGAAGCGCGTCGCCCGACTCCGTCTCAACGCTACGCACTTGAACTGGTCAGACGGCGTCGTTTTCCCAGCGGTCGAGGAACGCTTCGATCGGCATTGCCTGCATGTCGGGAACCGCTCTGGCGAGCTTTTCGACCGGCCAATCCCACCAGGCGAGAGCTTCGATCCGCGCCGCCATATCCGGAGCGAAGCGTGGCCGGAGTGCCTTCGCCGGCACGCCGGCGACGATCGCATAGGACGGCACGTCACGCGTCACCACGGCGTTGGCGCCGATGACGGCACCGTTGCCGATGGCGACCCCAGGCATGATCACCGCGCCGTGGCCGATCCAGACATCATGGCCGATGGTCACCGCTTTCGCCCGCCGCCGCTCGCGGAAGGCGGCATCGACGCCCAGCCAGCGAAAATACTCGTTCGGCCGGTAGCTGAGCTTGTGCTGGGTCAGCCGCTCTATGGGATGCTCCAGCGCATTGATGCGGCTGTTGGCGGCGATCGAGCAGAATTTCCCGATCGTCGTGTAGATCGCTTCACAGTGGCGTTCAAAATAAGAGAAGTCGCCGACATTCACCTCGCGCAGCACCACTCGCTCGCCGATCGAGGCATAGCGGCCGAGCTTGCACGCCTTCAGCTCCGCGGTCGGATGGATGCGTGGCTCGGGGTCTTTCGGGACGAGGTTTTCGGAACGGTCCATGCCGGCGGCTTTACCCCCGAGCGATTGGTCCCGCAAGCGGGACCAATCGTCCGAAGGTCGGCAGCCTGTTACGGCTTGCCTTTGCTCCACACCACGTTCTGACCGTAGAGCGGCACGGTGGTGACCGACATTTTGGCCGAGCCGTTCTGCACCTGGCGCGAATGCGAGAGATAGATCAGCGTCTCGTTGGCCTTGTCGTAGATGCGGTTCACCACCTGCTTCTTCCAGA
This sequence comes from Mesorhizobium sp. M0848, assembly GCF_040319805.1. Lineage (NCBI taxonomy): Bacteria > Pseudomonadati > Pseudomonadota > Alphaproteobacteria > Hyphomicrobiales > Phyllobacteriaceae > Mesorhizobium > Mesorhizobium sp. M0848. The sequence continues at coordinate 92,063 of NZ_JAMYOM010000016.1, read as the reverse complement.
TCAGGCTGATGCCTTGCTTGAACACTTCCTCGCCGCCCTCTCTCATGTCGATGTCACCGATGGTGATCGGACCGGTCTGGCGGCATGAGATCGAGGAATCGGACGGATCCTCGAACCAGTTGCCCTTGTGCAGGCGATCGATGATGCCGCGATCGAAATAGGAGACATGGCAGGTCACGCCCTCCACTTTCGGATCCTTGATCGCTTCGACGATGATGTCGTTGCCGAGCCAGTCGACGCCGATCTTGCCGACTTCCTCGGCGACCGCGGCACCGGCGCCAAGGACAACGCACGCGGCCAATGCGCCGCCGATCAGTTTTCGCCCAATCAGTCCGTGCCCAACCAGTCGTCGCAAACTAGCCTCCTGCGGTTCGAGTTGCCGGTCACAGGTGGGGCGAGCAGCCCGGCTTTGCAAGCAGATAGGTCGACACCGCCGCGGTTGCGGCAACGCGGCACTTTGCCTGTGCGAGGCCGAACCGCTAAGACTGTCGCACAGGCGCGGCATTGAGCCGGCGCGGCGATTTCTGCAGACGGACTTTTGATGATGATGCGTTCTATCCTGGTCGGCATTCTCGTCCTGATGGCGGCCGGCATCGGCTGGCTGACCTTCGACTGGTACCGCGGCCACTATGGCGGCGAACCGTTCGGGGCCGCCTTCACCCTGGTCGACCAGAAAGGCACGCCGATCACCGAAGCCGCCTTCAGGGGGCAGCCCAGCGTCGTCTTCTTCGGCTTCACCCATTGCCCCGAGGTCTGCCCGACCACGCTGTTCGAACTGGCCGGCTGGCTGAAGACGCTCGGCGACGACGGCAAGAACCTGCACGCCTATTTCGTCTCGGTCGATCCCGAGCGCGACACGCCGGAAGTGATGAACGCCTATGTCAGCAATTTCTCCGACCGTATCGTCGGCATCACGGGCGCTCCGGACAAGGTCCATGCCATGGCCAAGTCGTTCGGCATCTACTGGAAGAAGGTCGACACCGGCGACGGCGACTACACGATGGACCACACCGCCTCGGTGCTGCTGCTCAACGCCAATGGCGACTTTGCCGGCACCATCGCCTACGGCGAAAGCGCCGATACGGCCATCGCCAAGCTGAAGCGGCTGGCGGCGAAAGGCTGATTACCTTTTCATGACCCAGACGCGCCTTTACTTCACCACCGGAAAGATCGAGTCCGTCAGCATTTTCGCGGCGCTTGAGGCAGCCTTCGAGGAAGAGGGGCTGCCGATCGCCGTCCTGGAGGTCGACGAGGACAAGGACATCCACGAAGTGTCGCTCTATGCCGATGGCGACGTCGATGCGGTCGAGACCCGCTTGAACGAGATCCTTGCCGGCCTTTCCCTATCGAAGCCGATCAAGCGCGAGGCCCTGCCCGACATCGACTGGGTGGCGCATTCGCTGGAAGAGCTGAAGCCGGTGCGTGCCGGCCGTTTCTTCGTCCACGGCGCGCATGACCGCCGCAAGCGCCACAGCGGTGAACTGGCCATCGAGATCGAGGCCGGCCTCGCCTTCGGCACCGGTCACCACGGCACCACAGCCGGCTGCCTGGAAATGCTGGAGAAAGTGGTGCGGCGCGAGCATCCGCGCAATGCGCTCGACCTCGGCACCGGCAGCGCGGTGCTGGCGATCGCCGTCGCCAAGCTGGCGCATATTCCTGTGCTGGCCACCGACATCGATCCGGTGGCGGTGCGGGTGGCTGCCGCCAATGCGCGGCTCAACCACGTCAAGGCACTGGTGGAAACAGCAACCGCGCCTGGCTTTCACCATCCGATCTTCGGCAAGCGCGCGCCCTTCGATCTGATCGTCGCCAACATATTGGCGCGGCCGCTGATGCGGCTGGCGCCGCAAATGGCTGGTCACATCGCACTTGGCGGCTCGGTCGTGCTGTCAGGCATCCTCGAGCGTCAGCGCGACGCCGTCATATCGGCCTATGTCGGCCAGAATTTTCGCCACGTGCGCACCTTGCACCGCGAAGGCTGGGTGACGATCCATCTGAAGCATTGAGGCATGCAGGCCGGCAACGACCGAGCTTGGACCAAGTTCCGCCGATTGTCAGCCAAGCGATGCTGTAGCAGGTTGCGCCCAGCCGGAAATCGATTCCGATTTCCGCGACCGTACGCTACGGTTGCGCTGACCGCAGGAGGCCCACAATGTTCCAGACCTTCGATTCCGCCGGCGACCCGGCCGTCGGCAAGCCACGCCTGGCGCTGCTGCGCCAATGGCTTGAAGCCAACGGGCTGGACGGCTTCATCGTGCCGCGTGCCGACGAGCATCAGGGCGAATATGTCGCCGACCGCTCGGCGCGGCTGAAATGGCTGACCGGCTTCAGCGGCTCGGCCGGTGTCGCCATCGTCCTGCGCGACCGCGCCTTCGTCTTTGTCGACGGGCGCTACACGCTGCAGGTGCGCAGCGAGGTCGATCTCGACGTCTTTTCGATCGAAAGCCTGGTCGACAATCCCCCGGCCGTCTGGCTGAAAGACAATCTTGGCAAGGGCGCACGGCTCGGCTTCGATCCATGGCTGCACACGATCAGCGAGGTCAAGGCGCTGCAGGCCTCGGCCGACAAATCAGGCGCGGTGCTGGTGCCGCTCGACAAGAACCCGATCGACATCATCTGGAAGGATCAGCCCGAGGCGCCGGTGGCACCCGTCGAGCTTCACCCGATCGGCTTTGCCGGCGAGCTTGCCAAGGACAAGCTGGCGCGGCTGGCGGCGGCAATCGCCAAGGATGGTGCCACCCATGCGGTGCTGACCGACCCCTCCTCCATCGCCTGGGCCTTAAACATCCGTGGCGGCGACGTGCCGCACACGCCGCTGGCGCTCGGCTTCGCCATCCTCGCCGCCGATGGGTCGCACCAGCTTTTCATGGATAAGCGCAAGTTCTCGCGCCAGGTCGCGGCCTACCTCACCCAGCTCGCCGAGCCGCATGAGCCCGGCGAATTCGAAGCGGCGATTGCGGCACTTGCCAAGAGTGGCGCGAAAATCGCGCTCGATCCGGTGCTGGCGGCCGACAGGCTGCGCATGCTGGTCGAGGCCAATGGCGGCACCGTGATCGCCGCAGCCGACCCCGCCCGCATCCCGCGCGCCACCAAGAACCAGGCCGAAATCAACGGCTCGCGCGCCGCGCATCGGCGTGACGGTGCCGCCGTGGCGAAGCTTCTGTGCTGGCTGGAGCGGCAAAAACCCGGATCGCTCGACGAGATATCGGTGGTCACCCGGCTGGAGGAACAGCGCCGGCAGACCGGCGAAGAGACCCAGATGCCGTTGCGCGATGTCTCCTTCGACACCATTTCGGGCGCCGGCCCGAACGGTGCCATCATGCATTACCGCGTGTCGCGCGCCACCAGCCGTAAGCTGCAGGCCGGCGAGCTGTTCCTGCTCGATTCCGGTGCGCAGTATCAGGACGGCACCACCGACATCACGCGCACCGTGCCAATCGGCCAGCCGACGCAGGAGATGCGCGAACGCTTCACCCTGGTGCTGAAAGGCATGATCGGCATTTCCACCTTGCGCTTTCCCGCCGGCACGCGCGGCTCCGAGATCGATGCCGTCGCGCGCATGGCGCTGTGGAAGCACGGTTGCGACTTCGCCCACGGCACCGGCCATGGCGTCGGCTCGTATCTGGCCGTGCATGAAGGGCCGCAGCGTATCGCCCGCACCGGCACCGAAAAGCTGCTCGAAGGCATGATGCTGTCCAACGAGCCGGGCTACTACAAGGAAGGCGCCTACGGCATCCGCATCGAGAACCTGATCCTGGTGACGTCGGCGCAAGAGATCGAGGGCGGCGATATCGCCATGCACGGCTTCGAGACGCTGACGCTGGCGCCGATCGACACAAGACTGGTGCAGTCGGACCTCCTGACGCGCGACGAGTTGCACTGGCTGGACACGTACCATGCGCGCGTGCTGACCGAGATCGGCCCGATGCTCGACGGCGAAACGCTGGCCTGGCTGGAGAAGGCGACAGCGCCGCTGCCGCACGACGCGAAGATTTGATTTTCTGAGGCGCCGAGGGCGTGTCGAGATTCAGGTCAGGACGAGCCGAAAACGATGGGTTCCGAGAACCGGAGCGGAGCGTACTTTTGGGTACGTGAGCACCGGAAGCGCAGGAAGCCGCCGTTTGCAGGCCGTCATCACCTGAATATCGATACGCCCTACCCGACGAACTGCCGCGCCACGATCAACATCGCCGCACCCGCCAGAAACATCGCCATCAACCCACCGCGCAGCGAGACGACCGCGGTGACCACCAGTGCGGCCCATTCCGCCGGCCCGGCATTCAACAGTTCCGGCGCCACCAGCGTCGTCAGCACCGCCGCCGGCACGGCGTTGAGACCGGCCTCGACGCGCGGATGGATGGTTTCGAAGCGGGAGATGACCAGATGCCCACCGATGCGCGTCAGATAGGTCGCGATTGCGCCGGCGATGATGATCCAGAAGGTCGTGCTCATGGCCGTGCCTTTACGCCGCTGTGATGGGGAGGCAGGATGACCGCCAGCAGCACACCGGAAACAGCGCCAATCGAGACATGCCAAGGCGAGCCCACCGTCTTGTAGGCGATGATCGAGGCGGCGGCGCTGGCGACGACCACCGGCAGCCACAGCGGCCGCTTGCGAAAGCCCAGCACGAGACCGAGGAAATAGATCGGCAGCAGGAAATCGATGCCGAGCGCATGCGTGTCGGGGATCAGCTTGCCGAACAGCGCGCCAAGCGCGCTTTCGACGATCCAGAACAGATAGACCGGCAAGCCAAGCCCCAGATACCAGGCAAAGCCGACTGTCTGGCCCGATTGCGCCCGCGCTTCGGCTACCGCGAATTGCGGATCGGTGAGGATGAAATAACCAAGTGCCTGCTGGGTGACAGGCCAGTGCGCGATGCGCCGGCCGATGCCTGCGGAATAGAGCACGTGGCGGAAATTGACGGCGAAGATCGACAGCACGATCAGCCACGGCGCCACATGCTGGCCGAACAGCTGGATGCCGACCATCTGGCTGGCGCCGCCATAGACCAGCGCGCTCATCAGGAAGGCTTCCAGGACCGAGAAACCATTGTCGACGGCGAGCGCACCGAACAGCACCGCAAACGGCGCCGACGCCACCACGACAGGCATCGACAGCCGCACGCCCTGCCAGAAATCGCTTCTTTCGCTGCTCTCCGAAATTGCGTCCGTCGCCATCAACCACTCCTGATACATGTCGCCCAAAAGTGCGTAGCAGGGATAACGACATGCACAACAACAAGGGAAGCGCGGTATGTAGGTGGCGCGCCTCGCCGTGTCACACGAATTCGCTTGAGCCAAACGATCAGCGGAAATGATCGCTGGATCGGCTGAGTTAGACGCTTATTCCTTCGGGATCTTGCCCTCAATCGCCCTGCCCCAGTCGAGCAGCGGCTTGGCGCGCAAGGTGAAATCGACGAGTTCATCGACCAGATCAGCCGTATGGATTCCGGCCGGATCGATGACATGCTGGACATAGAAATGCCGGTGGCGGATGGCGGCGACCAGATCGGGATCGCTGATTTCCTCGAAGCCGCGTGGCGTACGCTTCATACGGCCTTCGGTCTCGAGTTCAAGCCGGTTCTTCTTCAGCGCCGCCACCAGGGCGCGAAACTTGTCCGGCTTCGTCGCGACGGCTTTGCGCATCGCCAGCAGCAGCGCAGGCTCCGGCTGCCACCAGGCAATGTCGGCAAAGCAGCGCTCAAGCCCGATATGCACGTAGAACACGCCCTGCTCCATCTTGGTGCCGTCGGGCGACAGGATGGCCGACAAATGCCTGTTGTAGGGCCGCTTATCCCTAGCGAAACGCACGTCGCGATTGATCCGGAACAGCGACTTCTTGCGGTCGCCGCGCAGGCCGAGACCTGCCTCCGCGAAGCGCGCGGTCAGCGTCTCGACGAGATCACCGAATGGATCGCGCAAATCCTTTTCGAAGAGGTCGCGATTCTCCAGGAACCACTCGCGGCTCTGGTGGAAATCCAGCGCCTTGAGGAACGGAATGGCTTTGGGGCCGAAGCCGCTGAACGGTCCGGTCATGCCTTGCCGATCCGCACCAGCCAGGCATCCTCGTCGATCACCTCGATGCCGAGTTCGCTGGCGAGCTTCAGCTTGGAGCCGGCACCTGGCCCGGCCACGACAAGATCGGTCTTCGCCGAAACCGAGCCCGCGACCTTGGCGCCGAGGCGCTCCGCCATCGCCTTGGCTTCGGAGCGTGTCATCTTCTCCAGCGAGCCCGTGAACACGACCGTCTTGCCGGCGACCTCGCTGTCGGCCGAGACGTTGACGATATACGGCTTCGGCTTGACTTGGCGGAGCAACGCGTCAAGCACGTCGTCATTGCGCTCATTGCCGAAGAAGTCGCGCAAAGCATCGATCACGGTATCGCCGATGCCGTTGACCGAGGGGAAAACTGTATGTGGATTCTCCGCTGCCGCTGTCTCCTTGCCGACGCGGATCAGCTCCTCGATGGTCGAGAAGGTGCGGGCAAGCACGGCGGCCGTCGTTTCACCGATATGGCGGATGCCGAGCGCGAAGATGAAGCGGTCCAGCTCCGGCTCGCGGCGCGAATCGATGGCGGCGAACAGCTTGTCGAGGCCCTCATAGTTGCGATCCTCGACGCTGCGCACATTCTTGCGTGTCTTGCCCGATGCGGCCTCGCGCTGCCTTGCCTGCTCCTCACGGCGCTCGGCCAGCGCCCTGGTGACAGCCGGACGGCGGTCCCTGAGCGTGAAGATATCGGCGGCGGTCTTGATCAATCCCGCATTGAAGAACGTGTCTATGTTTTCCGCGCCGAGCCCTTCGATGTCCAGGGCGCCGCGTGACACGAAGTGGCGCAATCCCTCCACCGCCTGCGCCGGGCAGATCAGTTCGCCGGTGCAGCGCCGGCGGGAATCTTCCTTGCCGGTCTTTTCGTTGATCTCGCGCGTCGCCGGCGAGCCGCAGATCGGGCAAGTGTGAGGGAACTCGTAAGGCACCGCATCAGCAGGCCGCTTGTCGATGACGACGCTGACGATCTGCGGAATGACATCGCCTGCCCGCTGGATCACGACCGTATCGCCGATGCGCACATCGATGCCATCTCGGATCGGCTCGCCGGTGCTGTCCAGGCCCTTGATGTAGTCCTCATTGTGCAGCGTGACGTTCTCGACCACGACGCCGCCGACAGTGACCGGCGCCAGCCGCGCAACCGGCGCCAGCGTACCGGTACGGCCGACCTGGATGTCGATCTTCTGCACGGTCGTCATCGCCTGTTCGGCCGGGAATTTATGCGCGACCGCCCAGCGCGGTTCGCCGGTGACGAAGCCCCATCGGCGTTGCAATTCCAGCTGGTCGACCTTGTAGACGACACCGTCGATATCGTAGCCGAGCGCCGAGCGCTGCTCCTCGATCCGATGATAATGCGCGATCAACTCCTCGGCCGATTTCGCCCGCACCATCAGCGGACTGATCTTGAACCCCCACTCGGCGAATTTCTGTACCGAATCATATTGGGTCGGAGCGGGATCCGCCGAGGTGTAGCCCCAGGCATAGGCGAAGAATTTGAGGTTGCGGCTGGCGGTGACGGACGGATCCTTCTGGCGCAGCGACCCGGCCGCCGTATTGCGCGGATTGACATAGTCCTGGCCGCCGGCCGCTGCCGAGCGTTGCTTCAGCGCCTCGAATTCCGCATAGGTCATATAAACCTCGCCGCGGATCTCGATGGTTTCGGGCCAGCCCGAGCCTTTCAACTTCGCAGGGATGTCGGCGATAGTCTTCAAATTGGCGGTGATGTCTTCGCCGACGGCGCCGTTGCCACGCGTCGCGCCCTGCACGAACACACCGTTCTCGTAGCGCAGCGAAGCCGACAGCCCGTCGATCTTCGGTTCGGCGGTGAAGGCGATGTCGAGCTCCTTGTCGCGATCGAAGAACCGCCGCCCGCGTTCGATGAAATCCGTGACGTCATCGTCGGTATAGGCCTTGGCAAGGCTGAGCATCGGCACGGCGTGGCGCACCTTGGTAAAGCCTTCCGCGGGTGCTGCACCAACCCTCAGCGATGGCGAGTCCTCGCGAACCAGCGCTGGAAAGCGCTCCTCGATGGCAAGGTTGCGCCGTGCCAGCGCATCATATTCTGCATCGGTGATAACTGGCGCGTCTTCGGTATGGTAGCGCCGATCGTGCTCGGCGATCTCTTCCGCGAGGCGCTTCAGCTCAGCTTCGGCCTCGCTTTCGGTCAGGGCATCGACTGGTTTTTCGGACATGGTTTTGCACCTGGCTGCTGTTGGCCCGGGACAATAGATCAGGATTCGGATGGAAGGGAGCTGAATTCTGACAAAACCACGCCGAAACAGCAGGATGGAGCCATATGCTGACTCTGTTCGTGTGTCGAATTTCACCAGTTAGAGGCACCCCCGATCGGGAAGCAGCGCCATCAGGAAACGGCGGTATTCTCACGCAGCAGCCGCTCCGCGGCGGCGCGCGCCTCGTCGGTGATGGTGGCGCCGGCCAGCATGCGTGCGATCTCTTCCTGCCGCGCCGGCCGATCCATTTCGGCAATGCCTGTGGCGACACGGTCGGTGGTGCCGGATTTGGAGATCAGGAAATGCGTCGCCGCGCGCGCCGCCACCTGTGGTGCGTGCGTCACCGACAGCACCTGCACGCGCTTCGACAGCCGCGCCAGCCGCTGGCCGATAGCGTCGGCGACAGCGCCGCCCACACCGGTGTCGATTTCGTCGAACACCAGCGTCGGTGCCGAGCCGCGGTCAGCCAGCGCCACCTTCAGCGCCAGAAGGAAGCGCGAAAGCTCCCCGCCGGAGGCCACTTTCATCATCGGCCCGGGCCGCGTGCCTGGATTGGTCCGCACCCAGAATTCGATCTGATCGATCCCCTCTTCCATGCGGCTTTCGACCTCGCTCTTCATTTCCACGATAAAGGCGGCGCGTTCGAGCTTCAGAGCCGGCAATTCCGCCATCACCGCCTTGGTCAGGCCGACCGCCGCCGCATGACGAAGCGAGGACAGCTGCGCGGCGGCAATGTCATAGGTCTCGCGCGCGGCAGTGGCCTGCTTTTCCAACCCGTGCAGGCGCTCCTCGCCGGCATCGAGATCGGCGAGATCGGCCGACATCGTGTCGCGCAGCTGCGCCAAATCGTCGACGGCGACGCTGTGCTTGCGCGAGGCCGCACGCAGCGAAAACAGCCGCTCCTCCGCTTTCTCCAGCCGTTGCGGATCATATTCGGTGGCGCGCAATGCTGCCTCGACGCCCGATTGCGCCGCGTCGAGCGACAGCATCGCCTCATCGAGCGATTTGACGACATCGTCGAGCAGGCCGGGCGCCTCCGTCACCTTGCGCTGCAGCCGCCGCAGCAGGCTGGCCAGTTGCGGCAAGGGCGAGGACGGGCCGGATAGCACATCCTGCGCATCATGGATTTCGGAAGCGATCTTCTCCGCTCGCATCATCGACGCCCGCAGTTCGGCGAGATCGGTCTCCTCGCCCGGCTGCGGATCGAGCTTCGTCAGTTCCGCCACCGCCGCGCGCAAATAATCAGCCTCGCGCGCCGCCGCCGCCACCTTGGCGCGGTGTCGCGACAGCTCCTGCTCGCAGGCGCGCCAGTGCCGCCATGCCTCGCCGGTCGAGCGGACGGCGCCGAGATGGCCACCGAAAGCATCGAGCACCTCGCGGTGCGCTCCGGGATCGACCAGCGCGCGCTCGTCATGCTGGCCGTGGATCTCGACCAGCGCGCGCCCGACATCGCGCATCAGGGTGACGCTTGAAGGCTGATCGTTGACGAAGACGCGGGTGCGGCCGTCCGCCGTCTGCAGGCGGCGCAGGATGATGTCGCCGTCATCCTCGATCGCATTGTCGGCAAGCAGCGTACGCGCCGGATGGTTACGCGGCACGTCGAAGACGGCGATGACCTGCCCCTGCGCCGCGCCATGGCGCACCAGCGAAGCATCGCCGCGCGCTCCGAGCGCCAGCGACAAGGCATCGAGCAGGATGGATTTTCCGGCACCGGTTTCGCCGGTCAGCACCGAAAGACCCGGCTGGAAGTCGATATCCAGCTTCTCGATCAGGACGATATCGCGGATCGACAGTCTGGAAAGCATCAGAACCCAAATCTAGAACGGCACGCGACGGTTTGGAGTCGCAGCGCCGCACTATCTTTTTGTTTGAGCACCGGATCAATCCGAAAAAGCGCACGCTTCGATCCGAGTGCTCCAGGCAGGTTCCGCAAAAGTGTCGTGCGGTTTTGCGGCTAAAACCCGCGACAAGCAACAAAACCAGGCAGACGGCGCGTTGGTGAAGCCTGCAACGTCTGCTTGGGATCAGGCGCCGGTGATCATCTTTCCGGCCTTGGATATCCACGACCCGGCATTTTCGCGCGGTGCAAGCCCATTGCTCTGCAAGAGCTTGTATGAATCCTTGTACCATGAACTGTCAGGGTAATTGGTGCCGAGCACGGCGGCGGCGGTCTGCGCCTCCGAGGTCAGACCCATCGCGTAATAGCTTTCGGTCAGGCGGGCGAGCGCCTCCTCGACATGGCGGGTGTTAGAATAGTTCTCGACCACGGTGCGGAAGCGCTTGACGGCGGCGATGTATTCACGCCGCTCGAGATAGTAGCGGCCGATCTGCATTTCCTTACCGGCCAGCTGATCGTTGGCGAAGCGGATCTTTTCCTTGGCGTCGTCGACATATTCCGATGTCGGCCAGCGCGTGACCAGATCCTGCATCGTCTGGACGGTCTGACGCGCTTCCTTCTGGTCCTGCGTCACGTCCTTGATCTGACGGTAGTAGCTCAAGCCGATGATGTACTGCGCATAGGCGGCGTCATCGGTCGACGGGTAAAGCGTGAGATAGCGCTTGGCCGAGCCGATCGCCTCATCGTAATTGCCCTGGCGATAGTCGGCGAAAGCGCCCATCACCATCGATTTGCGGGCCCATTCTGAATAGGGATGCTGGCGGTCGACGGCGTCGAACTTCTTGCTCGCCTCCTGCAGGCGCCCGGCATTGAGATTGGCAAGGCCCTGATTGTAGAGAACATCGGCCGGCTCGGTCTGGTCGACATAGGTCGACAGGTCGATATCTTTCTCCGACGACATGCAGGCCGACAGAAAGAGCGATGGAACAACTACTGAAAGCGCCAGGAAAACAGCCCTCTGCGGTGCTTTCAATTGACCAACTCGCTTGAAGAACATGATTGGATCTCGCCCTTTCGGCGCCATTTCAATGCCAGTTGCATGCCATTGTTTCAAAACTGGTCCCCACTTTTGAACGACATGCATAATCGACGGCAGCAGCCATAAACCATAACCGCCTTGCCCGACAACGCTATCTCCGGCCAATCGCACATTTTTGTGGCGGCCGGACGCAGCTTGGACGTCAACGCAATTTCACTGGCGAGTGGTGCATTCCTGCCACATGCGCTATCGCCCATGGAACCCGAAAAACCCGGGAAATCAGATCATCCAGGGCGCGTAGAGTGGCGCATTGACGGCGTTCATCTCGGCGCTGCGGCCACGCTCGCGGCGTGTCGTCTCGACGATTTCGAATGCCGTGCGGTCCGAGAGCAGACGGCGCAGGGCCGCGGCATTCATCCTGTGGCCGCCGCGATAGGAGCGGAAGCAGCCGATGAAGCGGGCGCCGGCCAGCGCCAGGTCGCCCATGGCGTCCAGCGTTTTATGGCGCACGAATTCGTTGGGATAGCGCAGGCCGCCCATATTGATGACGCGGTTGTCGTCGCCGATGACCAGCGAGTTCTCCAGCGAGGAGCCGAGCGCATAGCCTGCAGCCCACAGCCGCTCGACATCCTTCATGAAGCCGAAGGTGCGGGCGCGCGCGATGTCGCGACGGAAAATATCGGCATTGAGGTCGGAGGCAAACAGCTGACGGCCGATCGCCGGACTTTCGAAGTCGATCTCGATCTCGAAACGGGTCCCGTCATAGGGGCGAAACTCCGCCCACGAGGCGCCGTTCTCGATGCGGACCGGCTTGATGACCCTGATATAGCGGCGCTTGACCGAAAGCGTCTCGATGCCCGCCTGATCGATGGCTTCGACGAACGCCATGGCGCTGCCATCGAAGATAGGAACCTCGGAACCATCGATCTCGACAGCGACATTATCGATGCCGAGCCCAAACAGCGCCGCCATGATGTGCTCGACCGTGGCGATGTGCTCGCCAGCGGGATCACCAAGCATGGTGCACAGGTCGGTAGCGCCGACTTCCGAGACCAGGGCACGAAACTCGCGGCCCTGCTCCGCACCGTTGAAAAGCTGGAAAACGATGCCGGTGTCGGCATCCGCGGGCACGAAGCTGATGGACACTTCCTTGCCGCTGTGGACGCCGGTGCCGGTAAGCGACGCGCGCGTCTTCAATGTCGTCTGATAGTCGTGCAAGACAATCCCCATAAGCCCGTAATGCCTAGGTCCGCTTCTCCAGCCCGAGGGCGCGGCTCTTGTGTGAATCGGCTGGCAGGGCGACTTCCCCCGAAATCCCGGCAAACCGATGATGGTAGGCAGCGAAGATAATGTCCCGTCAGGGAGACTCCAAATCACGGTTTCTTACTCTGTGTAACCGCGAAATGGAATGAGTGCGAATTGGTAAGTCGTTGAAATCCCATCATTTAAAACGTTAACAGGCAAGCGATTCCTCGCTTACCTGTTAACAAATGTTACAGTCCGTTTACCAATCAGTTGGCCTGGCGGCGCAGGAACGCCGGAATCTCCAGCTGATCGTCTTCCTGAGTCGTCCTCACCTGCGGCGTCAGGCGGCCCTGATCATCGAGCTGGCCACGGCGCGGCGCATACAGCTGCGCATCCTGACTGGCAAGACGGCGTACTTCGGGCGCTGCCTGGCGCAGCTTGGGCTCGCGCGGCTGCGCCGGCTGCAGTCGTGCGGGTTCCTCCTCGCGACGGGTCAGGCCATTGGTCAGGCGCTTCAGCAGGCCCATCGGTCCGCTGTTGTTCTCGTGATCGACCGGGCGGCTCTTGGCATCCACCTCGGCCTTGACGACCGGCGGAAAGTCCTCGACGCGCGGCATACGCTGCGGCGCCATCGCAACCGGCTGCGGGGCTTCGCGCAGCATCTCGCGCGGCTGCGGGGCCGGCTGCATCTGCTGGACCACCGGCTGCGGCATCGGCTGGGCGGGCGGTGCCTGGAAGATCTTGCTCTGCGGGCGGAAATCTTCAGCGTGGGCGACCGGGGCCGGGCGCGCCTGCGCCATGGCCGCGGCATTAGCTTCGGCCAGATGGATGGCTTCCGCGACCGGGTCGACAGCGCGTGGCTCGTATGCCGCCTGCTGGACAGGCGCCGGACGAACCTCCGCGATCTGAGCCGCCGGGCGGCTGGCCGGCTTCGGAGGCGCCGTGCGGATCGAGATCGGCGCGGCGGCGATTTCAGCCGCCGACTTGTCGATGCCGGTGGCAACCACCGAGACGCGAATGACGCCTTCGAGTTCCTCGTCGAAAGTGGCGCCCAGGATGATGTTGGCGTCCTGGTCGACTTCCTCGCGGATACGGGTCGCGGCTTCGTCGACTTCGAACAGCGTCAGGTCGCGGCCGCCGGTGATCGAGATCAGCAGGCCCTTGGCGCCCTTCATCGAGGTCTCGTCGAGCAGCGGGTTGGCGATCGCCGCTTCGGCGGCGGCCATCGCACGGCCCTCTCCGGAAGCCTCGCCGGTGCCCATCATCGCCTTGCCCATCTCGCGCATGACGGAACGGACGTCGGCGAAGTCGAGATTGATCAGGCCTTCCTTGACCATCAGGTCGGTGATGCAGGCGACACCGGAATAGAGCACCTGGTCGGCCATGGCGAAGGCGTCGGCGAAGGTGGTCTTGTCATTGGCCAGCCGGAACAGGTTCTGGTTGGGGATGACGATCAGCGTATCGACGCATTTCTGCAATTCCTCGATGCCGAAATCCGCGGTCTTCATGCGGCGCTGGCCTTCGAAGTGGAACGGCTTGGTGACGACGCCGACGGTGAGGATGCCCTTTTCGCGCGCCGCGCGGGCAACGACGGGAGCAGCACCGGTGCCGGTGCCGCCGCCCATGCCGGCGGTGACGAAGCACATATGGGTGTTGGTCAGGTGATCGAGGATTTCATCGATGCACTCTTCCGCCGCCGCACGGCCGACTTCCGGCTGCGAGCCGGCGCCAAGGCCTTCGGTGACATGCGCGCCGAGCTGGATCAGGCGGCCCGCCTTCGACATGGTCAGCGCCTGCGCGTCGGTGTTGGCCACCACGAACTCGACACCGCGCAAACCGGCGGTGATCATGTTGTTGACGGCATTGCCGCCGCCGCCGCCGACACCGAACACGGTGATGCGCGGCTTAAGCTCGGTGATGTCCGGCTTCTGCAGATTGATGGTCATTGTCTCCGTCCTTTGCCTTTCACGCCGCTTCGCCGCCGCGGCCGCCTATGGGGCTGTCCCCGTCAATTTTAGAAACTGTCTCTCAACCACTGACTCATGCGATGCAGTTTTCCGCCCGTTCCGGTCATTTTGAGACCGGAAATTCCTTTCGCAGGATGGCTCTCGAAGCTCGCCATCTGCGGATAGATCAGAAGCCCCACCGCGGCCGAGAAGGCCGGCCCCTTCGCCGCTTCCGGCAGGCCGGCCACGCCGAGCGGGCGGCCGATGCGCACATTGCGTCCCAGGATGCGGCGCGCCGCCTCCGGCAGGCCGGCAAGCTGGCTGGCACCGCCGGTGAGAACCACACGCTTGCCCACTGCATTGCCATAGCCGGACCTGTTGAGCCGGTCGCGCAGCAGTTCGAGCGTCTCGTCGATGCGGGCGCGCACGATGCGCGTCATCACCGAGCGCGGGATCTGCAAGGGCACGTCGCCATCGTCGCCGATCGGCTGGACCGAGACCAGGTCGCGGTCGTCTGCGCTGCCCGGCAGCGCCGAGCCATGCATCACCTTCAGCCGTTCCGCGGCATCGAGCGAGGTCGACAGCCCCTTGGCCATGTCCAGCGTGACGTGGTTGCCGCCGATGGCGATGGCGTCGCCATGGACGAACTTGCCTTCCGAAAACACCGAAATCGTTGTCGTGCCGCCGCCCATGTCGATGCAGGCCGCACCCATTTCCAGCTCGTCGTCGACCAGGGCCGCCAAACCGCTGGCATAGGGCGTCGCCACCATGCGCTCGACCGACAGATGCGAGCGGTTGATGGAAAGCTCCAGATTGCGCATCGGCGCGGCGTCGCCGGTCAGCACATGCATGTCGACGCCGAGTGCGTCACCGACCATGCCGCGCGGATCGCGCACGCCGCGTTCGGCATCCAGCGAGAAGCCGACGGGAAGCGAATGGATCACCTCGCGCTCGGCCTTCAGCGCCTGCTTGGCGCCAGCACCGAGAACGCGCTTGATGTCGGCCTCGTCGGCCTCATGGCCGCCAAGATTGATGGTGGCGGAGAAGGCTTCGCTCTTGAGCCGGCCGGCCGTCATGTTGACGATCAGAGAATCGACCGTCAGCCCGGCCATGCGCTCGGCCGCGTCGACGGAAAGGCGGATGGCGTGCTCGGCGCGGTCGAGATCGACGATGACACCCGACTTCACGCCTTGCGACTTCTGGTGACCGATGCCGATCACCTGGATCCGGTGCGAGCGGCCGCGCAGCAGCTTGCCGTCATCGCACGGCTTCAGCTTGGCCACCATGCAGCAGACCTTGCTCGAACCGACATCCAGCACCGTCAGGGTGCCGGACCGGCGCGACGCGGCATCGCCAGGACCGCCAAGCCAGTTCATATCTTCGTCTCCGGCTTGCGCTTCAGGCTCTTGGGTTTCTCGTTGAGGGCGGCTTCGCGCTGCGTCGCCGCTTCCGCCGTCAACTGCACGACCAGCCGGTCCGTCAGGCGCATGTCGACGGCGGCGATGTCGCGCGACAGCAAGCCGCTGTCATGATCCATCTTCACGAGTTCGGCGAGCGCCTGTTCCTCGTCATCCTCGGGAAGCTTGATGGTGATGCCATTGTCCAGCTTCAGGTCCCAGCGCCGCTCGCCTACGCGGATATACCCTTTGATCCGGCTCGCGAGCTCGGGATATTTTTCGACCTTGGCCAGGAAATCGGGCGCGCTCGCCGGCGCGCCGGCGCCGATCAGCAGCGGCAGAAGCACCTGCTTGCCGCCCGAGAACGGCGCGATCATGGCACCATTCCTCTCGATGACCGAAAGCTCGTCGCCCTGCTGCCAGAGCGCGAAAGCCTCGCGCTCCTCGACACGTACTTCCAGCGTATGCGGGTAGACCTTGCGCACCGCCGCAACCTCGATCCACGGCAGGCCGGAGATCCGTTCGCGCGCTGCCTCGGCATTAAAGCCGATCAGCGACGTCCAGCCATCAAGTTCAAGCCTGTCGAGTATATCGATTTCCGAGGTCTGGCGATTGCCGACCACCTTGACCTGATCGACGGCAAAGCCGGTACGGGCGGTGATGCTCTGCACGATACCGTCGACGTGACCGCCAAGGTAGGCACCATAGGCACTGCTCGAGAAAATCAGCACGGCCGACATCATGGCCGCGGAAAAGCGCGGCGCCTGGAATTCCCCAACGCCCAGGCGCGCCAGAATGCGCACCGGGCGGCGAAGCATGCGCGGCAGTACGAAATGGTCCAACGACAATGACAGGCCGAACAGCGCCGGCCCGGCCGCGCCCCTCTCCCTACCTTGTCCCCATTTCAACGCAGACACGAAGCGTCCTCCACCATCCAACTCAACAAATCGCCAAACGAGTGCCCGGCTTGGGCGGCGATTTCAGGCACCAAAGACGTCGGCGTCATACCCGGCTGGGTGTTGACCTCGAGCCAGACAATCTCGCCGTTTTCGGAATGACGATCGTCATAACGGAAGTCCGAACGGGAAACGCCTCGACAGCCGATCGCTTGGTGAGCCTTGAGCGCCAGTGTTTGTATTTTTTGGTAAATATTCGGTGAAACTTTTGCGGGGCATTCGTGCTTTGATCCCCCGGCGACATATTTTGAATCATAGTCGTAGAAGGAATGGCCGGTCGGGATGATCTCGCAGACCCCCAGCGCCACATCGCCCATCACCGCGCAGGTCAGCTCCCTGCCGTGGATGTAGCGCTCGACCATGACGGTATCGCCATATTTCCACTCCGACGAGCCAAGAACCTGCGGCGGATGCGACTGGCCCTCATGCACGATGACGACACCGAAGCTCGAACCCTCATTGACCGGCTTGACCACATAGGGCGGCTTCATCGGATGCTTGTTCTGGATGGCAAAGCGGCTGGCGACCTTCGATTCGGCGACCACGATGCCGACCGACTTGGCAACCCGCTTGGCCTGCTCCTTGTTCATGGCCAGAGCCGAGGCGAGCACGCCAGAATGGGTGTAGGGAATGCCGAGATATTCAAGGATGCCCTGAATGGTGCCGTCCTCGCCAAAAGGGCCGTGCAGCGCATTGAAGGCGACATCCGGCTTGAGCTCGGCAAGCACGGAGCCGACATCGCGCCCGACATCGACACGGGTGACCTGGTAGCCTTCCTTCTCGAGCTCATCGGCACAAGCCCTTCCCGACGAAAGAGACACGGGCCGCTCGGACGAAAAACCACCCAGCAGGACGGCCACATGCTTGTTTTTCATTCCCCGGCATCCCCTCTCTCACGGCGGACCAAAACCAGATTTTCCGCAACATTGAGTCAGAGTCTCCCGGCAGGTTGCCCCCCCCAGACGGAAAACGCTGAAAACGCGTCGAACGACTCAAATCAGGAAACGCTTTCGAGCAGAGAATCAGAGAGTTGATTCACTGGCAAGTGCTTACGATTCCGAGAGATTCACTTTCTGAGAAAATGGATGCGAAAAGCGTGTCGTTGAGTCTTTGCGGCAACGGTCGCGGACCGTTTCGGCCTCGTTGAAGTTCATGCATCACATGAACTTCAACGCGCGCCAAAGTGCACCTTAAAGGAGCTGCCCGAGAAACTCCTGCACGGCATGCCCCGGCCGGAAATTGCCGATTCGCTTGATTTCCCATTGCAACCGGATACCGGAATTCTCCAGCACCCGCGTGCGCACCGTCTCGCCGAGATATTCAAGGTCGTAGCCGGTCGCGGTTCCCGTGTTGATCATGAAGTTGCAATGCATCGGCGACATCTGGGCCCCGCCGATCATCAGGCCGCGGCAGCCCGCTCTGTCGATCTCCTTCCAGGCCGACGTGCCTTCCGGATTCTTGAAGGTCGAGCCACCGGTCTTCTCGCGGATCGGCTGCACGGTCTCGCGATGGTTCTGCACGGCCTCCATCGCCGCCTTGATCGCCGTTTTCTCCTCGGCAAAGCCTTCGAACACGGCCGAGGTGAAGATCAGCCCGGAGGGCGCCGCTGAATGGCGATAGGCGTATCCCATATCGGCATTGCTCAGCGTCTGCACATTGCCCTTGCGGTCGAGCGCCCGCACTTCGACGACGCGCTCGCGCGTCTCGACACCATTGGCGCCGGCATTCATCCGCAGCGCACCGCCGATTGCACCCGGAATGCCGTGGTAGAAATGAAAGCCGCCAATGCCGGCCTCGAGCGCCACCGCTGCGACACGCTTGTCGGGGGTCGCAGCTCCCGCCTTGATCCTGATCGGCGAAATCACCTCGGCCTCGCCGAAGCCCTTGGCCGAAAGGCGGATGACAAAGCCCTCGATGCCGCCGTCGCGGACCAAAAGGTTCGAGCCGACGCCAACGACGGTAAGAGGTATTTCTTCAGGAACGGCTTTGAGGAACACCGCAAGATCCTCCTCATCAGCCGGCTGGAACAACGCTTCAGCCAGGCCCCCGGCACGGAACCAGGTGATCTTGTCCATCTCGGCGTTCGGCGTGAGGCGGCCGCGCAGGCCGGCAAGCCGGTCGCCAAGTCTGTCGATCAGGGCCTGGCCGTGCATCATGAGACGGTCCCGCCAAGCTCCTTGGGCAACGCATAGGCCCATTGGGTGATGTTGCCGGCGCCCAGGAAGACGACGAAGTCACCCGGCTTGGCCAGATCACGGATGACGGGCGCGATCGCCGCCGGACCCTCGATGTAGCGCGCGTCGCGATGGCCGCCGGCGCGGATGCGCGACACCAGCGCGTCCGAGCTGACGCCGTCGATCGGCTCTTCGCCGGCCGCGTAGACCGGCGCCACCATCACTGTGTCGGCGTCGTTGAAGCAAGTGGAAAACTCGTTGAACAGATCATGCAGCCGGGTGAAGCGATGCGGCTGGGCAATGGCGATGACGCGACCCTGGGTGGCGCTGCGCGCCGCCTTCAGCACCGCCGAGATCTCGACCGGATGGTGGCCGTAATCGTCGAATATTTCGACGCCGTCCCACGAACCGGTATGGGTGAAGCGGCGCTTGACGCCGGCGAAGGACGACAGGCCCTTCTTGATCGCCTCGGCCGACAGGCCGAGCTCATGCGCGACCGCGATCGCTGCCGTCGCGTTGGAGACGTTGTGGCGGCCGGGCATCGGCAGGCGCAGGCCTGCTATGACAGTCTGGCCGCCTGTCTTGCGGTCGCGGATCACCACGTCGAATTCCGAAATGGCACCTGCCATGCGGTGATTGGTAAAGCGCACGTCGGCCTGCGCATTCTCGCCATAGGTGATGACCCGGCGGTCCTCGATGCGGCTGACCAGCGCCTGCACCTCGGGATGGTCGGTGCACATCACGCCAAAACCGTAGAACGGCACGTTCTCGACAAACTGGCGGAACGCCTCCCGCACCTTGTCGAAGCTGCCATAGTGATCGAGATGCTCGGGATCGATGTTGGTGACGACCGCGATCTCGGCCGGCAGTTTCAGGAAAGTGCCGTCGCTTTCGTCGGCCTCGACCACCATCCATTCGCCGTCGCCCATGCGCGCGTTGGTGCCGTAGGCATTGATGATGCCGCCATTGATGACGGTCGGATCGAGCCCACCGGCATCGAGCAAGGTCGCCACCATCGAGGTCGTGGTCGTCTTGCCATGCGTGCCGCCGATCGCCACCGCCTGGCGAAAGCGCATCAGCTCGGCCAGCATTTCGGCCCGGCGCACGATCGGCAGCAGCTTTTCGCGCGCGGCCTTGAGCTCAGGGTTGGATTTCTTGATCGCCGTCGAGACGACGACAACCTCGGCATCGCCGAGATTCTCGGCCCTATGGCCGACGAAGCATTCGATGCCCTTGTCGCGCAGCCGCTGCACATTGGCGCTTTCGGCCTGATCGGACCCTTGCACCTTGTAGCCGAGATTGTGCAGCACTTCGGCAATGCCGCTCATGCCGATGCCGCCAATGCCGATGAAATGCACAAGGCCGATGGTCTGCGGCATCTTCATGCTTGCGTCCCCTTCCTGAAATCCGAAATGGTTTTTTTGGACGCAATAGCCTCTGTAAGATCAGCGAGCAACCGTGCCGCGTTCGGCCGGCCGGCCGATTTCGCGCCCGCCGCCATCGCCACAAGCCGCTCAGGCTGGTCGATCAGCCCGCCGAGGAGCACTGCGATGCGTTCGGGCGAGAGCGAGGATTGCGGGTGCACTTCGCCGCCGCCGGCAGCGGCAAGGGCCGCCGCGTTCGCCGCCTGGTCGTGGTCGAGCGCGTAGGGGTAAGGCACCAGCAGCGCCGGCCGGCCGATGACGGCGATCTCCGAAACGGTCGAGGCGCCGGAGCGCGAGATCACCAGGTGCGCAGCCGCCATGCGCTGCGCCATGTCGGTGAAGAAGGGTGAGACCTCGGCAGCAACGCCCAGTGCCGCATAGGCCGCCTTGACCCGCGCCACATCATCGGCGCGAGCTTGTTGGGTAATGACCAGCCGCTTGCGCTGAGCATCGGAAAGCAGCGCGATCGCCCCCGGCACGGCATCGGAAAAGAACTGAGCGCCCTGGCTGCCGCCGAACACCAGCAGGCGGAACGGCTGTTCCCCGGTCGATGCCGCATAATTCGTCCTGGCAGCTTCCAGCACGGCCGGCCTGACCGGATTGCCTGTCGTCACCGTCTTGACCCCGGCAGCACTGGTGTCCTGCGGCAGGAAGCCGCCGGCGATGGCATCGACACGGCCGGCCAGCGCCCGGTTGGCGCGCCCCATCACCGCGTTCTGCTCATGGATCAGGGTCGGCACCTTGCGCCGTGTCGCCGCGTAGAGCGGCGGCAAGGTCGGATAGCCGCCAAAGCCGACGACCGCATCCGGCTTGATCCTGGCGATGACGGCGGAAGCCTGGCGCACGCCGCGCCAGATTTTCCAGAAGGCACCAAGCAGGGCAAAGGGGTTTTTCGAGCCCATCGTCGCCGACTGGATCGGATGGACGGCTGCGGCCGGGAAATGGCCGGCGAAACGCTCTGCACGGTCGTCGGTCGCCAGATGCACTGACCAGCCGCGCTCGTTCAGCTCATGCGCCAGCGCTTCGGCCGGGAAAAGATGCCCACCGGTGCCGCCTGCCGCGAGAAGGATGACGCCTCTGGCCATATCACTCCGCCGGCAGGGCGCGTTGCGACAGGCCAAAGCCCATCTGCTTGCGCTTTTCCGGCCGCTTGCGTGTCAGCGCCAGCACCATGCCCATCGAGATGGCGATGGCGATCTGCGAGGAGCCGCCATAGGAGATGAACGGCAGCGTCATACCTTTGGCCGGCACAAGCTGGAGATTGACGCACATGTTGATGACCGCTTGCAGGCCAAACACGGTGACGAGGCCGCCGACCGCATAGCGGGTGAAATCGTCATGCTCCTTCAGCGCCGTGTTGAGGCCGCGCAGCACGATGAAGGCGAAGATCGACATGATGAAGAAGCACATGATCAGCCCGAACTCTTCGCCCGCGACCGAGAAGACGAAGTCGGCATGGCTATCGGGAATGACGCGCTTGACTGTGCCCTCGCCCGGCCCGACACCGAACCAGCCGCCATTGATCAGCGCTTCGCGCCCCATGTCGACCTGGAACGTGTCGCCCTCGCCGGTGAGGAACTTGTCGATGCGCAAGGCAACGTGCGGGAACACCGTATAGGCGGCAAAGACGCCACCGACGCCGGCCGCGCCGAGCGCGACGATCCACAGCCAGGGCAGCCCGGCCATGAAGAACATGATGCCCCAGGTGCCGGTCGTCAGCATGGTCTGGCCGAGGTCCGGTTGCGCCACCAGCAGCGATACGACCAGCACCAGCAGCAGCATGGCAAACAGATTGCCCGGAATGTCAGGCTGGCGCTTGTGCTCGGCGAACAGCCAGGCGCACATGATGACGAAGGCCGGCTTCAGGAATTCCGACGGCTGGATCGACAGGCCTGCAAGCGACACCCAGCGGCGCGCACCCTTCACCTCGACGCCGATGTAGAGCACCGCCACCATCAGCACCAGCATCAGGCACAGGATGACCAGCGCCATGCGCCGGATCTGCCTGGAATCGAGGAAGGAAACGGCCAGCATCACGCCGAGCGCCGGCACGGTGAAGATGATCTGCCTGGTGGCAAAGTGGAAACTGTCGAGGCCGATGCGTTCGGCCACCGCCGGGCTGGCAGCGAAGGACAAGACGATGCCAAGCCCCATCAGCGACAGGAACGCCGCCAGGAACCAGCGATCGATCGTCCACCACCAGGTCGCAACCGGACTTTTGTCGAGACGGCTCTGCATTATCGTGCCCCTCCGATGGGTTTCACACCCTCGATAGCATTCGCAGCTTGCCTGAAGGCTTCGCCGCGGACTTCGAAATTCTTGAACTGGTCGAAGCTGGCGCAGGCCGGCGACAGCAGCACCACCGCCTCACCGCTGTCGTCCTTGGCCGCATCATGCGCGGCGTGCTCGACCGCCGCGGCCAGCGTGCCTGAAATCTCGTAGGGAACTGCCTCGCCCAGCGTCGCCGAAAAAGCCGGCGCCGCCTCGCCGATAAGATAGGCCTTGGCGATGCGCGGGAAGAAGCCGCGCAAGGGTTCGATGCCGCCTTCCTTGGGCAGGCCGCCGGCGATCCAGTAGATGCGCGCGAAGCTGGACAGCGCCGGCGCCGCCGCATCGGCATTGGTCGCCTTGGAATCGTTGATGAACAGCACATGGTCCTTGCGGCCGACCTGCTCCATGCGGTGCGCGAGGCCGGGAAAGCTTTCCAGCCCCGACTGGATCTCGCCAAGCTCCAGCCCGACCTTGAGGCAAGCGGCGACCGCCGCCAGAGCGTTCTGGGCATTGTGCTGGCCACGCAGCGAGCCGATGCCTTCGAGGAAGGCGACACGGCTGTAACGGCCGTGCACGGCTTCCATCAGATTGCTGCCATCGGCGAAATAGCCATCGGTCAGCGGCAGGCGCTTGGAAATGCGGATGACAGGCCGGCCCGCCCGCTCCAACCGCTCGGCGATCTGCGCGCACCAGGAATCGTCGATGCCGACGATCGCCGTCTCGCTGCCGGCCACCAGCCGCTCCTTGATCGCGGCGTAGTGCTGCATGGTGCCGTGGCGGTCGAGATGATCGGGCGTCAGGTTGAGCAGGATGCCTGCCGTCGGATTGATCGAGGGCGCGAGGTCGATCTGGTAGGACGAGCATTCGACCACATAGTGCCGATCGGGCTCGGGTGGATCGAGCGTCATTACCGCGCGGCCGATATTGCCGCCCATCTGGGTGTCGCGTCCCGCGGCTTTCAGGATATGCGCGGTCAGCGCGGTCGTCGTCGACTTGCCGTTGGTGCCGGTGATGGCGATGAAAGGCGAATTTGGCGCGCTCAGCATCCGCTCGCGGCAGAAAAGCTCGATGTCGCCGATGATCTCGACGCCCGAACCGCGCGCCAGCTCCACCGTCCAATGCGGCTTGGGATGCGTCAGCGGCACACCTGGCGACAGCACGAAGGCCGAGAATTTCGCCCAGTCGGCGCCGCGGAGATCGGCGGTTGCGATGCCGGCAGCCGTTGCCTTGGCCACGCTTTCGGGATTGTCGTCCCAAGCCAGCACGTCCGCGCCGCCCTCGATCAGTGCGCGCGCCGTCGCGATCCCCGAGCCACCGAGCCCGAAGAGCGAAACGCGCTTGCCTGAAAAGGATGCGGCGGGGATCAAGGGGCTTCCTATCTCAGCTTGAGGGTCGACAGGCCGACCAGCGCCAGGATGACGGCGATGATCCAGAAGCGGATCACCACCTGGCTTTCGGTCCAGCCGAGCTTTTCGAAATGATGGTGGATCGGCGCCATCAGGAACACCCGCTTGCCGGTCATCTTGAAGTAGCCGACCTGGATGATGACCGACAGGATTTCCACGACGAACAATCCGCCGACGATGACCAGAACGATCTCGTGCTTGGTGGCGACCGCAACGGTGCCGATCAGGCCGCCCATGGCCAGCGAGCCGGTGTCGCCCATGAAGATCGCCGCAGGCGGCGCATTGAACCAGAGGAAGCCCAGACCAGCGCCGATGACCGCGCCGAGCACGACCGCCAGTTCACCGGTGCCGGGCACGAAATGGATCTGCAGATATTCGGCGAACACGGCGTTGCCGGAGAGATAGGCGATGACACCGAAGGAAGCCGCCGCGATCATGATCGGCACGATCGCCAGTCCGTCCAGACCGTCGGTGAGGTTCACAGCATTGCCGGCGCCGACGATGACGAAGCAGGAGAACGGAATGAAGAACCAGCCGAGATTGACGATGAATTCCTTGGCGAAGGGAAATGTCAGCGACGAAGAGAACGGCGCCTGGCCATTGTGCATGATCACCCAGGCGGCGATGCCGGCAATGACAAATTCAAGCGCAAGGCGTGCCTTGCCGGAAAAGCCGAGATGCGACTGCTTGGTTACCTTGAGATAGTCGTCGTAGAAGCCGATCGACCCGAAGCCCAGCGTCACCAGCAGCAGCACCCAGACATAGATGCTCGACAGGTTCGCCCACAAAAGCGACGAGCCGATGATGCCCGACAGGATCATCAGGCCGCCCATGGTCGGCGTGCCGGCCTTCTTGAAATGTGTCTGCGGCCCATCGGCGCGGATCGGCTGACCCTTGCCTTGCCGCAGCCGCAGCGAATTGATGATGGTCGGTCCGAAGATGAAGACGATCAGCGCCGACGTGATCAGCGCCCCGCCGGTGCGGAAGGTGATGTAGCGGAAGACATTGAAGACCGAGACCTTGTCCGCAAAATCGACGAGCAGTGTAAACATGCGTTTTCGTCCCCCGACCTAGGTCTGTTTTCTAGCTGTCGATTCAGCCGGGAATTTGCCCAGCAGCGCATCGACCAGTTTTGCAAAACCGATGCCCTTCGACGATTTGATCATCACCACGTCACCCGGCTTAAGCGCGGCAAGCAGCACCGGCTTCAGCTCCTCGACACCAGCGCGGTATTCCGTCTTGATCTCAGCCGGCAGCGCTTCGGCCAGCGCCCGCATTTCCGGGCCGCCGAGGAAGACGGTCTGTGTCCCGGTGCCGACGATGAGTTCGGCAAGGGCTGCATGCAGCTTGGCCGAATGGTCGCCGAGTTCGAGCATGTCGCCGAGCACGGCGATGCGGCGGCCCTCGCCCGTCACAGGCGTCGCGTTGAGCAATGCCATGGCAGCAGCCATCGATGCCGGATTGGCGTTGTAGCTTTCGTCGATCAGCGTGATCGGTCCACCTGGGTGGCTCGAAGTCGAGCCACCGGGATGGCGCAGCACATGGCGCTTGCCGCGCCCGCGCTCGGCCGAAAGATCGGCCAGTGCGAGTGTCACCTTGTCGAGATCGGCCCCGACCAGATGTGCCGCCCCCAGCACCGCCAGCACGTTCTGCACCATATGGCGGCCGGGCGCGCCGATCCGCGCCGTCACTTCGTGGCCGCCGATCCTGGCGATGATATCGGAATGATCCGCATGCAGTTCGCATTTGGTGAGCTTGAAGGTAGAGCGCGCATTCTCGCCGAAGCCGTAGACGTGCTCGACACCGGCTGCATGGGCCATCTTGTCGAGCAGCTTGAAGCGCGTATCGTCGCGGTTGAGGACGGCGGCCCCCTCGGGCTCCAGCCCCTCGAAAATCTCGGCCTTGGCCTTGGCGATCTCGTCCAGATTGCGGAAGAAACCTAGGTGGGCGGCCGCGATCATGGTGACGATGGCGACATGCGGCCTCACCATCTTGACCAGCGGACGGATCTCGTCGGGATGGTTCATGCCGATCTCGAACACGGCATAGTCGCAATCATCGGGCATGCGTGCCAAAGTCAGCGGCACGCCCCAGTGATTGTTGAAGGACTGCGCCGAGGCATGCACCTTGCCGGCGGCTTGCAGCACATGGCGCAGCGCTTCCTTGGTGGTGGTCTTGCCGGCCGAACCGGTCACAGCGATGATTTTCGCGCTCGAGCGGGCGCGCGACGCAACTCCAAGCTTTTCCAGCGCGACCAGCACGTCCTCGACGACGATGATCGGCGCCGTCAGCCGGCCGAGCGACGGCAGCTTGCCTTCGGCCACCACCAGCACGCCGGCGCCAGCCTTGATGGCGGCGGTTGCGAAGTCATGGCCGTCCATCGCCTCGCCCTTGATAGCGAAGAAGGCGTCGCCCGGCTGCAGGCTGCGGCTGTCGATCGAAATGCCTGAAATGCCTTCCGGCATCGGCCCGAGCGGCCGCCCGTCCATGGCGGCAACCAGCGCCTCGGAGGTCCACAGCAAGCTCATGCGGCACGCTCCACGAGTGCCGCGCGAACCTCCTCGTGATCGGAAAAATGCAAGGTCTCGGAGCCGATCGTCTGGCCCTCCTCGTGCCCCTTGCCGGCCACGATCAGCGTGTCGCCGGCATGCAGCATGGCGACCGCCTCATGAATCGCCTGGCGCCGGTCGCCGATCTCGATGGCACCGGGAGCGGCGGCCAAAATAGCGGCGCGGATCGTTTCCGGCACTTCGGAGCGCGGATTGTCGTCGGTGACGATGACGACATCTGCAAGTCGCGTCGCAATCTCGCCCATGATCGGTCGCTTGCCGCGGTCGCGGTCGCCGCCGCAGCCGAACACGACGATGACGCGGCCGGTGGTGAACGGCCGGACCGAGGCCAGAACGTTTTCCAGCGCGTCCGGCTTGTGGGCATAATCGACATAGACCGGCGCGCCGCTGGCGGTGGTGCCGACGAGGTCGAGCCGGCCCGGCGCGCCCTTCAGTTTCTCCAACGCCATCAAGGCCTTGGCGACAGGTGTTCCCGTGGAGATGGCAAGACCCGCCGAAACCAGCGCGTTCGAAATCTGGAAATCACCGGCCAACGGCAGGTCGATCTCGTAGAGCACGCCATCGGCCTCGACTTCGGCGCGTTGGCGGTGGCGCTCGTGCTCGACCCGCTTCAGCCTGAGGAAATCGCCATGGCGGCCGACCGTCAGCACATTGAGCCCGGCAGCCTGTGCGGCCTCGATCGTCGGCGCCGACCATGGATCGTCGGCGAAGATCACGGCCGGTGCGCCCTTCGGCAGCAGCGTGTCGAACAGACGCAGTTTGGCGCGGTGATAGTCCTCGATGGTCGGATGATAGTCCATATGGTCGCGGCCGAGATTGGTGAAGCCGCCGGCGGCCAGCTTCACGCCGTCGAGGCGGCGCTGGTCGAGCCCATGGCTGGAGGCTTCCATCGAAGCGTGGGTGACGCCGGCATCCGCCAATTCCCGCAGCAATTGGTGCAGGGCGACCGGATCGGGTGTCGTCAGCGAGCCATAATCGTTGCGTCCAGGCGCCACCACGCCGGTGGTGCCGATCGAAGCGGCGGCATAACCGGCCTGCTCCCAGATCTGCCTGGTGAAGGCGGCGACCGACGTCTTGCCGCTGGTGCCGGTCACCGCGACCATGATCTCAGGCTGCTTGCCGGAATAACGGGCGGCACTCAGCGCCAGCGCCAGGCGGGGATCGTCGACCGCCAATACCGGAACCGACAGCCCGGCAATGGTGCTGCCCTTGCCCGCCACGATCGCGGCCGCACCGCGCGAGGCGGCGTCGGCGGCATAAACGGCACCATCGGCCTTGGTTCCGGCGAGCGCAAAAAAGACAACGCCCGGTTTTACCTGGCGGGAATCCGAAGAAATCCCTGTAACCTCCAGATCGACGGAAGCTATTCCCTCGACGGGCAGGATACCGGCTAGATCTCTGAGCTTCATCGAGTCCCGTTCACCGCAACAAAATAGCGCGCTGTTGCCGGCGCGCCCTAAGAATCACTGATAGGAAACCAGCGTTGCACCATTTTCATGGCTGAAATCTGGCTTCACGCCAAGCATGGCAGCTGAACGCCTGATGATATTGCCGGCCATGACCCCCGCATTTGCGGCCGCGACATCCGTCATGCCAGGCTTTTCCGGGTGCGGGGCATCGGCAATGGTAAACACCAGATACTGCGGATCGTCCATCGGGAAGGCGGCGACGAAAGTGTTGAAATTCAAGTCCTTGGAGTAGCGGCCATTGACGACCTTCTCGGCCGTTCCGGTCTTGCCGCCAACGCGGTAGCCAGGGACTCTGGCGTTTCGGGCAGAGCCCTTCTCGGCATTGAGCGAATAGAGGTAGCGCATGCCTTCGACGGTCTTTTCGCTCACCACTTTCTTGGCGGTGGCCATCGCTTCCGCCTGCGTACGCACCAGAAAGGTAGGGTTCATCAGGAAGCCGCCATTCATCAACGCCGCGCAGCCCACAGCCGCTTGCAGCGGCGTCGTCGACACGCCATGGCCGAAGGCGATGGTGAATGAATTGACCTGTTTCCAGACCTTCGGTTCAGTCGGACGGGCAGTCTCCGGCAATTCGGTCTGCATCCTGTCCAGAAGGCCAAGGCGATGCAGGAATTCGCGATGCCCCTCGATGCCGACCATCTCGGCTTCCCTGGCCGACCCGATGTTGGACGAATAGAGGAACACCTCCGGCAACGACAGCACACGGTTCTTGCCGTGGAAATCGTGAATGGCCTGATGGCCGACCCGGATTGGATGCGAAGCATCGAAGCGGCTCGCCATCGTCGCCTTGCCGGAATCGAGCGCCATGGCTGAGGTGAAGCTCTTGAAGGTCGAGCCCATCTCGTAGAGGCCCGCCGACATGCGATTCAGCCGGTCCTTGTCCTGTGCATTGTAGGGATTGTTCGGATCAAAATCCGGCACCGAGGCCATGGCCACCACTTCGCCGGTCTTGACGTTGAGCACAACGGCGCCGGCGCCCATGGCACGATAGCGCTCGAGGCCGGCGGCGATCTCGTCGCGCACCACATGCTGCACGCGCAGATCGATCGAAAGCTTTACCGGCTTGAGATCCTTGGCAATGGCAAGGCCCGATGCCTGCAGGTCGCTCAAGCCTTGCTCGTCGACATATTTCTCCATTCCGGAGATGCCCTGGTTGTCGATGTTGGTGAGGCCGACAATGTAGGACGAGGTCTCGCCGCTCGGATAGAAGCGGCGCTTTTCGGTACGGAAGCCGAAACCGGGAATGCCGAGCTGCATGATATCGGACTGTTGCTTGGGTGTCAGCTGCCGCTGCAGCCAGACGAAACCGGCGCCGCTCTTCAGCTTATGGTAGGTCTGCTCATAGTCGATGTCCGGAAGCACCGTCGACAGCTTCTCGATCGCCTCGTCGGCGTCGACAATCCGGCGTGGTTCTGCAAACAGCGACGCCGTCTTGATATCCGTGGCCAGCACTTCGCCGTTGCGGTCGACGATGTCGGGCCGCGATGCCGTCACCCGGCTCTGCGGACCGCCCGACATGTCGGGGGTCTGGAAGCCGAGATAGACCAGCCGCCCTGATATGGTCGAGAAGATACCGAAGAACACCGCCATCGTCATGACGATGCGCGTCCTGCCCTTGCCGCCGGTCGCCTTGCGGGCGCCCTCGACCACGATCGATCCATCTTCACTCGTCCTGGCGCGACGCTTCAGCAGTTTGCCGATCATTGGGCGATGCCTCCGGTCACGACGGGATCCTTACTGTCCAAAGGCGCTTGGTCGGAATTGTCGGCCATACCACCTTGGCGTCCGTTCAGGATGTCCTGAATGTCCAGGGATTTGGCCGGCAGGTCGCCGATGCCGCCTATCTGGCGGGCGCTGACCGGCTCGAGTTCGAGCTGCGACTTGTAGAGTTCAGCCAGCTTCTGCAGCCGCGACGGCTGGGTAAGCAGGCTCCAGTCGGCCTTGAGCAGGTCGATCGTGTCCTCCTCATAGCGTATCTGCGCATGGATCTTCTGCACCGCGGCCAATTGTTCCTCGGCCTCGCGCTTGGCCTTGTAGGTAAGGGCCGCGACCGCAACCATGACGGCGATCAGGACAATGTCGCTGGTACGAAACACTTAGCTACCTCTCCCCCGGTCGGCCTGTGCCGGGAAGTGTTGGGCCGGGAAGCTTTGGAAGGCCGAAAATCGAAAAGTCGCTGCTGCGCGCCGGCGCCTCGGTGCGGATCGCCGCGCGCAGTCTGGCCGAACGGGCGCGCGGATTGGCCGCCACCTCGGCGTCGCCGGCAGTCACGCCGCCGCCCGCCTTGCGGAACGTCGCGGTGCGCGCATGCGCCTCGGGCAGATGACGCGAGCCGGTCGCGACGTCGGCCCGGTCGGCGATGAAGCGCTTGACGATGCGGTCTTCCAGCGAGTGGAACGTCACGACGGCGAGCCGTCCGCCCGGCTTCAGCGCGCGTTCGGCGGCAAACAGTGCCTTGGCCAATTCGCCAAGCTCGTCATTGACGAAGATGCGCAGCGCCTGGAAGACGCGCGTAGCCGGATGGATCTTGTCCTTCGGCGCCCGGCCGATATGCGTCTCGATGGCGTCGGCGAGTTCCAGCGTCCGTTCGAACGGACGCTTTTCGCGGCGCGCCTCGATCATGCGGGCGATGCGTCCGGCATGGCGCTCCTCGCCGAGGAAGCCGAAGATACGGGCAAGGTCGCCTGGCTTGAAGGAATTGACGACGTCGGCGGCGCTCAAACCAGCCTGCGCCATGCGCATGTCGAGCGGCCCGTCGGCGCGGAACGAAAACCCGCGCTCCGCCTGGTCGAGCTGCATAGAGGACACGCCAATGTCGAGCACGATGCCGTCGGCGCTCTCGACATGTTCGTCCAGCGTCGAGAACGGCGCCTGCACCAGCCGCAGCCGACCGCCCGACTGCACTTCCAGATCGCGCCCGGCCGCGATCGCATCCGGATCGCGGTCGATCGCCACAACCGAGGCGCCCGTCGCCAGAATGGCCCTGGTGTAGCCGCCGGCGCCGAACGTGCCGTCGATGATGAGGTCGCCCTGCGCCGGCGCCAGTGCTTCGAGCACTTCGGCAAGGAGGACCGGAATGTGGCGGGCCGATCCGCCAACGGCGTGCCCACCTACGGCGTGAGGAAGGTCATCGCCGTGGCCTGCCGTCATTCCGGTCGCTCCCCAGGCTTCGTCCCCTGCCGAAGCTGCAAAAGCCGTGCGCGCGCCTGCGCCCCATAGGCGGCAAGCCGTCCCGGCTCCCAGATCTGGAAGAAATTGCCGCGCCCGACAAAGGCTACTTCCGCCGAAATGCCGGTGTGTTCGCGAATGAAATCGCTCATCGTGATGCGGCCGTCCTGGTCGAGTTTCAAGAAGGTTCCGTCGCCATGGCAGAAGAACGACATATCGTCCGCCGTCTGCAGGAAGGGATCCTCGAGTGCGATGCGCTGCTCGTAGCGGTCGAGCAGATCGAGCCCGCCGACATCCATCGCCGGCAGATCCAGGCACCGCAGCGCATAGAGTTCCGAATAGCCGCGCTTCTGCACGACCGCACGGAAATGCGCGGGAACGGACACCCGTCCCTTCGCATCGATCCTGCTCACCGTGTTTGACAGAAACCGGTCCATTAAACGCTACAGCCGCTTTCGCCGCCGCACCCCTCTCCATCTTGTCGCCCGCGCCGCCGCGGCGCGTTCCCTGCCCCGTATCAGCCTCGTCCGCACGGGCAAAAACCGGCAAACGCGCAGCCGCCGCGGCTGCCCGATTGGCGTACGCTTTACCCTGACACGGAACGAAGGCTTTGATGTCTAGATGGGATATCATGGGGCACTATGGGCGTCAACGGGATAGGCTTCACAAACACGCGCGCCACGACCAATGAGAGCAGCCTCGCCGACACGTCTCGTCTTTATGGTCTATTAAGCCTAACGAACCGTTTAGAGCCGCTTGGCCCAACCGGACGCGCCTTGCCGCGCGCCGCTGCCGGGCATAGCGTCTCGCCACATATCGCCGTCGCAAACAGGGTTGGAAATTCGATGTCTGAAACTGCAAAGTCACGCGCTGCAGCGCTTCCTCATCTGCGTCGCAGCGGGCTTGTCATGGGCGATTCCATTCCCCTGCCCCTGACCATGGCCGCCATTTTTCATGCGCCCGGCGACGCCACTGGTTTTAACCAGTACGGGCGATTCAGCAACCCGACCTGGGACGCGGTCGAACATATGCTGGCTCATCTGGAGGACGCACCTTGCGTCGGGTTCCCTTCAGGAATGGCGGCAATCTCGGCGGCGTTCTTTGCCGTGCTCAAAACTGGCGACCGTATCCTGCTGCCTTCCGACGGCTATCACACGACGCGGGCTTTGGCCGATCGCTTCCTCAAGCCGCTCGGCATCACCTACGACGTCAGGCCGACCTCGACCTTCCTCGATGGCGGCTTCGATGGCTATCGGCTGGCGTTTGTCGAAACCCCTGCCAATCCGGGGCTGGATATCTGCGATATCGCCGCCGTTGCCGATGCTGTTCACAAAGCCGGCGCGATCCTTGTCGTCGACAACACGACCATGACACCCTTCGGCCAGCGGCCGCTCGACCATGGCGCCGATATCGTCGTTGCCGCCGACACCAAGGCACCCAATGGCCACTCCGACGTGCTGTTCGGCCATGTGGCCAGCCGCAATGCCGATATCATCGCCGCCGTGACCGGCTGGCGCGAAGTTTCCGGCAGCATTCCCGGACCATTCGAAGCCTGGCTGGTGCACCGCGGCCTGGAGACACTGGATGTGCGCTTCGATCGCATGTGTTCCTCGGCGGAAGTCATCGCGCGGCGGCTGCAGGGCCACCGGGCAATCAGCGGCCTGCGTTATCCCGGACTGGAAGGCGATCCGTCGCACAACCTTGCCCGCGCCCAGATGGAGCGCTTCGGCTTCCTCATCTCGTTCGAGCTCGCCTCGGAGGACAAGGCCGAGGATTTCATCAACAATTGCGCCTTGATGCAGGCCGCGACATCCTTCGGCGGCGTCCACACGTCCGCCGAGCGGCGCTTGAAGCGAGGCGATGCCGTTGCCGCCGGCTTCGTTCGCCTCTCGGTCGGCTGCGAGCCGGTGGACGAGCTCTGGAAGGCGATCGAGGCGTCACTGGACAAGATCGGCGGCTGACGAAACGGCTACGCGCCCACGTCATCGGCCTCGATGTTGCGCTTGCCATGCAGCACGCGGATTATTTCGATCGCGTCGTCATCGACCCGGTACAAGGTGAGATAGTCGCCAACGACCAGATGACGGATGCCTGGCGCGATGTCGTCGCGCGGTGCGCCTAAGAAGGGATAGGTGGCCAGTTGCCGCCACCGCGCCTCGATGCGATCGAGCAACCGATCGGCCGCAGCCTCGCTCTCGCGTGCAACATGAAGCCAGATCGCGATCAAATCGTCTTCTGCGCGCGCATTCCGGACGATGGGCAGCAGATTCATGCCGCGTCGTCAGATCGCAGGCGTCTCCTCGCTTCAGCCTTGATGTCATCCATTGACGCAAATCGACCAGGCCCGCTGTCGATCCCTTCCTGCACCAGCTTGCGCAATTCCTCGACCGTGTAGCCATGCAGGTCGCGCCGGTCTTTCCACTGTCTGAGCGCGTCGCGGATCACTTCGCTGGCCGATGCATATTCGCCGGCGGCGACTACATCGTCCACCGCCGCCGCCAGTTCCGGCGACAGCGTGATGCTGCGTTTGTCGACCTGTCCCATGAGAGGCTCCCGATGCTATCAGCTGATCCATGGTACGATTTAATCGCACCAGTTTCAAGCAATAGCCGGCCCTCGCTCGCATGGATGGATCGGTGAACAAACTTGAATCAGCAGGCGCGCCCGAGGGCGCAACCTGTTGATCTCAAGAGACTTCTCTTCGATATCGCGGGAGAAAAAATTGCCAGCTGGCCTGTAAGCCGGGTTCTGTATGGCCCTCGCCCCTTGCGAGGCGAGAACGTGGCGGCCATTCATCTTGGGCGCATGTTGCCATGCGCCTCACGCAACCTACCCGGACGGTGAGCCGGAAACAGCCCTCGAGAGTTTCCCCTCGCACCGCCCCTATTCGGTCTTGCTCCCGGTGGGGTTTACCGTGCCGCTCCTGTTGCCAGTCGCGCGGTGGGCTCTTACCCCACCCTTTCACCCTTACCCCGAATCCGGCAAGCCGGATCGTGGCGGTTTGCTTTCTGTGGCACTTTCCCTGGGGTCGCCCCCGCCGGCCATTAACCGGCACCGTGTTTCCATGGAGCCCGGACTTTCCTCACCCACGACCTTTCGGCGTTTGCGGGTGCGGCCGCCCAGCCAGCTGGCAGAGCGTATAAAGGGGTTCACGCCCGAAAACGCAAACGAAAAAGCAGACTTATGCGGGCGATCCCAGCGCAGCCATCTGCACCTTCACCTTGCCGCAATAGGCTGCCGACACCGGGTTCATCCGCGTTGCGGCGTGGCCGGCATTGTATTTCAAAATCGTGCCGCAGGTCGTGCCGCCGCCGAGGCTCCGCGCCATGGCAAGGTATTTCATCCCGTATTTGATGTTGGTGTCGGGATCGAACAGACCCTTGGCGGAGCCGCTGTAGCCCATCATCCGAGCCGTGGCCGGCTTGATCTGCATCAGGCCGATCTCGCCGGCGCCGCCGACGATGTTGGGCCGATAGTTGCTTTCGATCTGGATAACCGCCGAGGCGAGCGATACCGGAACGCCTTCGATCGCCGCATAGCGGGCAACGATTGCGGAATACTGCCCGCTGCTGGCCACCGTGGCCGCCGAGGCTGCCGCGTTCCGGACACCGATCGACGCCGTTGCCGTCATGTCGACGGTTTTTCGGCCACGCTTCGTCTGCTTTCTGGCGGACTTCTTCGGCTTGGACCAGCTTGCTTTTTCCATTTTCGCGGAAGCCCGCTTCGTCGCCTTGGCGTCCTGGCCTGCCTTGCCGCTTCTGGCCTGTGGGGCCTTGCCGCCTTTCGCGGACGCCACGACAGGCCCTTGATCGGCTCGCGGGCTGAGGGGCGCGGCATCTGCGGCACTGAAGGCAAAAGTCATTACGCCGGCAGCAAGA
Organism: Mesorhizobium sp. M0848; assembly: GCF_040319805.1. Classification (NCBI taxonomy): domain Bacteria; kingdom Pseudomonadati; phylum Pseudomonadota; class Alphaproteobacteria; order Hyphomicrobiales; family Phyllobacteriaceae; genus Mesorhizobium; species Mesorhizobium sp. M0848. The sequence continues at coordinate 57,008 of NZ_JAMYOM010000016.1, read as the reverse complement.
GCTGCCGTTAAAACGGTAAATTTCTGCATGTGATCCTGTTCTGTCTGAACCGCGCGAAGATGTTCGCGCAGCAACGCCTAACCAACGTCGGAACAACCCGGGGGCTTGGGGTCCGACATCTACACGTCAGCCGTTTGACGCCCGAATTGGTGTCAAACAAGGCCAGGCAAGTCACTTTGAGTGACAGCTTGTAACTTAAGGATTGGAAAGAATTGCTTGGAAGAGGCTTCCCGGGGGTCAGCGCCTCACGGAAGCAAGCAGCCTTTGCAGCGTCCGCAGCGTCGAGCCGTCGGCAACGCCGTCCACCTTGCGCGGCCGGAAATGACGCTGGAAGGCCTCGACCACCGCCTCGGTCTGCCGGTCGAAAACGCCGGATATTTCAACGCCATAACCGTAGAGCGCCAGCATCGACTGCAACGCTTCGACGTCGCCGCCGGTGTCACCGGTTGTCAGAGTGGCGCCTCGCCTGACGGGTGCGGCCGCCACGAGATGACCGACACCGGCTTCGAACAGCGTCCGCCACGGAAACCTCTCGCCGGGATCGATCTTGCGCCCCGGCGCAATATCGGAATGCGCGAGTACCCGCTCGGCGGCGATCGAATGCCGACCGGCGATCCCACGGCACAGCCCGATCACCGCATCGATCTGCCGCCGGGGAAAACCGGGATAACCCAGCGAATGCCCCGGATTGACGATCTCGATGCCGACCGAACAGGAATTGACGTCGGCGCGTCCGAACCACGAACTCTTGCCGGCATGCCAGGCGCGGTCGCTTTCCCTGACCATCTGCACGATATGGCCATTCTCGTGGACGAGATAATGCGACGAGACCTCGCTGGCCGGGTCGCAAAGCCAAGCCTCGGCCCCGGCGCCGGTCGCCATACCGGTGTAGTGCAGCACGATCATGTCAGGCCTGGGCGTCTCGCGCCGCGGGCCGAAATTCGGCGATACCCTGACTTCGGCACGTGGCTCGTCGGGCAGAAAGCCGCTCATGCGTGGCGCAGGCCCCGCTCGATCATCTCGTAGGCGGCGTTGATCGCCGCCACCCTGGTGGTCGCGATCTTGATGAATTCCTGAGGCAGGCCGCGCGCGATCAGCCGGTCCGGATGATTGTCGGAAACCAGCTTGCGATAGCGTTTCCTGACCTCTTCGAACGGCTTGCCGCGCTCGATGCCAAGCACGACATAGGGATCCCCGGCGCCGAGATTGACGTGCCGCACCATGATGGCCTCGTAATGCGCTTCGTCGATGCGGAAAATCTCGGCGATGCGGTGCAGGAAGTGGCCTTCGCGCTCGTGCACCAGCCCGTCGGCCTTGGCGATGTGGAACAGACCGTCGAGTATGTCTTCCAGCATCACGCAATTGGAATGCCCGGAACCGCACATCTGCGCCATCCGCTCGGCATAGGTCTCGAAACCGGCCACGTCGCGTTGGGCGAGATCGAACAGACGCGCCACATTGCGCGTCTCCTTCGGCGGCACTTCGAAGATTTCCTGGAACGCGCGCACCTCGTCCTGGGTGACGATGCCATCGGCCTTGGCCATCTTGGCCGACAGCGCGATCATCGCCACCGAAAAGGCGACACGCCGGCGCAAATCCGCATCGCCGGCGAAAACCGTGCGCACGGCCTCGACCACGTCGGCGACACCCGACGAGGCTGAGGATGAAACACGGGTGATGAATTCGCCGAGGCGATCCCAAATCGACATGGCCTGCTTCTTAGAGCCACCGCCCGCTCCTATCAAGCCGGGACAGTGCCGCAGGCTTTGCGCGACAAATAGATCGGACTCGAACGCCACGGCGCTCGGACAATATGAAAAAGGCCGGCGCGAGCCGGCCTTTCTCATTCATCACACGAAGTACTGCTTGCTCACTACTGCGCGGGCGCAGGAGCTGGTGTTGCCGGAGCCGGCTCGGCAGGCTTCTCGGGTGTGATGCTCTTCGTGGTCGAATTATCCGTTGCCGGAGGCGTCGCGGCCGGCGGCGTGGCTTCCGGGGTAGCCGGCTTCATCGGTTCCTCGGCGGCCGGCGGATTGGTGCTCTGGGTGGTGGTATTGTCCGTACCGCTGTCACTGCAGGCGGCGACGCCAAGCAAGGCCAGAGCGGAAACGGACGCGAGAATGAGCTTTTTCATTTTGTCTCTCCTTCAACACACGCTCACGTTGCCGTGAGCGGTCGAAGGACAAATGCGTCAGACGACCATGAGTTTCGTAACGTTGCGTTTCCGCATGTAACATCGTCTGGTTCATTTGCGATTGCCGCTCGGGCCGTGGCCAACTAACAGAATGTGCCGAACCACCGATCGAACAGAAGAGCGACAGGGGCTGTCATGACCGAAAAATGGGATTTCTGGATCGACCGCGGCGGCACATTCACCGATATCATCGGCCGAGATCCGGAAGGCGGGCTGCACCCGCGCAAGCTTCTCTCCGAAAATCCCGAAGCCTATAACGATGCCGCCATCCAGGGCATTCGCGACCTCCTTGGCTTGTCGTCCGGAGACACGATCCCAAGCGGCCTGATCGGCGACATCAAGATGGGCACCACGGTCGCCACCAATGCGCTGCTGGAGCGCAAGGGCGACCGCGTGCTTTTGCTCATCACCAAGGGCTTTCGCGATGCGCTGAAGATCGCCTACCAGGCGCGCCCCGACATCTTCGCCAAGGAGATCGTCCTTCCCGAACAGCTCTACGAGCGCGTCATCGAAATCAACGAGCGTGTGCGCGCCGATGGCCGCGTCGAACAATTGCTCGACATCGCCGCCTGCCGGCCGGCGATCGAACAGGCCAGGGCCGACGGCATCGACGCCGTCGCCATCGTCTTCATGCATGCGTGGAAATACCCCGACCACGAGAAGGCCGTGGCAAAGGTCTGCCGAAAGCTTGGTTTCAGCCAGGTTTCGGTCAGCCATGAGGTCTCGCCGCTGATCAAGCTGGTCGGCCGAGGCGACACCACCGTGGTCGACGCCTATCTGTCGCCGATCCTGTCGCGCTATGTGCAAAGGGTGGCGGGCGAGCTGGGCGTGGCGCCAATCTCCCCCCTTGTGGGAGGTGAGGAGCGATCGGCCGAAGGCCGAGAAAAAACCAACGATTTGGCTTTTTCAGCGACGAACGCCCGGAGCCATAGCGAAGGGCAGTCGGCGAAGCCGACAGAGGGGGGCGCTGTCCCGCCAACGCCTTATTCTGTCACGCCCCCCTTTGCCGTGCCGGGCATCTCCCCCACAAGGGGGGAGATCGGCCAATCGCCTCGCCTCATGTTCATGATGTCGTCGGGCGGTCTCACCGCCGCCGACATGTTCCAGGGCAAGGACGCACTGCTGTCGGGGCCCGCCGGTGGCGTCGTCGGCATGGTCGAGACGGCCAGGCTCGCCGGCTTCGACAAGGTCATCGGCTTCGACATGGGCGGCACCTCCACCGACGTCGCCCATTATGACGGCGAATATGAGCGCGCCTTCGACACCGAGGTCGCCGGCGTGCGCATCCGCGCGCCGATGATGCGCATCCATACCGTCGCCGCCGGCGGCGGCTCGATTCTGCACTATGAGGCCGGCCGTTTTCGCGCCGGACCTGACTCGGCCGGCGCCAATCCCGGCCCGGCAGCCTACCGGCGCGGCGGCCCGCTCGCCGTCACCGACGCCAACGTCATGCTGGGCAAGCTGCAGCCCGATTTCTTTCCGGCAATATTCGGACCCGGCCAGGACGAACCGCTCGACGTCGAGACGGTGCGAGCAAAATTTGCAACACTCGCCGCCGAAATCGGCGATGGCCGGTCGCCCGAGACTGTCGCCGAAGGGTTCGTCACCATTGCCGTGGAGAACATGGCCAATGCCATCAAGAAGATCTCCGTGCAGCGCGGCTACGACGTCACCGAGTATCTCCTGAACTGCTTCGGTGGCGCCGGCGGCCAGCACGCTTGCCTGGTCGCCGACGCGCTCGGCATGGAGGCGGTGCTGATCCATCCCTTCTCTGGCCTGCTGTCGGCCTATGGCATCGGCCTGTCCTCGGTCTTTGCCTCGCGCCAGCAGGCGCTGCTAAAGCCGCTTGCCGAAGAGTCCAGAACAGAGATCGGCAGCCTCATTGCCATCTTGAGAGAAGCCGTCATCGCCGAACTCGCGGCGCAAGGCATCGGCGAGGATACGGTCGCCACGAAGCCGGTGCTGCACATTCGCTATGACGGCACCGACACGACACTGCCGGTGAATTTCGAGGCGGATTCGATTTTCCAGGCCAGGCGCGCTTTTGAAATCGCCCACAAGGCGCAGTTCGGTTTCGTTTATGACGACAAGCCGATGATCGTCGAGACCGTCGGCGTCGAAGGCGCGGACACCGGCGGCACCGGGCGCGACGAAACTGAATCGCGAACCGAAGACCTTGCCGTAAGCCCTTCGCAAACCCGCGAAATCTTCACCGAAGGAGAGTGGCACACTTCACCCATCTTCCGCCGCGAGGCGCTGAAGCCGGGAAACAGGGTTGCGGGACCTGCCTTGATTATCGAGCCGAACCAGACAATCGTCATCGAGCCGGGCTGGCAGGCCGAAATCACCGCCAGGAACCATGTGCTCCTGCGCCGTGTCGAGAAAAAGCGCCGGCAGGCAGCGCTCGGCACCGAGGCCGATCCGGTCATGCTGGAGGTCTTCAACAACCTCTTCATGTCGATCGCCGAGCAGATGGGCGTGACGCTGCAGAACACCGCCTATTCGGTCAACATCAAGGAACGGCTGGATTTCTCCTGTGCCGTCTTCGATCGCACTGGCGCGCTGGTCGCCAATGCGCCGCATATGCCGGTGCATCTGGGCTCGATGGACCGCTCGGTCGAAACCATCATCCGGCTGAATTCCGGCGACATCCACCCCGGCGACGTCTTTGCCCTCAACGCGCCCTACAATGGCGGCACGCATCTGCCCGACATCACCGTGGTGACGCCGGTGTTCGACGACGCCCAACGCGAAATCCTGTTCTGGGCAGCCTCTCGCGGCCATCATGCGGATATCGGTGGCACGGCACCCGGCTCGATGACGCCGCTTGCCACCACGGTCGACGAGGAAGGCGTGCTGTTCGACAATTTCCGCATCGTCGATCGTGGAAAATTCCGCGAGAAGGAGCTGGAAACGCTGCTCACCGACCACCGCTACCCGGCCCGCAATCCGCACCAGAACATCGCCGACCTCAAAGCGCAGATCGCCGCCAACGAGAAGGGCGTCGCGGAACTGCGCAAGATGGTCGCGCATTTCGGCCTCGATGTCGTCGAGGCCTATATGGGCCATGTCCAGGACAATGCGGCTGAAAGCGTGCGCCGCGTGCTGGAGCGGCTGCCCGATAGTTCGCAGTACGAATACCCGACCGACACCGGCCAAATCATCAAGGTGAAGATCACGGTCAACCGGCAAAAGCGCGAGGCGACCGTTGACTTCACCGGCACGTCGCCGGTCATGAAGAACAATTTCAACGCGCCCGAACCCGTCGCCCGAGCGGCCGTGCTCTATGCTTTCCGCGTCATGGTCGAGGACATGATCCCGATGAATGCCGGCTGTCTGCGGCCAATCAACATCATCATTCCCGACGGCTGCATGCTGAAACCCGCCTACCCCGCCGCCGTCGTCGCCGGCAATGTGGAGACCTCGCAGCATGTCACCAATGCGCTGTTCGGCGCCATGGGCGCCATGGCCAACGCGCAAGGCACGATGAACAACCTGACCTTCGGCAACAAGACCTACCAATACTACGAGACGATCTGTTCCGGCTCGCCGGCCGGCCAGATGAACTCGGGCCGCGGCTTTGCCGGCACCTCCGGCGTCCATACCCACATGACCAACTCGCGCCTCACCGACCCGGAAGTGCTGGAATTGCGCTTTCCCGTGCTGCTCGAGGATTTCCACATTCGGGAAAACTCCGGCGGCAAGGGCAAATGGAGCGCCGGCGACGGCACCAAACGCACCATCCGCTTCCTCGAAAAGATGGAATGCGCGATCCTCTCCTCGCACCGCAACCGCCCGCCGCAAGGGCTGGACGGCGGCGGCGACGGCGAGGTCGGCTCGACCAAGATCCGCCGCAACGACGGCACGGTCGACGTGCTGAAAGCCTGCGATCAGACCGTGCTGCAGGCCGGCGACGCCGTCATACTGACGACGCCGACGCCGGGCGGATTTGGCAAGCCGTAAGGAGGCATCAACAGGCTGTCACCGGCCTGTCATGACCCTGGGTTACCCGCTTGCGGCAAAGCAAATGGGGAATCATCTTGCCATGACGGACGTTTCCGCAGATCTGGTTTTTCGCCGCGGCAAGGAAGTTGGAAAGGCCGTCTACCAGAACCGCCCGCTGTCGAAGGCCGGCATTTCGGAGCGGCTGTTCGCCTTCCTGTTTTCCGGCCTCGTCTATCCGCAGATCTGGGAAGACCCCGATGTCGACATGGAGGCGATGCAGCTTGGCCAGGGCCACCGCGTCGTCACCATCGCCTCCGGCGGCTGCAACATCCTGGCCTACCTCACGCGCTCGCCGGCCCGGGTCGACGCCGTCGACCTCAACACCGCGCACATCGCGCTGAACCGCATGAAGCTGGAGGCGGTGCGCCATTTGCCATCGCAGAGCGACCTGTTCCGCTTCTTCGGCGCCGCCGACACCAGCCACAATTCGAAAGCGTATGACCGTTTCATCGCGCCGCATCTCGATCCGGTCAGCCGTCACTACTGGGAGCGCCGCAACTGGCGCGGCCGCCGTCGCATCACTGTGTTCGACCGCAATTTCTACCAGACCGGCCTGCTCGGCCTGTTCATCGCCATGGGCCACCGCACGGCAAAATTCTTCGGCGTCGACCCTGCCGGCATCATGCAGGCCAAGAACATCGGCGAGCAGCGCCGCTTCTTCAACGAGGAGTTGGCGCCGGTCTTCGACAAGAAGCTTTTGAAATGGGCGACGTCGCGCAAGGCCTCTCTGTTCGGCCTCGGCATTCCGCCGGCGCAGTACGATTCGCTGATCACTTCTGGCGACGGCACCATGGCCAGCGTGCTGAAAGCCCGGCTGGAAAAGCTCGCTTGCGATTTTCCGCTGGAGAACAACTACTTCGCCTGGCAGGCCTTCGCCCGGCGCTATCCGAACCCCGGCGAGGCCGCCCTGCCCGCCTATCTCGAAAAACAGAACTACGAGACCATTCGCGGCAATGTCGACCGCGTCGCCATCCACCATGCCAATCTGATCGAGTTCCTCGCCGGCAAGGACGCAGGCTCCGTCGACCGCTTCGTCCTGCTCGACGCTCAGGACTGGATGACCGATGACCAGCTCAACGCGCTGTGGGCGGAAATCACCCGTACGGCTTCGGCCGGCGCCCGCGTGATCTTCCGCACCGCCGCCGAACCCAGCCTGTTGCCGGGCCGCGTCTCCAGCTCGCTGCTCGACCAGTGGACCTACCAGGATGAGGCTTCGCGCGAATTCTCGGTCCGCGACCGTTCGGCCATCTATGGCGGCTTCCATCTCTATGTGAAGCGTGCGGCATGAGCACGACCGAGCTGCCGGCCGACCATGCCGAATTGATGGACGGCGTCTACCGCTGGCAGCGCCACATCTACGACCTGACCCGCAAATACTACCTGCTTGGCCGCGACCGGCTGATCGCAGGGCTCGATGTGCCCGCCGGCGGCACCGTGCTGGAACTCGGCTGCGGCACCGGCCGCAACATCATCCTGGCCGCGCGTCGCTACCCCGACGCCGGCTTCTTCGGCCTCGATATTTCAGCCGAAATGCTGGAGACGGCCAGCGCCGCGATTGCCCGCGAGGGCCTGGTCGATCGTGTCACGCTCGCCCAGGGCGACGCCACGGGATTCGATGCCAAGGCGCTGTTCGGGCGCAACGGCTTCGATCGCGTCTTCGTGTCCTATTCGCTGTCGATGATCCCCGGCTGGGAAAAAACTGTGTCGGCAGCGCTGGCCGCGCTGTTACCGAACGGTTCGCTGCACATCGTCGATTTCGGCCAGCAGGAAGGCCTGCCCGGCTGGTTCCGGACCTTGCTGCGCAATTGGTTGAAAAAATTCCACGTAGCGCCGCGTGAATCCTTGCGCGAGGTTCTGGAATCGCAATCCCAGCGAACCGGCGCAAGCTTCCGTTTCCGCACGCTTTATCGCGGCTATGCCTGGCTGGCGGTTATCAAGATAGCCCTCTGATTATTGCTATCGGAAGGGCAAGGTGCTCCAATTCTTCATGAGGTGGGGCAGCTTTGAGGTGAGAACATGTTGATGACCACACGCAAGCCGGCAACGGTTGGCGAAATTCTCACGGAAGAATTCATGCAGCCGCTTGGCCTGACGCAAGCGGCTTTGGCCGAGGCGATGGGGGTCCAGCGCAAACATGTGAACGAATTGTGCAACGACCGCCGCAACGTGACGGCGGCGACCGCGCTCATTCTGGCACGGGTGTTCGGCAACAGCCCGGATTTCTGGTTGAACGTCCAGCGCCGCAGCGATCTCTGGCAGGTCATGAACTCGCCCGACGAGCGGGCGCGGGTTGACCGTGCCAAGCCTTTGGCCACTGCTGCATAGCAAGAATTGCGGCGCCTGGTCTAATGCAGCGCCTTCACCAGCGCTCCGACCATCGTCTGCGGCCGGTAGCCGAGCTTGGCCGGCGTCAGCCCTAGCCGCACCACCACCAACTGCTCCGAGGGGATGATGGCGACCGTCTGCCCGTCATGGCCTTCCATCCAATACGTGTCCTTGGGCAGGCCTGCCGCGACGCCGGCGCCGGGGTTTTCCTCATCGCCCGGGGCCTCGATCCACAACTGACCCTTGCCGTAGACTTTCGAGGCGGATGCCGGCTCGCGCATCCAGTCGACGAAACCGGTTGGCAGGATCTGGTTGCCGTTCCACACCCCGCTTTGCAGCAGGAACTGGCCGAAGCGCGCCCAGTCATGGGCAGTCGCGTAGAGATAGGACGAGCCGACGAAGGTGCCTTGCTCGTCGGTCTCGAGCACCGCGCTGTGCATGCCGAGCGGCTCGAACAGCGCCGTGCGCGGCCATGTCAGCGCCTTGGCCTTGTCGCCGATCGCGTCCTGCCAGAGGCGCGACAGCATCACCGCCGTGCCGCTCGAATAGGAAAACTGTTTGCCGACCTCTGCAGCCAGCGGCTTGGATTCGGCGAAGCCCGCCATGTCAGGTTCGAGATAGAGCATGCGCGTGACGTCGGCGACGTCGCCATAATCCTCGTTGAACTCCAGCCCGCTCGACATCGCCATCATGTCGGCGAGGCGGATGGCAGTGCGGCCGTCCGCCTTCCACGGCGCAAACAGGTTTTTGTCGTCGAAAGCCATCTTGCCGTCCTTGACCAGCGTGCCGACGATGGCGGCGTTCACCGTCTTGGTCATCGACCAGCCGAGCAGCGGCGTCTTGGCGGAAAAGCCATCGCCGTAGCGCTCGCCGACGACGCGGCCATTCTTGACCACCACCACCGCGCGCATGCCGGTGCCGGCCAGCGCCGCATCGTCCAGCAGCTTGGCAATCACCGGATCCTGTGATGCCTCGACGCGCTCGCCTTGCGGCCACAGGTCGCCCATGGTGGCCGCCGACGGCTCCGCTTGGATCGCGGTCCGCCGCGCCTTGCCTACATCGCCGTCCGGAACCGAAGCGCAGCCCAGCCCGTCACGGGCGACGGCGATGCTCTTGCCGAGGAAGCCGAACAGGCCCGCCGACACCGTTCCCCTGTTCTTGTCCACCGAAACCCGCATTAGCCGCAGCAGGGGATGCCCGGGCGCCTGCACGTCGACGGCAAGCACCTCATTGGGATCGCGGCCGGCAATGAAGACGTTCGAACAGACGATCTTGGCCGAGTAGCCCGAGCCGACCCTGATCAACTCCGGCGGCGCGATATAAAGCCAGGCAAAAAGGGCGGCGATCGCCAGAACGATCAGGCCAAGCAGCCATTTGACGATCTTGACCACGATCCGCATTTATTTCCTCCGGGCCCTGCGCGACCCTTATGTCATCGATTTGCCGCCATTGCTTCCGCAAATCACAATGCTTGTCGAGCGCCATCAACGGATTATCAACCATGATCGGCGATCACAGGATATGCTGAGCGATGCTGTGGGGCGATCGCTCGGAGGGGGCCCGATCACAAAACCGGCCATCAGTGTATAGACCCATCAGCGACCGGCTGAATCCGGCTCGGGAATTGCGATGCGCCGTCTTGCGGGCCTCATCATGCTGACGCTGCTTGGCGCCTGCTCGACCGTGGACGATCTCTCGCCGCTGTCGCCGTCCGCGTCGAGCAGCCCGACGGTTGCCGTGCGCGCGCCGCGCTTTGCCGATTCCAAGCCGCATGAATGGGAAAGCGGAGCGCCATGGAACTATGCCGTTCACGGCACCGACGTCTCCAAATACCAGACCTCGGTCGACTGGCCGGCGGCCAAGGCCAGCGGCATCTCCTTCGCCTTCATCAAGGCGACCGAGGGCGGCGATCGCTTCGATGAGTATTTCAACGAGCATTGGACCCGCACGAAAGCTGCCAGCGTTCCGCGAGCCGCCTATCACTTCTACTATTTCTGCACCCCGGCTGCCGTGCAGGCGCGCTGGTTCATCCGCAACGTCCCCGTCGACCGCTCGGCGCTGCCGCCGGTCCTCGACATGGAATGGAACCCGCAATCGCCGACCTGCAGGCTGCGTCCCGACGCTGCCACGGTGCGCGCGGAGATGACCACCTTCCTTGAAATCGTCGAACGGCACTACGGCAAGAAGCCGATCATCTACACCTCGATCGACTTCTTCGACGATAACGAGCTGTCGAGCTTTCGCGGCTATCCCTATTGGCTGCGCTCCGTCGCCGGCCATCCGCGTGAGAAATACGGCAGCCACCCCTTCACCTTCTGGCAATACACGGGAACCGGCATCGTTCCGGGCGTAAGCGGCAAGTCCGACATCAACGTCTTCAACGGCAGTGAAGCCGCCTGGAACAAGTGGCTGCGGCAGAACACCCGTTGACACCGGGCCTGCCGCCTGCTTTTCGACACAGCCAGCGGTGAAAAGTGCAACCGCCAGTAATTCAGGGCGTTGGGCTTCCGGGGAGCACAACAACTGCCCGCTATTCGTTTCGAGAGGAAGCTGATGCGACTGCGTTCCAAAGTCCTCGCGGCTGCGCTGACCCTGTGCGCCACGGCCTTGCCGGCGATGGCGCAGGAATGCGGCGGCGACTTCGAATCCTGGAAGCAGGGCGTCGCTGCGGAAGCCAAGGCGGCTGGCGTAGGTACAGCGGGTCTCGACGCCCTTGGAGCGGCAACCTTCGACGACAAGGTGTTGGCACGCGACCGCGCCCAGGGCGTCTTCACCCAAACCTTTGTCGAGTTTTCCAACCGCATGATCTCGGCCTATCGCCTGAAGCAAGGTGCGGCAAACCTGAAGAAATACGCCGACGTCTTCGCCCGCGCCGACCAGCAGTTCGGCGTCCAGGCGCCGATCATCGCCGCTTTCTGGGCGCTGGAGACCGATTTCGGCGCCGTGCAGGGCGACTTCCACACGCTGAGCGCCCTGGTGACGCTTTCCCATGATTGCCGCCGGCCGCAGCTCTTCCGGCAGCAGCTGGTGCCGCTTCTGGAGCTGATCGATCGCGGCGTGCTGCCGGCCGATGTCAGGGGCGCCTGGGCCGGCGAGATCGGCCAGACGCAGATCCTGCCCTCCGACTATCTGGCACGCGGCGTCGACGGCGACGGCGACGGCAAGATCGACCTGCGCGGCAGCGTGCCCGATGTGATCATGACCACCGCCAACAAAGTGCTGTCGCGCGGCTGGAAACGCGACCAGCCCTGGATCCAGGAAGTCCGCGCGCCCGAAGACATGCCGTGGGACCAGACCGGCCGCACCAACAAGCTGCCGCTGTCGCAGTGGGCGCAATGGGGCGTCACCTACCCTAGCGGCGCGCCGCTGGTCGACAACGGCCTGAAAGCAGGCCTGGCGCTGCCGATGGGCCGCAAGGGGCCTGCCTTCCTCACCTACGACAATTTCGACGTCTATCTCGAATGGAACCAGTCCTTCACCTATGCGCTGACGGCAGCCAACCTTGCCGCACGACTCGCAGGCGCGCCGCCGCTCGACCCGCGCAATCCCGAAACCGGCCTCAACAACGAGCAGATGAAGGCGTTGCAGACCAAGCTGGAAGCCAGGGGCTACGATGTCGGCACTGTCGACGGCATTTTGGGTACCAACACCCGCGAGGCGATCCGCAAGGAGCAGATGCGGCTAGGCCTGCCGGTGGATGGCTGGCCGACGCCGGAGCTATTGGGGAAATTTTAGGGCAGTAGGCAGTAGGCAGTAGGCAGTAGGCAGTAGGCAGTAGAAAATTACTCCGAAAGCCGTGCCTGCCACCCCTATTCCCTATTCCCTATTCCCTAATCCGCCATCGTCTCCAGACTCGCAAACCCCTGCGGCGCGTCGCCCTCGTCGAACGGCGTCGTCACCTCGACGAAGGTGTCGGGGTAAAACCCGTTGAATCGGGTCCTCAGCGACAGCGAATAGGCGCCGATATGGCCGATCTCGATCCAGTCGCCGGTATCGACCGTTTCCGGCAGCCAGAATGGCCGCGACAGGATGTCGACGGAATCGCAGGTCGCGCCGCAGACCTTGAACGGCACGATGTTCTTCTCCTCGCCATTGCGCGAGCGGATCGCAGGATCGGGAATGAAGCGGGCCGGCAGCGTGATCTTGCCGGTCCATGAATCCGACAGCGACGCCCAGATGCCGTCATTGATGTAAAGCCGCTTGCCCTTGCGCAGCAGCACCCGCACGATCAGCGACAGGCAGCGCGCCACGATCACCCTGCCCGGCTCGGCCACCAGCGGCATCTGGTCGAACTGATACTCTTTCAGATCGCCCGAAAGCCGCGACATGATCTGGCCGAGCGACGGCATCTCGATCTGCTTGCGGTTGGGATCGTGGCCGTATTCGGCGGGGAAACCGCCGCCGACGTCGAGCCCTGCAATATCGAAGGTCAGCCGGTTGCGCACCCAATCGGCGGAAGCCAGCGCCCGCTCATAGGTGTCGGGATCCTCGATCTGACTGCCGACATGGAAACACAGACCAACCTTGTAGCCGGTGCGGTTGAGCCGCTCGGCCAGTTCGACCGCATAGGCCGGCCCGGCGCCGAACTTCTTCGACAATTCGTAGGCGGCATGCCCCTTGGTCTGCACCCGCACGAACACGCTGATCGAGCCCGGATCGATGTCGAGCGCCCGCACCACTCGCGTCAGCTTGGTGATCTCGTCCTCGTGATCCAGCGAAATGACGCGGATGGCGTATTTCTCCAGCGCCAGCTTGATGTCCGACTGCGCCTTGACCGGATGCATGTAGAGCATCTCGGCATCCGGAGAGACCGCGCGCACGGCGGCGAACTCGCCCGGCGAAGCGACGTCGAAAGCCTTGACACCGGCTTCGACCAGGGTCTTCAGCACGATCTGCTCGCCATTGGTCTTGACCGCATAGGCGGTCTTGCCGGGGAACATGCCCATGAACTGCCTGGCATCCGCCATCAGCACTTGCGGGCGGAAGCAATAGACCGGATCGTCCGGACGAAGCGCCAGTGCCGCCTCGCGGGCATTTTCGAATCGCTGCATCGACGAATCCTTGACCTAGCCTGCGCACAATTAATCCAAGCTAGCGGCTAATGAAAACAATTCTGTGTCTCGTGCGGCTGACGCAGCGGCGCTAGGTCTTTGCCAGCAACGTTTGCCAGCGATCAGGTTTCGGGTGGCCCTTGTCACTGGCGCCGATATGGCTTCTGCCTGAGTGACTGGCATTCAGGCAGTCTGGGAGGGCGACTCACATGGCAATGGCCGCGACATCCGCACCACGCGGGCCGATGGTGCTCAAGGATTGGGGGCAACTCCTGCTGCTCGGCGCGATCTGGGGCGGCTCGTTCTTCTTTGCGCGCATCGCGGTGGCGGAACTCCCCCCGCTGGTGCTGGTGCTGTTTCGCGTCGCCATCGCCGCCATTGCGCTGCAGATCTATCTCGGTCTGCGCGGTCCGTCCTTCCGCCTCGCGCTTCCGCATGCAGGCCTGTTCTTCCTGCTGGCGCTCACCAACAATGTCGTGCCCTTCTCGCTGATCTTCGTCGGCCAGACGGAGCTTGGCGCCGGCGTCGCCTCGGTGCTCAACGCGACGACGCCGTTCTGGACGCTGATCCTCGCGAACGCGCTGACATCCGACGAAAAGCTCTCCTGGAACAAGCTCGCCGGCATTGCGCTCGGCATCGCCGGTACGGCCGTCATGATCGGCCCCGGCCTGCTTACCGGGCTCGGCGGCCCGGTCTGGGCCAAGTTCGCGCTGATCGGTGCTTCGCTGTCCTATGGTATTGCGCTGATGGTCGCCCGCCGCTTCAAGGGCGTGCCCTCACCGGTCATCGCCACCGGACAGTTGACGGCGTCGACCATCATCATGATCCCGATCGTGCTCTTCACCTACGGTCCATCCGGCCTGTTCTCGGCCTCGCCCCCGGTCTGGGCGGCGGTGCTGGCGCTGGCGCTTCTGTCCACCGCCTTCGCCTACATCCTCTATTTCAACCTCGTCGCCTCGGCCGGCGCGACCAACGCCTCGCTGGTCACGCTTGTCGTGCCGGCCAGCGCCATGCTGCTCGGCTTCCTGTTCCTTGGCGAGCGGCTGGAGCTGTTCGAAATCGGCGGCGTGGTGCTGATCGCGCTCGGCCTCGTCACCATCGACGGGCGGTTGTTCGGCCGACGTTAGAGCGCCGCGCGTCCACTGGACGCGCAAAGAATGCTCTAACCGCCTAATTGCCCCCGCATCGCGAAAGCCGAATTAGGCTTTCGCGGGGGTAGCGCTGCCATGACACAGCAGCGACACGAGCGGGCCACATTTTATTCACAGGTCTGAAGCCGGTTTTTGCCTAGGAGTTTCAAAGCCTAACGGCAAAAGACATGTCGCGGATTTCACAATCACGTCGCAATGCAGCACATTTTCCGCTTGCCTGTGGCACAAATGAACCTAGACTCCATGACATAGCTCTTTAAGAGGAGGCTATGTTATGGGACTTACGAGGCCTATCAACGCATTGATGATCTGTGCTGCGTTCGCCTTTATCGGAGCCCTTATTATGGGCTTCCTTCCCTGACCGCCAAAGCGGGGAAGACCAGCACCCAAATAGTCCAACCAATTCAAAAGGCCGGGTTTTTCCCGGCCTTTTGTTTGAACCCGACCTCAAGCCGCGGCTGATCCGGCCGCCGCCTCGTGCGAGCGGATGCCGATCATATGGCAGATGGCAAAGACCAGATCGGCGCGGTTCATGGTGTAGAAGTGGAAATCGCCGACACCGCGCTCGACCAGATCCATCACCTGTTCGGCTGCCACCGCCGACGCCACCAGCGCATGCGTCTGCGGGTCCCGGTCAAGGCCTTCGAAACGCTCCGCCAGCCAGCCGGGCACATGCGCGCCCGCCCTGGCGGAAAAGTTCGCGACCTGCCTGAAACTGTGAACCGGCTGGATTCCCGGCACGATCGGGATGTAGATGCCGGCGCGGCGGACGCGCTCGACATAGCGCTCGTAGAGATCATTGTCGAAGAAGAACTGGGTGATGGCGCGCGTCGCGCCATTGTCGACCTTGCGCTTCAGCATCTCGATGTCGGTGGCGAAATCGGGACTTTGCGGATGCTTTTCCGGATAAGCCGCGACGGAGATGTCGAAGTCCGCGATTGCCTTGAGCCCGGCGACCAGCTCCGCGCCGTTCTCGTAGCCACCGGGATGCGGCCGATACGGTTCGCCGACGCCGGAGGCCGGGTCGCCGCGCAGCGCCACGAACCGGTTGATGCCGATCGACCTGTAATCCTGGATGACCGCGTCGACCTCGTCGCGTGTTGCACCGACGCAGGTCAGATGCGCCGCTGCAGGAATACCGGTTTCCGTCAGGATGCGCTTTACAGTGCGCGCGGTACGCTCCCGCGTCGAGCCGCCGGCGCCGTAGGTCACCGAGACGAATTTCGGCTTCAGCGGCTCCAACTTTGTTACCGTCTCCCACAGCCTCGCTTCCATCTCGTCCGTCTTCGGCGGGAAGAATTCGAAGGAAACCCTGACCTTGTCGCCAATGTCGGGGCGGCGGGAAAAGCGGAACTGGTTCATGCGATTTCCCCTATCGAGTTCGCTTTGGCCTGCCTTGTGTCGTTGGAAGGATCGGCGATCAAGAGGCGCCGGTCGCGGCCAAGCCAGAGTTTTACGGTGAGCCTGGCCTCGTTGCCGCCGCGCGGCTCGAATTCCTGACTGTCTTCAAGATCGAGGCCGGCTTCCGAAAACCAGTCGGCGATCTGCCGGTCGGAAAAACCGAGCCGCATATGCGCGTGCTCCTCGCGCAGGAATTCCAGCGCATGCGGCGCGAAATCGACGATGACCAGGCGTCCGGCCGGACGCAAAAGCCGCGCCGCCTCGTGGATGGCGCGGGCGGGATCGTCGAGATAGTGCAGCACCTGATGGATGGTGACGAGATCGAAGGCATCGCGCTCGACCGGCGGTGCGAAGATGTCGCCCTGCCGAACCTGTGCGTTCGAAACCCCGGCCTTGTCGAGATTGGCGCGCGCCACGGTCAGCATCTCGCGCGACATGTCGATGCCGACACCGCGCCGATAAAGCGGCGAGAAGATTTCAAGCAGCCGCCCGGTGCCGGTGCCGAGATCCAGCATCGACTGGAACGGCCGCTTGCCCACCAGCTTCAACATTGCGGCTTCGACGGCGCGGTCCGGCACATGCAGCGAGCGGATATGGTCCCAGCTTGCCGCATTCACCGAAAAATACGCGACCGCGCGGTCCTGCCGCTTGCGCTTGACCGAGGCCAGACGCTCAAGATCGCGCTCGACCTGCGGATCGGCGCCGCGAATGCCGGAAACCAGTCCCATGACGAAGTCACGCGCTGAATCCGCATCCGACAGACGGAAGAAGGCCCAGGACCCTTCCTGGTAGCGGCCGATCAGCCCGGCCTCCAGCAAGAGCTTCAGGTGACGCGAAACGCGCGGCTGCGACTGGCCGAGAATTTCGGTAAGATCGGAAACCGTGAGGTCGCCGCGCGACAGAAGTGCCAGTATGCGCAATCGGCTGGATTCGGCCGCCGCCTTCAATGTATCAACCATGGTGTCGAGCGAGACATGCATCAGCGTATTCTCTTTGAAAAGATATAAACATATGTTTATGTCGGTTTTCGAAACCTTGCAAGCGCTATGTCGCTTCCGGACCAGAAAATGCCGCTCGTGTGGCGTTTTAAGAGACGCGGGCCATGACTGAAACGCGTGAGATGTTTGAGGCGCGCGAAGGGGAGCAGAGGCTGGAAAACGATCCGGCCCTGATGCCGCCTGATGGCGGCATCGTCTTCATCGGCCGCATTGCCTCGCCGTGGACGACGCGCGAAACCTGCCCGAAGAACATGCGCGTCGCGCGCGAGACCGGACAGAAGGCGGTGCTGACCATCGACGCGCCCTACCGAAGGGGCCTGCAGGGGCTGGAGCGCGCCAGCCACGTCATCATCCTATCCTGGCTGCATCATGCGCCGCGGACTCTGATTGTGCAGAGACCGCGCCATGCCGTTGAAGCGAAAGGTGTATTTGCGCTGCGCTCCCCTGCCCGCCCGAACCCCATCGGGCTGCACATCGCCAGGCTGATTGCCGTCAACATCGAAACCGGCCGCATCGATCTCGACGCCATCGACGTGCTCGACGGCACGCCGGTCATCGACCTAAAACCCTATTTCGCCTCGACCGACGCCATATCAGAGGCGACCATCGAAGGGCGCGACGAGCCCAATGGGATCCGGCGATGACAGCGCCGACCGGCCGCCGCCGCGCCATCGCCAAGGCGCTGACCGCACTTCTGCCGCTGGCGCCCTATGCCGATATGGAGAAGATCCGCACCGACGCCGGCGCGGTTCACATGAAGACCCTGCCGCCGGGCATCGCCGTATGGCTGGCGACCATTGCCCATATCCGCCACATGCACACCGATTACGAAAAACTGCTCAGCGAAGGCTATGACCGCGACTCGGCGCGTTTCTTCGTCATCGAGCAGACCAACATCGTGCTCACCCGCTGGCGCGCAACCCGCCTGCTCGACGCCGACGACGAGGAGGAATGACCACGGCTACTTCCGCTTTAGCACTGCGACCGCATTATAAGGCTGGCCGTCGGCCTGGCCGACCCAAGTCCAGGACAGATTTCCCTTGAAAAACCTGACCGTGATGTTGCCGCCGTCGATGCACTTGTCCTGCCCGTAGGTGATGCTCTCGTGGTATTCCGCCGAAATGTCGTCCCTGGACGTCTGCGACAGGGATCCGCCGCAGCCGAGCGACGGATAGTCGATGGACGCACCCCCATCATTGATCGTCATGGCGATCGCCCAATCAGGTCCGGCATCGCCGGCCGGGCTCTGGTGGCCGCTGCCGAGCCAGGTGCCGCTCAGCGTCGGCACATTCACCGCGCAAGGCACGTTCTGGAAGATCGACGTCAATTCGCTGCCGGTTTTCTCGCAGCGATAGGTCTGGCCGCTCTGGCACAATTCCTCGCCTTCGCGTGGGCACTGGGCGCTGGCTTGGCCCGCGGCGGCGAACATCATCATTGCCGCTGTGACGGCCCCAAACCTGCCCATTTTCCCCTCCCGTTCAGACCCGGAACGATAGGGCAATCGCGATCGAATGTATCGGCCAGATCGTCATGGAGGCCGAACAGCGCCGGGCGGGTGGCTCTATGCCTTCTGCCCAGCGCCGCTAGCCTCTCGCCTGCTTGACAGGAGGCCTCGATGAGCCGGACGATGGCAACACAGGACGAGAAGCAACTGCCCATAGTTGGCGACCGCCATGTCGACCCGCACTCCTACCCCGAGGGCGTCGCTTTCCTCGACGGCCAATATTTGCCGATGTCGCAGGCCAAGATCTCGGTTCTGGACTGGGGCTTTCTGCATTCCGACGCAACCTACGACACCGTGCATGTCTGGAATGGCCGCTTCTTCCGCCTCGATTTGCATCTCGACCGCTTCTTCGGCGGGCTGGAAAAACTGCGCATGACCATCCCCTTCGACCGCAAAGGCGTGGCCGAAATCCTGCACAATTGCGTGGCGCTGTCGGGTCATCGCGCCGCCTATGTCGAGATGCTGTGCACGCGCGGCGCCTCCCCGACTTTCAGCCGCGACCCGCGCCAGGCACTCAACCGCTTCATGGCGTTCGCCGTGCCGTTCGGCTCGGTCGCCAATGCCGAGCAGCTGCATCGCGGCCTGCGTGTCGCCATCAGCGACAAGGTGCGCATTCCGCCGGCCTCGATCGATCCGGCGATCAAGAACTACCACTGGCTCGATCTGGTGCGCGGCCTCTACGATGCCTATGATCGCGGCGCCGAGACTGCGTTGCTTCTGGACTTCAACGGCAATGTCGCCGAAGGCCCGGGCTTCAACGTCTTCTGCGTCAAGGATGGCAAACTGTCGACGCCTTCCATCGGTGTGCTGCCCGGCATCACCCGCCGCACTGTCTTTGATCTGTGCGCCGAAGAAGGTCTTGCAGCCACCGCCACCGATGTCAGCGTTGCCGCATTGCACGAGGCAGACGAGGTTTTCATCACCTCGACCGCAGGCGGCATCATGCCGGTGACGGAGATCGACGGTGTTCGGATCGCCGACGGCAAGGTCGGCGCGATCACCAGCCGGCTGATGGCGCTCTATTGGGAGAAGCACGAGGATCCGGCGTGGTCGAGCCCTGTGAATTATCCCTGATAGTCAGCAAGGTCTCGAGAAAAACCGCAAGGATTGAGGCCACCACTTTTGCTACGCTCCATGGGCAGCGCAGCCTGCCCTCAGGCTTGATAGATCCACTGCTCCGGCACGCGCACCGAGATTTCTTCGCCGGCCATGACCGTTCCCGGCTTCTCGACCCAGGCGACGACGCCGCGCAGCCGTTTCGCGACTTTCGGGAACAACAGCGCGCCGGCTCCGACGTCGGCCAATCCGGCGTTTTCGGCGATCGACCGGCCGGCGATGCGGCACGGGCCGTTCTGTGCGTCGACCTTGATGGTGACGCCGCCCTTGAAGAACAGCAGCGTGCCGGCCGGCAGCATGGAGAGGTTCGGCACCCCTTCGATCACAAGATTGGCGCCGATCCACTCCGGCCTGATCTCGGCCAGGCCCATGCGTTCGGCGACAACCGCCAGCTCGTCCGCCGCCACGACGGACAATTGCCGTTCGTTGCGTATTTCCGTGCCGCGCGGATACCAGGGCTCGCGCCCGCCCGAGCGCCGTGTCGGTCCGGCATGGAAATCGCCTGAAATGCCGTCGAAACCCAGCCGCAATTCGTCCACCGGGCGGGTCTGAAAATGATCCGCCGGCGCCACGTAAAGCGCTGCCGCCCTGGCGGCAAGCTTTCGCGCGGGGATGATTTCAACCGGCTTTTCAGCCTCGGGGAAGAGATCCGACATGGCGTTCTTTCCAATCGTCATTCGACGAGTTAGCCGGGCGGGCTCCGAGGCGTCCAGTCGAAAGTGCTGATCGTCCGATCAACAGCACCGATAGGATCGCGATCACGCTTTTCTTACCTTTCATCGATTTCGCGCCGCATTGCCGCCGCGCGGTGCCGGTTTCATGGTTACGTCCAGACAGTTTGCGGAGGCTGATCATGCGACCTGTGACGGCAATCACGTTGCTTTGGTTGATCTGGGCAGGAATCTGGGCCGTCGCCGCCCTGTGGTCCGACCCTGCCCAGAAGCGCGCCGGGTTCAGGGCGGAGGCCCGCTATCGGGTCTATGGCTGGCCGGCGCGGTGCTGCTGTTCATTCCGGCGCACGGCTATGAAGGCCGGCTCAGGCTGTGGATGCCTGATCTCTCCGAAGCCTGGATCTGTGTCGCCCTGATCGCCATCGGCATCGCCTTTGCCTGGTGGGCGCGCCTGCATCTCGGCAGGCTGTGGTCGGGCGCCATCACCGCCAAGGCCGGGCATCGGGTCATCAATACCGGCCCGTATGGCGTTGTCCGGCATCCGATCTACACCGGATTGCTGCCTGGCGATCCTCGCCACCATGGCGGCCAAGGGCACCCTCTGGGGCATAGCCGGAACCGCCCTGCTCATCATCGGCATCGTGACCAAGGCAAGACTGGAAGAAAGCTTCCTACGCGGCGAGTTGGGCAGTGCCCGTTCGCACCAGCTTGACCAGACAAGCTTAAAGCATCCGCAACAGCGCACCACCTATCGAATACCCCGCGCCAAAGGCGCAGATCAGGCCGAAATCGCCGGGCTTCATGTCGGCGTGGTTCTCCGACAGCGCGACGATGGCGCCGGCGCCCGCCGTGTTGCCCAGCCGCTCCAGCACCATCGGCGCGCGGTCGTGGTCGACTTCGTGGCCGAACGACAGTTTCAGGATCATCGCATTCATGCGCGCATTGGCCTGATGCAGCCAGAAGCGCCTGATCGCCTGCGGCGTCAGCCCGTGCTCGGCGAGGAATTCGACGATGAATTTTTGCCCGGCGACGGTGACTTCCTTGAACACCTTGTTGCCGACCTGCTTGATCAGATTGCCTTCCAGGTTGATCATGTAAGGATCTTCCTGGGCGGTGCGGGTGTGATAGCCCAGATTGGTGCGGATGTTGTTCGACATCTGCGTCCAGACGCGCGTGTCGAGCACCTCGAAGCGCCCCGGCCGCTTGTCGCCCTTGGCCAGGCCTTCGACCACCATCGACACCGAAGCGTCGCCGAAGATGAAATGCGTCTGCCGGTCGCGGAAATTGAGATGCCCGGTGATGATCTCCGGCGTCGTCACCAGGATGCGTTTGTGCGCGCCCGACCGCACCAGGTTGACGGCGACGTGCAAGGCGGCCGCGGCCGAGGAACAGCCAAGCCCCATGTCGAAGCCGGCGCCCTTGGTGCCCAACGCCTCCTGCATTTCGATGGCGATCGCCGGATAGGGCCGCTGGTGATGCGAGGCCGAGCAGATCACCAGGTCGATATCCGACGGCTGCAGCCCGGCGTGGTCGAGCGCCTTCTTCGCAGAGGCGATGCCGAACTCCGCCTCCAGCGACAGCGCGTCGTCGGGCCGCGCCGGAATGCGCGGCGCCATCCGGGTCGGATCGAGAATGCCCTCGCGCTCGATGACATGGCGGGTGCGCACGCCCGAGGCGTGGACGATGAAGTCGCTGTCCGATTTCGGCAGCGGCGGCTCGCCAGTATCCTGGCGGCGCGCATTTTCCGTGTCGACCCAGGCATTGAAGCTGGCGACCAGTTCTTCATTGGTGATTGTGGGTTCGGGGATTTCAACGCCGATGCCGCTGATGATGACGCGATGCATGTCCAGTCCGTCCCATCCGCAGGCGCTGCGGCTTCATGTGGGCGCCGGAATGCTCCGGCGCAACAGTTTTCTCACCGAGGCGGTTTACGCCGGCTTAAACCAAAGATCTGGGCCGACTTAAGCCGATCCTTGACATGGCCACAGGCAAAGCCAAGCGGCCCTAAGACGCCGCGCAACACGGATAATCAAGCTCGTTTTGCGACAATGAAAATGCGCGGAAAGCGCAAGAGCACCTTGCCATCAGCCGTCTTCGGATAGGCCTTGGCGATCTTGGCCGTGTAACATTCGAGGAACAGCGTCCGCTCATCGGCACCCAGCGGATCGAGGAACGGTTTCAGGCCCGTCGACTTCACCCATTCGACGATCGCCTGCGCATCGGCAAGCGGGTGGTTGTAGATGGTGTGCCAGATATCCAGCCGATCGCTGAGCGGCGACAGAAGATCATAATAGAACGACACCGGCGGCAACGGCCCGCGTGCCGCGCCCTTGAGCTTTTCGGCAAACGGCATTTCGGCGGCGGTTTCACGCATCAGGCGGTGCGAGTCCTCGCCCATATTGTCGGGCATCTGGATGGCCAGCGCGCCGCCTGGCGCAAGAAAACCCATCAGCCGCTGGAACACAGCGGGATGCTCGGGCAGCCACTGGAACACCGCATTGGCGAAGATCACGTCGACCGGCTCCGCCGGCTGCCATTTGGAGGCATCGGCCAGATCAAAGGTGACCTCGGGCAGACGCGCCCTCGCCTTCTCGATCATGTCGGGCGAAGTGTCGAAGCCGCTCACCTGCGCATCCGGCCAGCGCTCGACGAGCAGCTCGGTCGAGTTGCCCGGCCCGCAGCCGATGTCGACGACCCGGCGCGGGAAGTCCACCGGCACCTGTGCCACCAGGTCTCGCGCGGGCCGCGTGCGCTCGTCCTCGAATTTCAGATATTGGGCGGCGGACCAATCAGCCATGTGAACTCCTCACGTCTTCTTGAGAATTCGCCGCCCGGAAAACCCCTTACCGCGTCAGCCTCTTGTAGGTCATGCGGTGCGGGTTGACGGCATCCGGCCCGAGGCGGCGGATCTTGTCCTGCTCGTAATCCTCGAAATTGCCCTCGAACCATTCGACATGGCTGTCGCCCTCGAAGGCGAGGATGTGCGTCGCCAGGCGATCGAGGAACATGCGATCGTGCGAGATGATGACGGCGCAGCCGCCGAAGTTTTCCAGCGCGTCTTCGAGTGCCGCCAGCGTTTCGGTGTCGAGATCGTTGGTCGGTTCGTCGAGCAGCAGCACATTGCCGCCGGTCTTCAGCATCTTGGCCAGATGCACGCGGTTGCGCTGGCCGCCGGACAGATTGCCGACCTTCTGCTGCTGGTCGCCGCCACGGAAGTTGAACGACGCGCAATAGGCACGCGTGTTGGCCTCGAATTTGCCGAGCTTGACCACTTCTGCGCCGCCGGAAATCTCTTCCCATACCGTCTTTGACGGATCGAGCGCATCGCGGCTCTGGTCGACATAGCCGAGCTTCACCGTTTCGCCGACGCGCACTGAGCCCGCATCCGGCTTTTCCTGGCCGGTGATCATGCGAAACAGCGTCGTCTTGCCGGCGCCGTTCGGGCCGATGACGCCGACGATGCCGCCGGGCGGCAGCTTGAATTCCAGGCCGTCGATCAAAAGCGTGTCGCCAAAGCCCTTCGACAGGCCTTCCGCCTCGATCACCACATTGCCGAGCCGCTCGCCATGCGGGATGACGATCTGCGTATCGCTCGGACGCCGCTTGTCGGCTGCATCCAAAAGATCCTGGAACGCCTGGATACGCGCCTTGGACTTCGTCTGGCGGGCCTTCGGGCTCGACTGGATCCATTCGCGCTCGCGGCCGATGGCGCGCTGGCGGGCATCGTCCTCGCGGCCTTCCTGCTTGAGCCGCTTGGCCTTGGCTTCGAGGTATTTGGTGTAGTTGCCCTCATAGGGAATGCCGCGGCCGCGATCGAGTTCGAGGATCCAGCCGGTGACGTTGTCGAGGAAGTAGCGATCGTGGGTGATGATCATCACGGCGCCCGGATAGGCACGCAAATGCTTTTCCAGCCACGCCGTGGTTTCGGCGTCGAGATGGTTGGTCGGTTCGTCGAGCAGCAAAAGGTCGGGCTGGCGCAGCAAGAGTTGGCAAAGCGCGACGCGGCGCCGCTCGCCGCCCGAAAGCTTGGTGACTTCCGAATCCTTGGGCGGGCAGCCCAGCGCTTCCATCGCCATCTCGACCTGCTGTTCGAGATCCCACAGGTTGAGCCGGTCCATCTCGTCCTGAAGCTTGGCCGACTCGTCGGCCGTCTCGTCGGAGTAGTTCATCATCAATTCGTTATAGCGTTCGATGATCGCGGTCTTGGCGGCGACGCCTTCCATGATGTTTTCGAACACGGTCTTGTCCGGATCGAGCGCCGGCTCCTGCGCCAGGTAGCCGACGGTTGCGCCTTCG
Source organism: Mesorhizobium sp. M0848 (assembly GCF_040319805.1). NCBI lineage: Bacteria > Pseudomonadati > Pseudomonadota > Alphaproteobacteria > Hyphomicrobiales > Phyllobacteriaceae > Mesorhizobium > Mesorhizobium sp. M0848. Next base: position 32,296 of record NZ_JAMYOM010000016.1, on the reverse strand, counting down.
GCCAGCCAGGCTTCGCCGTTCCACTCCTTGTCGAGCCCGGCCATGATCTTGAGGATCGTCGACTTGCCCGAACCGTTGGGGCCGAGGATGCCGATCTTGGCGTCGGGATAGAAGGAGAGATGGACATTCTCGAGCACCTTCTTGGTGCCATAGGCCTTGTTGAGGCCGGCCATGTGATAGATGAACTGGCGTGCCACGCGCGCTTTCCCTGAAAAAAACTGACTGGCCCAGAAAACTGACTGGATCTGTCGAATTGAGTGGAGGTTGGCCGCTATGTAGGCGATGCGGCGGCGAACGGCAATCGCTTTTGCCATATCTGCCCGGTCACACGCGGAAGTGTCCGCCAACCGCCGAAGTTTTCCACCAGCACGAAGCGTGCTGAAATCTCCGGTTAACTCTTCGGCGTCAAAACAGGATCGGAGTGGAATCGCTCGCTATTCGCGATTTCGAGAAAGAGATCGGGTCGACGGCATTGCTGAACAGTTTCCTGCTCCTTGCCGAAGCGGTCGTCTATTTCAGCGTCATGGTGACGCTTTTCCGCTTCCGGAGGCGCATCGGCCTCGGCGTGTTCATCTGCGCGCTCGGTGTCATGCACTTCCTCGAGACCTACCTCGCCAGCGTTTTTTATGTCGCCTTGCCGTTCGGCATGGTCTCGCCTGGCTCGGCGGTGCTGTTTTCCGGCAAGCTGGTGATGCTTTTGCTGCTCTATATGAAAGAGGACGCTGCAACTGTGCGTCAGCCGATCTACGGCCTGCTGCTCGGCAATGCGCTGATGATCGGGCTGGTGCTGCTGCTGCGCCTGCACGTCATCGCGGCACTTCCCGACGGCAGGCTCCCAGACATCGGCTTCATCGACCAGATGGGCTGGCTGATGGTGTGGGGCACGACGCTGCTGTTCGTCGATGCCATCCTGATCATCCTGCTTTATGAAAAGCTCGGGCGTTATCTGCGCAAGGCGCCGTTCGCGCGCATCCTGATTTCGGTCGCTTGCGTGCTGACATTCGACCAGGCCGGGTTTTTCACCGCCCTGCATTTCGTTGCCGGCGCGCCGATAGCCGTCTTTTTCGGCGGCTGGTTCGCCAAGATGGCGGCGGCGGTGACGTTCAGCACCATGCTCGTCGCCTATCTCAAATGGTTCGAGGAGCGCCAAGTCACCGCGCCGCGCGGATTGACCGATATCTTCGATACGCTGACCTATCGCGAACGCTACGAAGCGCTGGTCGAACATGTCGGGCGGGACGGCCTGACCGGCCTGCTGCACCGCGGGCGCTTCGACGCCGACGGTGAAGCCGCCGTCCAGGCCAGCCTGCGCACCGCCAGGCCGCTCAGCCTGCTGATCATCGATGTCGACCATTTCAAATCGATCAATGACCGTTTCGGCCATGCCGAAGGCGACAAGGTGTTGAAAGCCGTTGCCGCGCTGCTGCGCGAGGTCGCCAGTCCCGAGGACCAGGTGTTCCGCATCGGCGGTGAGGAATTCGCCATCCTCAGTTCTCGTCCGCACTCGGTCACCAGGCTGTTTGGCGAAAGCATTCGCCATGCGATCAAGGCTTCAGCGGCTACCAGTCGATTCGAATTCACCGTCAGCGCCGGCGTTTCCAGCGTCAGCGAAACCACGCGCTGCCTTGCCGACCTGTTCGCGCTTGCCGACCAGCGTCTCTACAAGGCGAAGTCGACCGGCCGCGATCGCGTCGTCGGCGAGCCGGGCGGCCAAGAAGCCGACACGGCCGCTGCGCGGACCAAATCCGCACAGATCTAGTTCGTTACGAATTCCTCTGCCGTCGAAAGCCCGTCACGGTCGAAACCGCCATCAGCGCGATCGCTAGCCATTTCAGCACCGTGATGATCGGCCCGGCCTGGATATCGTAGGCAATGAACAGCAGGATGCCTGGCACCAGCAGGCCGCACATGACCAGCATGATGCGGTTGATCTGCCAGGACACTTTTGACGCCAACGCCTCGTCGCCGAGTGCTGGAACCAGCACCGCCCGCACCGTCTTGCCGCCCACCAGCATGGCCGAAAGGTGCATCGAGATCGGCAGACCGAGCCCGATGATCAGGAAAGCGCAAGCGGCCAGCAGGAGCGAAAACTTCAGCGCGCTGGTTTCCGCCGCTATGGGAAACAGCAGCGTCGCCAGCGGCAGGAAGACACCGAAAATGCCGATCGCCGCGATCGTGATGAAGATCGCCGCATTGACGATCGTGAACAGCTGGTAGGTGCCGACGCCGATCGGTTCGGAGAGCGTCCGCATGCGTGCCCACTCGGCGTCGGTATACGAAAAGCCCGGCCATTCCATGCGGGCATCGTTTATCGAGACCATGCCCTTGGCCCAGAAAGCCAGCCGCGCCAGCGCGCTGCTCGTCATGCCATCCATTGCCGCCCCCGCCAGAATGATGCGCTCGCAGCATAGCACCAGGGCGCGGCAGCGCGACAGTCCGGTATCTCTGTTGAGAGTTACTGGAAGCCGATCGCGTCGACATTGCCTGTCGGGCAGCCGGCCTTGTTGGTCGGCACCGAAGCCAGCAGCAGATCCTTAAGCGAGCTGTTGGGCCCGATCGGACCCGCGAGGCCGAGCGTCAGTTCGCCGATCAGCCGCCTGCCGCTCGACGGATCGATGACGCAGGAAACGCGCACGCGATCCCCTGCTCCCGCCCCGAAGGCAGTGTCGAAAGCGCCGCGGATCTGGTCCGCCGTCAGCTTGCCGCCGATGTTCTTGGCAAAGAGTTCGCGCACCGGCGAGCTGTTCACCGCGCGCATCAGGTTGAGCGCATCGGAGAAATAGTCCTGCTGGCTCTTGCCGTAGCAGGTGCCGTGCTTGATCCATTCATGCCGATCGAGGTGGGAGGCCGTGCCGGGCATCACCTGATCGAGTTCCGTGCGGGTGTTGGCGTCAAGATTGACCGGCGGCAGGTCTTTCCAGTGGGCCGGATTGTCGTTGGCCTTGTCGCTCGCCGTCGCCTGGCAATAGAAATTGCCGTTCGGCTGCGGCCAGAGACCGTGCAAGGTGAAATGCGTGGCGTCGAAATCACCAGCACTCTGCGCCCTGCATTCGGTCTTGTTCGACTTTGTCTCGCAAAACGCCGGCTGCCAGCTCAGCGCGAAGACGTATTCGGGTTTCCCCGATGCCGCCGGCTTGCCTTGCCCGTCAGGTGCGGCCGGCACGGTCGCCGCGCTGCTGCCGGAAACGTGGCCGCAGCTGACCTTCACCCAGCGGCGCTCCGGATCGGCGCCCGGCACCAGGATGAGATAATGCGTCGGCGTATCCTTGTTGCCGGCAAGCAGCTGATAGCTCTGCCCGGCATCGGTCGAGACATTGCCGGGGTTCTTGCCGTTCTTGATGGCTTGCGTTGCCGGACAGGCAGCGTCGGCCACAAAGGAAACGCTCATCTTGACGTCGGCACGCGCGGCACCGGCCAGCGACGCGGCCAGCATGGCCAATCCGAAAACGACACCAATGCGCATGGAAAATCCTCGGCTGGACAAGTGGGCGACAGACTGAAGCTGTCTCCATGTCAGAATTGCGATATTTTGCTGGCCAAACGCAAGAAACATCGTCGCGAAAAGCGGGTTTGCTGGATTGACGCATAATGTGGGCCGGCGCAAACAAAGCCAACGACGATAATGCAAGGGCGGGACCGAGCGGCATGTCATTCAGCCAGCAGCGCGTGGTTCGCTCCCCAACCGGTGCCGAGCTCAATCTTTTCGTCAGGCAGGCCGATGGCCGGGCACGCGCCGTCGTCCAGATCAATCATGGCCTGGCCGAGCACGCAGCGCGCTATGCCCGCTTTGCCGATTTTCTTGGCTCCCGCGGCTTCGATGTCTATGTCCACGATCATCGCGGCCATGGCGCGACCAAGGCGCCCGACGCGCCGCTCGGCAGGTTCGCCGCCAGCGGCGGCCCGGCCAAGGTGATAGCCGACGTCGGCGCCATCCATGATCTCATCGCCAGCGAACAGCCAAACAGACCGGTCATCCTGTTTGGTCATTCGATGGGAGCGTCGGTCGCGCTGAACTACCTGTTGCGCCATTCGCCGCGCATTCATGCCGCCGCGATCTGGAACGGCAATTTTTCGCAAGGCCTGCTCGGGCAGGCGGCGCTGGGCATCCTTGCCTGGGAACGGATGCGGCTCGGCTCCGACGTGCCGTCGCGCCTTCTGCCAAAGCTCACCTTCCAGGCCTGGGGCAAGGCGGTGCCCAATCACCGCACATTATTCGACTGGCTGTCGCGCGACGAGGCGGAAGTGGCGAAATACATCGCCGATCCGCTCTGCGGCTGGGATGCCTCGGTATCGATGTGGCGCGATGTGGTCTCGATGGCGCTGAACGGCGGCAAGGATGCCGGCTTTGCCGGCATCCGGCGCGACCTGCCCATCAGCATCGTCGGCGGCGAAAGAGATCCCGCCTCGGATTATGGCAAAGGGATCACGCATCTTGCCAGCCGCATGCGCGCGATGGGCTTTTCGAATCTGGTTTCAAAGGTTTACGCCGACACCCGCCACGAAAGCCTGAACGAGGTGAATCGCGACATCATCATGGATGATTTCGCCGCCTGGGCCGACAAAGTCCTCAAAGCGTCACGGATTGGCCCATTGCAAGAGCCGTGACAGCCGTTGCAGGGCTTGATAGAGGCTCTGCTTTCGCAGCAGTCACGGTGATTGCGGCAACCACGGTGATCCATGGCTGAGCCCCCGCTGAAAGGCGTCCGCGTCGTCGAACTCGCCCGCATCCTTGCCGGGCCATGGGCCGGGCAGTTGCTTGCCGATCTCGGCGCCGATGTCATCAAGGTCGAAAGCCCCGATGGCGGCGACGACACCCGCAAATGGGGGCCACCCTTCGTCATGGGCAAGGACGGCGAGAACCTGTCGGCCGCCTATTACCATTCCTGCAATCGCGGCAAGCGCTCCATCGCCATCGATTTCTCGACACCGGAAGGGGCCGAGACCGTGCGCCGGCTGGTCGCCACCTCGGACGTGCTGATCGAGAACTTCAAGCTCGGCGGTCTGAAGAAATACGGCCTCGACTATGACAGCCTGCGCAAGATCAACCCGCGCCTCGTCTATTGCTCGATCACCGGCTTCGGCCAGGACGGACCCTATGCGCCGCGCGCCGGCTACGACTTCATCATCCAGGCCATGGCCGGCATGATGTCGATCACCGGCGAGGTCGGCCGCGAGCCGCAAAAAGCGGGCGTCGCCATCTCCGACATCTTCACCGGCCTCTATTCGGTCATCGCCATCCAGGCAGCATTGCGCCATGCCGAACAAACCGGCGAAGGCCAGCACGTCGACATGGCGCTCTTCGACACCCAGATCTCGGCGCTCGGCAACCAGAATTTGAACTATCTCGTCTCCGGCAAATCGCCGGTGCAGATGGGCAATGCGCATATGAACATCGCCCCCTACGAGGTGGTGCCGGTCAGGGACGGGCACATCATCCTGGCGGTCGGCAATGACGGCCAGTTCGCCAAATTCTGCGCCGCTGTCGGGCTGGACGATCTGCCTGCCAATCCCGATTTCGCCACCAACCCCGCCCGGGTCGCCAACCGGGTGAAATTGCGTGAGCGCATGATCGACGCGCTGAAGATTTTTGACCGCGATCCGCTGCTGGCCAAGCTGGAAGCGGCCAGCGTGCCGGCGAGCCCGATCAACACGATCGGCCAGATGTTTGCCGATCCGCAGACGATCGCGCGCGGCATGCGGCTTGATCTCGAGGACGGCCATGGCAATCTTCTGCCTTCGGTGCGTGCGCCGATGGTGATGTCGGGCACGCCGCTGGTCTATGAGCGCCCCTCGCCGCGCCTGGGCGAGCACACGCAAGAAATCCTTGCCGAACTGGAGAAGTCTGGACAATGAAGACCGGCGGACAACTCATCGTCGACGCGCTCGAAGCCAACGGCACCGACCGCATCTATTGTGTGCCGGGTGAATCCTATCTGGCGGTGCTCGACGCGCTGCACGATTCTGCGATCCGCACCATCGTCTGCCGCCAGGAAGGCGGTGCCGCGATGATGGCCGATTGCCACGGCCGCCTGACCGGGAAGCCCGGCATCTGCTTCGTCACCCGCGGCCCCGGCGCCACCAACGCCTCGGCCGGCATCCACATCGCCATGCAGGATTCTATACCCGTCATCCTGTTCATCGGCCAGGTCGCCAGCCACGCCAAGGAGCGTGAAGCGTTCCAAGAGGTCGATTATAAGAGGTTCTTCGGCGATATCGCCAAATGGGTGGTCGAGATCGACGACGCCTCGCGCATCCCCGAATTCGTCACCCGCGCCTTCGCGGTGGCGACATCGGGCCGGCCCGGCCCGGTGGTGATCTCGCTGCCCGAAGACATGCTGACCAGCATCGTCGAAGCACCTATCGCCTTGCCGCACACGCCGGTTGAGACACGGCCGGGCGAAGCGGAGCTCGATGCGCTGGAAAAGCTGCTGGCCAAGTCCAAGCGGCCGTTCGTCATCCTCGGCGGCACGCGCTGGGACGCCGAGGCGGTGGCGCAAATGCGCACGATCGCCGAGGCGTGGTCGCTGCCGGTGGGCTGCTCCTTCCGCCGCCAGATGCTGTTCGATCATCTGCACCCGAACTATGCCGGCGATGTCGGCATCGGCATCAATCCGAAGCTGGCGACAGCGATCAAGCAGGCCGATCTCGTGCTGCTGATCGGCGGCCGCATGGGCGAAATGCCGTCGTCCGACTACACGCTGCTGAAAAGCCCCTACCCCGACCAGACGCTGGTCCATGTCCATGCCGACGCTGGCGAGCTCGGCCGCGTCTACAGGCCGACACTGGCGATCAACGCCTCGCCGTCCGCCTTCATCGACGCTTTCGCCAAGCGCAAGCCGGCCTCGGAGCCGACCTGGGCAGCCGAGACACCAAAGCTGCATGCCGCCTATCTCGACTGGTCGACGCCACCTGAAGGCGGCCCCGGCTCGGTCCAGATGGGCCCGATCATGAACTACCTCGAAAAGATGCTGCCCGACGACGCCATTCTCACCAATGGCGCCGGCAATTACGCGACCTGGGTGCATCGCTTCCACCGCTTCCGCCGCTTCGCCACTCAAGGTGCGCCGACATCGGGCTCGATGGGCTATGGCACGCCTGCGGCCGTCGCTGCCAAAGAGCTGTTTCCGGAGCGCACCGTGGTCGCTTTTGCCGGCGACGGCTGCTTCCTGATGAACGGGCAGGAATTCGCCACCGCCGTGCAGTATGACCTGCCTATCATTGTGGTCGTCGTCAACAACGGCATCTACGGCACCATCCGCATGCATCAGGAGCGCGAATATCCCGGCCGCGTCGTCGCCACCGATCTTAAGAACCCCGACTTCGCGGCTCTCGCCCGCGCCTATGGCGGCCATGGCGAAACGGTCGACAAGACCGCCGATTTCGCCCCGGCCTTCGAACGTGCCCGCGCCAGCGGCAAGCCGGCGATCGTGGAAATCCGCCTCGACCCCGAAGCGATCACGCCGACCAAGACGATGACGCAGATACGCGACAAGGCGTAATCCAAACAAAAAAAGAGGCGGTCGCCCGCCCCTTTTCGTCATGCGGCTTGCGCTATTTCGCGGCCTCGATCTGTCCGCGGATTTCGCCGTCCTTGTTGGCCGCAGTGTGTACGTTGACATAGTCCTTGCCGGCCATCAGGTCGGCGGCCTGCGCGTCGGTCAGCACAGCCGATCCCTTGATCGGGCTCTTGAGCTTGCCCTTGAACGGGATCGCCACCCCGGCGTTTTCGCCCATCGCAGCCGGGCCGTGAATGTGTCCCGCGGTCGCCGGCCCGCTGAGGCCGGAATATTTGACGTTCCAGCTGAGTTTCTTCGTCGCCGTGTCGAAGGTAAGAGCTGCGGTGCCCTTGCCTTTTGTGGTCACCGGCGGGTTCTGCTGGGCGCCGTCGAGCGTCGCTTTCAGCTTCACCGTCTCGGCCAGGGCCGGCGCTGCCGTAAGGAAGGACGCCGAGATGGCCAGTGCCGAAAGCATCGGCGCCAAGGATTGGATACGCATGAGGATCTCCGTTTGCTGATGACTTCCAGCCACGGCTCCCCGGCGCGCGGATGTATCGGCACAACGCTTATAAGAGCGAATGGCTGCGCGCGAGTAACACTTACGTGCAAACTAATGGACCGCGCGATACCCCGGATACGGGGAGCGTCAGACCGCCGCCAGCGCCTGCGTCAGGTCGGCGATCAGATCGTCCGGGTGCTCCACGCCGATCGACAGCCTGACCGTGGTCTCCAGCACGCCGATGCGCTCGCGCACCTCGAAGGGTATGCCCGAATGCGTCATGGCCGCGGGGTGGCTGGCCAAGGATTCCGTTCCGCCCAGGCTCACCGCCAGCTTGAAGATCTGCAAATTGTTGAGAAAGGCGAAAGCCGCCTTCTCTCTGCCCTTGATATCGAAGGAGAAGGTCGAGCCGGCACCAGTGCATTGCGCCCTGTAGGTGCGGCCAGCCGGCGTTTCCTCGCCCAGGAACGGCAGGTAATGCACCTTCTCGACCTTGGCATGGTCGCGCAGGAATTCGGCGACCAGCCGCGCATTGTCGTTGGCCCGCTCCATGCGGATCGACAGCGTCTCCAGCGAGCGGCCGAGCATCCAGCAGGAATGCGGGTCGAGCTGCGTGCCGATCGCGCCGCGCAGCGCCTTGATCGGCTTGGTGACCGCCTTGCCGCCCATGGCGGCGCCCGCGATCAGGTCGGAATGGCCGCCGACATATTTGGTCAGCGAATAGACGGACACGTCGGCGCCATGTTCGATCGGCCGCTGGAACACCGGGCCGAGCAGCGTGTTGTCGCAGACGACGATCGGCGTCGACCCCTGGCTCGCGCCGATCTCGTCGGCGATCTTCCGCATCAGCGCGATGTCGACCAGGCTGTTGGTCGGATTTGACGGCGTCTCGATCAGGATGACCGACACGCGGCCCTTCGCGACGGCGGCGTCGGAGGCCGTGCGCACCGCCGTCTCGTCGACGCCGTCCGCGAAACCGACAGCACCGATGCCGAAACTGGAGAGCGTGCGCGTCAAAAGCGTCTCGGTGCCGCCGTAAAGCGGCTGCGAATGAAGGATGACGTCGCCCGGCCTGATATAGGCGAGCAGTGTCGTGGCGATCGCCGACATGCCTGATGAAAACAGGATGCAGGCATCCGTCCCTTCATAGATTGCCAGACGGTCCTCGACGATCTCGCTGTTGGGATGGTTAAAGCGCGAATAGACCAGGCCGGACGCCGTGCCGCTCGGCGGCTCCTTGCGGCCGGAGGTGTAATCGAAGAAGTCGCGTCCTTCTTCCGCCGACTTGAACACGAAGGTCGAGGTCAGGAACACCGGCGGCTTGACCGCGCCCTCCGAAAGTTGCGGATCGAAGCCATAGCTCAGCATCAGCGTCTCCGGGTGGAGCTTGTGGTTGCCGATATGGGTTTTCGACGGGCGTGGCGCGGTCATGATCTTTCCTGCCTTTTTCGAGTGATATCGCGCGGCAATTTATGCGATCCTCATCCGCCAGTCCTTGCTATTTTCAAGCTGATATGACTGCACTCCCGCAACGAATTGCTGAATGGGCGCAAAAATGCAGCAGAAGATAGCCGATGATTTCGACCGCAAGATCCTGCGCGAACTGCAGGCAGACGCCCGCATCACCAACAACGAGCTTGCCGAGCGGATCGGCCTGTCGCCGTCGCCCTGCCTGAGGCGGGTGCGGCGGCTGGAGGAAACCGGAATTATCAGGGGCTACACCACGCTGGTCGATCCCTCAGCCTTCGGCTGGAACATGGTCGCCATCGCCACCATCCGGCTCAGCCGCCAGAACGAGGACGAGATCGTCATGTTCGAGGACGCGATACGCGGCTGGGAAGAGGTGCTGGAATGCCACCTCGTCACCGGTTCGCGCGACTATGTGCTGAAGGTGGTGACGGGAAGCCTTGAGCAGTATGAGCGCTTCATCAAGGAAAAGATCGCGCGGCTGAAATGCGTCGCCTCGATCGAAACCAGTTTCGTCATGAACACCATAAAGGAACGGCGCCTCTGACATTTCTGCCGGAGGCGCCGCGTTCTGGATAGATGTGTTGCCGACCAGGCTTACTTCACGGCCTTGTCGGTGATGGCAGTGGTGTAGGCGCCGGTCGGCTCCTTGGTGATGATCTTCTGGTCGAGCAGCGCCTTGGCGGTGCGCTCGTAGGTCGCCGGGTCGAGCTTGCCGTCGGCATTGTCGATCAGCTTTGCGACTTCGCTCATCATGCGCTTCTGGTGGTTCTCGTCCTGGCCGCCGCCGTCCATGACGATGCCTGCGGCTTCGTCATTGTTGTCGATGGCGTATTTCCAGCCCTTCATCGAGGCGCGCACGAAACGCACCATCTTGTCTTCGAAGGCCGGGTCCTTGAGCTTGTCTTCGGACGCATAGAGCCCGTCCTCGAGCAGGTCGTTGCCCATGGCCGAGTAGTTGAACACGGTCAGCTGTTCGGGCTTGTAGCCGGCGTCGATCAACTGCCAGTACTCGTTGTAAGTCATGACCGAGATACAATCCGCCTGCTTCTGGATCAGCGGCTGCACGTCGAAGCTCTGCTTCAAGACGGTGACGCCGTCCGGGCCGCCGTCGGTCTTGAGGCCGAGCTTGTTCATCCAGGCGTAGAACGGATACTCGTTGCCGAAGAACCAGACGCCGAGCGTGTGGCCCTTGAAGTCGGCTTCGGTCTTGATCGGGCCGTCCTTCGGGCAGACCAGTTCCATGCCGGCCTTCTTGAACGGCTGGGCGATGTTGACCAGCGGCACACCCTTTTCGCGGGCAGCCAGCGCACCGCCCATCCAGTCGACGATGACATCGGCGCCGCCGCCGGCGATCACCTGCTCGGGCGCGATATCGGGACCGCCCGGCTTGATGTCGACGTCGAGACCTTCGGCCTCATAGAAACCCTTGGCCTTGGCGACATAGTAGCCGGCAAACTGGGCCTGCGTGACCCATTTCAGTTGCAACGTCACCTTGTCGGCGGCCATTGCCTGGAACGCGGCGAGCGACATCGCGCCGGCCAGAACGGGAATAATCAGTCTTTTCATTTTTTTACCCTCTGAAGTTAGTGCCCTAAACCCACCGCCCCTATCCACCACGGACAGAGGGATGCCAAAACGTGACGGCTCTTTCGACAAGAGCGACCACGCCATAAAAGACCGAACCCGCAAGTGCTGCAACTGCGATTTCGGCCCAGACCATGTCGATGTTCATCCGCCCGACCTCGGTCGAGATGCGGAAGCCCATGCCGACGACAGGCGTGCCGAAGAACTCGGCGACGATGGCCCCGATCAGCGCCAGCGTCGAGTTGATCTTCAGCGCGTTGAAGATGAAGGGCGCGGCTGCCGGCAGCCTGAGCTTCAGCAGCGTCGGCCAGTAGCCCGACGCATAGGTGCGCATCAGGTCGCGCTCCATGTGACCGGAGGCGGCCAAGCCGGCGACCGTGTTCACCAGCATCGGGAAGAAGGTCATGATGATGACCACCGCCGCCTTGGACTGCCAGTCGAAGCCGAACCACATCACCATGATCGGTGCCACGCCGATGATCGGCAGCGCCGAGACCATGTTGCCGATAGGCAAGAGCCCGCGCCGCAGGAACGGCACACGGTCGGCGAGGACCGCGGTGATGAAGCCGGCGCCGCTGCCCACGACATAGCCAAAGATCACCGCCTTGAAGATGGTCTGGCGGACATCGGCGCCGAGCACCGGCAGCGAACCGGCGATGCGTGCGCCGATCGCGCTTGGCGGCGGCAGCAGGATGAAGGGTATGCCGGCCCCGCGCGTCACCGCTTCCCAGATGATTAGGATCCAGGCGCCGAAGATGGCCGGGATGATCAGGCGCAGCGCGGTGCGAGCCCATTTGGCGAAAGGACGCAATGATGACAGCACCGCCACGCAGCGCCAGCCAAGCAGCCATGCGGCCGCGAGCAGCAGGAAATACGGCGCCCGCGCCAGACCTTCGAAGCCGGCGATGCCGCCAATCAGCAGCCAGGCGACCAGATGCGCGCCGATGAAAAGCACAACGGCTTCGACGATGGACGGTATTCTGGCCATCGAGATCAAAGCGGCGACAAGCAGCACGCCAAAGATCAGCCAGTTCGTCGCCGCATAGGGATATATCAACGTCCCTGCGGGCTGCGCCAGTGCATCCACTTTCGGCACGGCGATCGCGCCGAGCGCCACAGCGATCAGGCACAGCACGATCGCCAGCACCGCTTGCCAGGAGGGTTTCAGCCAGTTCATGCCGGCCTCCCGCCCATGGCGCGGTCGACGATACGCCCGGCAATGCCGACAACCATGACCAGAAGTGCCGCCACCACGGACCCAGCAACCAGCGCCGACCAGATGTCGATGGACTGGCTGTAATAGGCGCCGGCGAGCAACTTGGCGCCGATGCCGGCGACCGCGCCCGTCGGCAATTCGCCGACGATGGCGCCGACCAGGCTTGCCGCCACCGCCACCTTCATCGAGGTGAACAGGAACGGCACCGAGGCCGGCACGCGCAACTTCCAGAAGGTCTGCGCACGACTGGCATTGTAGGTGTGCATCAGGTCGAGATGCATGATCTCGGGCGAGCGCAGCCCCTTCACCATGCCGACAGTCACCGGGAAGAACGACAGATAGGTCGAGATCATCGCCTTCGGGATCAGGCCGCTGATGCCGATCGCCCCCAGCACGACGATGATCATCGGCGCCACTGCCAGGATGGGAATGGTCTGCGAGGCGATGATCCACGGCATCAGGCTGCGGTCGAGCGTTGCCAAATGCACGATGCCGACCGCAATGATGATGCCGAGCGCAGTGCCGAAGGCAAAGCCGAGCAGTGTCGACGACAGCGTCACCCAGGCATTGTAGACGAGGCTGCGGTTCGAAGTGATGGGCCGCAGGAAGGTGTTCTCGAAGAAATTCACCGCCACCTGGTGCGGCGCCGGCAATGTCGGCTTCGGCTGCGACAGCGTCTTGCCGATGAGTTGGCTGAACGTGGAGGTCTCATTGGCACGGCGGTCGAGATCGCGCTGGAACGGCGTGTTGAGGATGACGGCGAAAACATACCAGAGCACGACCACGCCGGCGAGGATCGAGGTGACGGGGATGAGTTTGTCGCGGAAGGTGTCCATCTAGCGGCCCTCGCCCGCGAGGCGTGCGCTCTGCGTAACGCGGGCGGCCCACCACGCCTTCGTCATCCTAGGGCGAAGCAAGGAGCGAAGCGACGCGGCGCAGACCCTAGGATCCATGCCGTTACCTCTGTGCTCCGCAACGGTGCGGAACAAGGCTCCCTGTGCCTCGCCCTGCTTGGCCGATATTCTGAACCGTTTTTGCCCTTCGGCGCACGTCGCGGCATGGATCCTAGGGTCTGCGCAGGCCGCTTCGCGCCTGCTCCGCCCTAGGATGACGAAGGTCTGGTGGGGCGCTCCCTCTTCGCACTCCGCTTCGCGGCGCCCTAGGATGACGAAGGCGTGGGTGGCCGCTCGCTTGCCAGGGCGCTCAATCATCATAGCTATGCCCTGCCCGCAGCCCGTCGCGCACGCGCGCTGCGATCGCCAGAAACTCCGGCGTCTCGCGGATGTCGAGCGGCCGCTCTCTCGGCAGCGTCGATTCGATGATGTCGCTGACGCGGCCCGGGCGCGGTGACATGACGACGATGCGCGTCGACAGATAGACGGCCTCCGGAATGGAGTGGGTGACGAAGCAGATCGTCTTGTTGGTGCGTCCCCACAATTCCAGCAATTGCTCGTTGAGATGATCGCGCACGATCTCGTCCAGCGCGCCGAACGGCTCGTCCATCAGCAGCAGGTCGGCATCAAAGGCCAGCGCACGGGCAATCGAGGCGCGCTGCTGCATGCCGCCCGAGAGCTGCCAGGGATATTTCTTCTCGAAGCCAGAGAGGTTGACGAGCTCGAGCGTGCGCTTGATACGCTCGCCTTGCTCCGCCTTGGACAGACCCATGATCTCCAGCGGCAGCCCGACATTGCGCTCGATCGTCCGCCAGGGAAACAGCGCGGCGGCTTGGAAAACATAGCCATAGGCGCGTTTCTCGCGCGCCTGTTCTGCTGTCATGCCGTTGACCGAAATCGTCCCCGAGGTCGGCTTCTCCAAATCGGCGATGACGCGCAGCAGCGTGGTCTTGCCGCAGCCCGAAGGCCCGATGAAGGAGACGAACTCCCCTTTGCCGATGGTGAGATCGACATTGGACAGCGCCTGCACCGGCCCGTCATTGGTCTGGAAGGTCAGTCCGAGTTTGCTTGCCGCGACGACGGCTGGCGAAGTCCCCGTCATCGGCTGCCGCCTGCCTGTTTCCGTCCCTGCGGCGGCTGGAATCCGATTGCTTTTATCGCGATGTTGTTTTCCACTCGCCCTGTCCCATTGGTCTTGTCCCACTCGATCGACGCCCGGAGTTTCCCCGATGTCGCCCAAACCCACTTGTCATCTTATCCGCCCTGAAAGCACTTATGAAGGCAAGCAGGGATTGACCTATTTCGCCGGCATTACCGCCGAAACCGTCGGCGCCTCCGGCATCTGCATGCACATGCTCACCATCCCGCCCGGCGCGCGCGCCAAGGCGCATATGCATGAGAGCCACGAGACGGCGATCTATGTGCTCTCCGGCGAAGTCCACACCTGGTACGGCGACCGGCTCGAGCATCATATCGTCACCAAGGCCGGCGACCTTTTCTATATTCCCGCCGGCGTGCCGCATCTGCCGGCCAATCTGAGCAGCGCCCCGTCTTCGGCCGTCATTGCGCGCACCGATTCCAACGAACAGGAAAGCGTCGTCCTGCTGCCGGAACTGGATGCGCTGGTCGCGTGAGGCCAGCATCGACGGAATGGCCGCCATCGGCACCGTCACGAACATAATTGCAGCGGCCCCATTTCCTCAAGGCCGGGGATGGTGACGAAGAAACCATCCTCCCCCTTGTTGGTGACCATGACGGTTTCGATTGTCGTTCCCGCCTCGCCTTCCGCCGAACAGGTCGCGCCAAGCGATTGCGCGCCCAGCACCGATGTCAATTGCTGTGTGAACCGGCAGCCGCTGCCATAGGTCTCGACGCCTTCGGCGGTCAGCACGATATAGGCATCGCTCTCCTGATAACCGGCTTTGACGCCGGCGCAGCCGACATCATTGCCCCAGGAGCCGGCCAGTAGGCCGTCCGCTGCTGCCGGACCTGAGGCAGTTGCCATCAGGACCAACGAAATGAGCGCGGCCGAACGCGCCAAGCTCAAACCCCGGTCGCCGGGATGCCGGTGCGTTCCACCTTGCGCGGCGCGGAGATTTCCTTCCACGTCGACAGCGCCCGATTGACCGCCGCATTCGGCTCTCGGCCGACGAATTCTCCATGCCCGGGCTTGGCCTTGATCTCGGCCTCCTGGATCGACAGTTCGCCACGCGAGAACACGAACCGCGGCAGACCGGTCACCTCGAACCCTTCGAACACGTTGTAGTCGATGACGGACTGCTGCTGCTTAGAAGTGATCTTCTTCTTTCGCTTGGGATCCCAGACGACGATGTCGGCATCCGCGCCTTCGACGATGGCGCCCTTTTTCGGATACATGTTGAGGATCTTGGCGATGTTAGTCGAGGTCACCGCGACGAACTCGTTCATCGTCAGCCGGCCAGTGTTGACGCCTGTGGTCCACAGCACCGGCATGCGGTCTTCGAGCCCGCCGGTGCCGTTCGGGATCTTGGTGAAATCTCCGACGCCGTTGCGCTTCTGCTTGGTGGTGAAAGCGCAATGGTCGGTCGCCACCACCTGCAGCGAGCCCGCCTGGAGGCCCGCCCACAGCGAATCCTGGTGCAATTTGTTGCGGAAGGGCGGGCTCATCACGCGGCGCGCCGCATGGTCCCAGTCCTTGTCGAAATACTCGCTCTCGTCCAGCGTCAGGTGCTGGATCAGCGGTTCGCCGAACACCCGCATGCCCTTCTGCCGCGCCCGGCGGATCGCCTCGTGGCTCTGCTCGCAGGAGACATGCACGACATAGAGCGGCACGCCGGCCATGTCGGCGATCATGATGGCGCGGTTGGTCGCCTCGCCTTCCACTTCGGGTGGCCGTGAATAGGCGTGGCCCTCGGGGCCGTTGTTGCCGGCAGCCAGCAGCTTCTGCGACAGGGCGGCAACGACGTCGCCATTCTCGGCATGCACCAGCGGCAGCGCGCCGAGATCGGCGCAGCGCTGGAACGACGCATACATCTCGTCGTCGTCGACCATCAGCGCGCCCTTGTAGGCCATGAAATGCTTGAACGAGGTGATGCCCTTGTCGACGACAGTGGCCATCTCGTCGAACACCTGCTTGCCCCACCAGGTGATCGCCATGTGGAAGGAATAGTCGCAGGACGCCTTCGAGGTCTTGTTGTCCCACATCTGCAAGGCTTCGAGCAGCGACTGCTGCGGCGCCGGCAGGCAGAAATCGACCACCATGGTCGTGCCGCCGGAGAGCGCCGCGCGCGTGCCGGATTCGAAATCATCGGCCGAATAGGTGCCCATGAACGGCATTTCGAGATGGGTGTGCGGGTCGATGCCGCCCGGCATGATGTAGCAGCCGGTGGCATCGAACTCGTGGTCACCATGCAGGCCCGAACCGATGGCCACGATCTTGCCGTGCTGCATCAGCACATCGGCCTTCCAGGTGCGGTCAGCAGTGACGATGGTGCCGTTTCGGATGACTTTGGTCATTGGCTGTTCCCTTGTTCTTGCCGCGCTTCTTACGAGCGTCTCGGTAGTGTTTCAGATCGGTTCAGGACCGAAGCGGCGGCGCTACATGACTCCAACTTCTCCCAATATCTCCTCGATGCAACCATCGAAAGAGTTCGCCAGATCTCCGGTCGAAAACCGCAATACACGATAGCCCTGTCGGCCAAACCATGCGTCGCGTGTCCGATCCTTCTCCATTTGCTCCGGCGTGAAGTGATGCTCTCCATCCACCTCGATAACGAGGTTCTTCTCATGCAGAACAAAGTCAGCAACGTAAGGGCCGATCGGTGCCTGCTTTCTGGCGTGTAAACCGTATAGGCGACGGAACTCCTTCAACTCGGACCAGATCTTCCGCTCGCCTTCCGTCATGTTCCGACGCAGGACCCTGGCACGTTCGATAGCAGCAGGATCAATTCCGGTCGGTGCCAAGAGTACCCCCCACCCTCAATCGCTCCCCGCAAGGGAGGGAGACTTGGCGTCGCGCTATCACAGCCCGACGTTCAAAGCCTTTGAAAGAATGCATAAAAAGGATTCTTGCGAAGGTGGACCCCCACCCTAACCCTCCCCACAAGGGGGAGGGAACGCTGCCGCGAGCCCAAACTTTCCTCTCGGTGTGGAAACGTAGACAATTTGCCAAGATTAGCACCAACGGAAGTCCCCCTCCCCCTTGTGGGGAGGGGTTAGGGGTGGGGGTACAGCGCCGACCTCTCACCCGACGATCTCCGCCGTCTCCACCACCGCGTGGAACAAAACGTCCGCGCCCGCCGAAGCCCATTCCTTGGTGATCTCCTCGGCCTCGTTGTGGCTGAGGCCATCGACGCAAGGGCACATCACCATGGCGGTGGGCGCGACGCGGTTGATCCAGCAGGCGTCGTGGCCGGCGCCGGAGACGATGTTGCGGTGGGAATAGCCGAGGCGTTCGGCGGCATCACGGATCGCCTTGACGCAGCCGGCATCAAAGGTCACCGGATCGAAAGCACCGACCTGTTCGATCTCGTAGCGAATGTCGAGTGCATCGCAGATCGTGTCGATGCCTTCGCGGATGCGGCCATCCATCGCGTCCAGCACTTCCTTTTCCGGCGAGCGGATATCAACGGTGAAGACGGTGCGCCCGGCGATGATGTTGCGCGAATTGGGATAGACCTCCATGTGGCCGACCGCGCCGACGGCATCGGGCTGGTAGTCCATGGCTATCTCGTGCACCAGTTCGATCACCCGCGCCATGCCGAGCCCGGCATTGCGGCGCTTGGGCATCGGCGTCGAGCCGGTGTGGGCTTCCTTGCCGGTCAGCGTCACCTGCAGCCATTTAAGGCCTTGGCCATGGGTGACGACACCAATGTCGATATCTTCGTCCTCGAGGATCGGACCCTGTTCGATATGCAGTTCGAAGAAGGCGTGGATCTTACGGTCGCCGACCTTCTCGCTGCCTTTCCAGCCGATGCGCTCGAGTTCCTCGCCGAATTTCTTGCCCTGTTTGTCGACATGCCCGTACACATCGGCCTGGTCGAGCACGCCGGCGAACACGCCGGACGCCATCATCGCCGGCGCGAAGCGCGAGCCCTCCTCGTTCGTCCAGTTGGTGACGACGATCGGATGTTTGGTCTTGATGCCGAGATCGTTGAGAGAGCGCACCACTTCAAGCCCACCCAGCACGCCGAGCACGCCGTCATACTTGCCGCCGGTCGGCTGCGTATCGAGATGGCTGCCGACATAGACCGGCGGCAGGCTGGGATCGGTGCCTTCGCGGCGGGCAAACATCGTGCCCATTTCATCGACGCCCATTTCGAGCCCGGCCGCATCGCACCAGCGCTTGAACAGATGCCGCCCTTCGCCGTCTTCGTCGGTCAGGGTCTGACGATTGTTGCCGCCGGCAATGCCGGGGCCAATCTTCGCCATCTCCATGATGGAATCCCACAAACGGTCTGAATTGATTCGCAGATTCTCACCGGGTGCGGCCATCTTGAGTTCCCATCTACGCCAGGGTTCTTGTCGCCCCTTGAGTGATTTACAGCTTGACCGTATGGTCAGCTTTTAAACTACACAACCTGACCAAGCGGTCAACTAGAATCTTGGGGTAGATATGGCAGAACCCACCCGCCCCATGCGGCGACAGGAGATCCGACGAGAGAATGAAAAAACCATTCTCGTCGCTGCCGAGAAGGTGTTTGCGGAGGCAGGGTTCGGCGGCGCCACGATGCAGTTGATTGCGGATCTGGCGGGACTGCCGAAGGCAAATCTCCACTACTATTTCGCCACCAAGGAAGAGCTTTACCGGTCGGTCGTTCAAAACATCTTTGAAATCTGGCTACAGGCGGCCAATTGCTTCGACGCGGCGCGCGGACCCATAGACGGCATCAGTGCCTATATCGACGCCAAGATGGAAATATCACGCCGCCATCCTGACGGCTCCAAGGTCTGGGCCTCTGAAGTGATGCACGGTGCGCCGGTGCTTCAGGACTATATGGAATCGACGCTGCGCGAATGGACGGACGGCCGCGTCGAGATCATCAGGCGCTGGATCGAGGAAGCCAAGATGGACCCGGTGGATCCGCGCCATCTGCTCTATATGCTTTGGGCTACGACCCAGCACTACGCCGATTTCGGTCACCAGATCGAGACGCTCAATGGCGGCAAGCCGCTGTCCGACCGGCAATGGCGGGAAGCCAAGGAAAATATCAAGCGGGTGATCCTGACCGGGATCGGCGCGTTGCCCGCCTGACTGCAACCGTTCGTTGCAGCAAAAGATCAGGTCGGCGCGCTGCCGCACCGACCCCACCCGACCGCTTCGCGGCGACCCTCTCCTCCAGGGCGAGGGATATCGTGTCAGTCCGTCAATCGATGGACCTCAGCACTTCCCGCACATGGTCGATCAATTCGTTGATCTGGCCCTTGGTGATGATCAGCGGCGGCGACAGCGC
Organism: Mesorhizobium sp. M0848; assembly: GCF_040319805.1. Taxonomy (NCBI): domain Bacteria; kingdom Pseudomonadati; phylum Pseudomonadota; class Alphaproteobacteria; order Hyphomicrobiales; family Phyllobacteriaceae; genus Mesorhizobium; species Mesorhizobium sp. M0848. The sequence continues at coordinate 12,707 of NZ_JAMYOM010000016.1, read as the reverse complement.
GATGATGTCCCCGGTGGTGCGGATCAGCGCGCCGCGCTCGAACGCCTTGACGAAGGCCGAGAAGGCCCGCTTGGTCGGCTGGCCGGCGATCGGCGCCAGCTCGATCGCACCGATCAGGCCGATGTTCCTGATATCGATGACGTTCGGCTCGCCCTTCAGCGAATGCAGCGCGTCTTCCCAGTACGGCGCCAGCTCCTCGCCGCGGGTCAGCAAGCCCTCTTCCTTGTAGGTGTCGAGCGTGCCGAGTGCGGCCGCGCAGGCGATCGGGTTGCCCGAATAGGTGTAGCCGTGGAAGAACTCGATCATGTGCTCGGGGCCGGTCATGAAGGCGTCGTGGATCTCCTTCTTCACGAACACCGCGCCCATCGGGATGACGCCGTTGGAGACGCCCTTGGCGGTGGTCATGATGTCGGGCGTGACACCGAAATAGTCGGCGGCGAACGGCGTGCCGAGACGGCCGAAACCGGTGATGACCTCATCGAAGATCAACAGGATGCCGTGCTTGGTGCAGATCTCGCGTAGCCTCTCGAGATAACCCTTCGGCGGCAGGATGACGCCGGTGGAGCCGGCGACCGGCTCGACGATGACGGCAGCGATGGTGGAAGCGTCGTGCAGAGCGACGATACGCTCCAGTTCGTTGGCGAGTTCCGCGCCATACTCCGGCACGCCCTTGGTGAAGGCGTTCTTTTCCGGCAGATGCGTGTGCGGCATATGGTCGACGCCGCCGAGCAGCGTGCCGAACATCTTGCGGTTGGTGACGATGCCGCCGACCGAGATGCCGCCGAAATTGACGCCGTGATAGCCGCGCTCGCGGCCGATCAGCCGGGTGCGCGAGCCCTCGCCTTTAACACGGTGATAGGCGATCGCCATCTTGAGCGCCGTCTCGACCGATTCCGAACCGGAATTGGTGAAGAAGACATGATCCATGCCCTTGGGCGCGAGGTCGACCAGGCGGTTGGCCAGTTCGAACACGATCGGATGGCCCATCTGGAAGGCGGGCGCATAGTCGAGCTCGGCGGCCTGCTGTTGGATCGCTTCGGTGATCTTCGGCCGGCAATGGCCGGCATTGACGCACCACAGGCCGGCGGTGCCGTCGAGCACCTTGCGGCCGTCGCTGGTCGTGTAGTGCATGTCCTTGGCGGACACCATCATGCGCGGCGCCTGCTTGAACTGCCGGTTTGCCGTGAACGGCATCCAGAATGCGCTGAGATCGTTCGGCGTGACTTTCAGCCGGTTGGACATGACCAGGACTTCCCCTTGTAAACTGTTTCGCTGCGCCCAACGCTTGGTCTTTGCCGCGTTTTCATGCTACGCAAATTTTTGACCGATTGGACAAACGTTAGCACCGCCCTCTCGGCGGTCAAGGATTACTAGCGGAAATGCGGCACCTGAAGTGCGTTCCACAGGCTAGGGAAAAACTGGTCCAGAGAATTGGTCCAGAGGACCCTCAACACGAGGGCTTGCAACGGTGACCATCGCCACGGACGCCCCTCGCCGCACCCGCATCCAGCAGGAAAAGCGCGAACTCATCCTGGAGGCGGCGCTCGAGGTTTTCTCCGCCAACGGTTTCCGCGGCTCGACCATCGACCAGATCGCCGAAGCCGCAGGCATGTCGAAGCCCAACCTGCTCTATTATTTCCGCCGCAAGGAAGACATCCACGAAACGCTGATGCAGCGCCTGCTCGACACCTGGTTGGCGCCGCTGCGCGAACTCGACGACATTGGGGATCCCCTTACCGAACTGCGCAGCTACATCAGGCGCAAGCTGGAGATGGCGCGCGACTTTCCGCGCGAGAGCCGGCTGTTCGCCAACGAGATCCTGCAAGGCGCGCCGCGCATCATGCCGCTGCTGGCCGGAGAGTTGAAGACGCTGGTCGACGAGAAGGCGACCGTCATCAAGGGCTGGATGCGCGCTGGCAAGATCGCCAAGACCGATCCGTGGCACCTGATCTTCTCGATCTGGGCAACGACGCAGCATTATGCCGATTTCGACGTCCAGGTCCGCGCCGTGCTCGGGCCGAACCGCGGCGGCGACGGCCGCTTCGAGGATGCGGCCCGCTTCCTGGAACAACTGTTTCTTGATGGGCTGAAGCCGAAGACCTGACGCTTCAGGCGCTGCGCCGCTTGGCCGGCAGTTCATCCAGCAATGTCTGCAGCTTGGCGATCGAATTCTGCTCGGCGAGCGGCGTGTAGACGATCAGCTTCATGTCCGAGCCGTCGCCGATCGACAGGCTCATATGCTCGAAGCTCATGGCGCCCGCGCTCGGGTGCCGGACATGTTTCACCCCCGACAATCGGTGCGCGACGTCGCGCTGCGGCCACCAGGCACGAAATTCGGGGCTCGAACGCGTCATCAACTCGATCAGCCGCTCGAAATCCGGATCGCCGACATAGCGGGCGCTCGCGGCCCGGAACGAGGCCAGCACGGTGCGCGCCAGTTGCTCCCAGTCGACCAGCAGGCGCCGGTGGTGCGGGCTGGTGAACACCATGTGGACGATGTTGCGGGCATCCCCTTCCAGCAGGCCATAGTCGCCGAACACCGCCACCGCCGCCGGGTTCCAGGCTAGCACATCCCAGCGCCGCCCGACCACATAGGCCGGCTGCAGCACCAGGCTCTGCAGCATGTGCAGCAAGGGGCCGTCGACCCTTTCCGGCGCCACGGCACGGCGCTCCGGCTGCTGGCGGTCGGCAAGGATGAACAGATGCTGTTTTTCGGCGGCGTCGAGGCGCAGTGCTTCGGCGAGTGCCGTCAGCACCTCGACCGAGGGCCTGACCTCCCGCCCCTGCTCCAGCCATGTGTACCAGGTGGTGCCGACGCCGGCGATCATCGCCACCTCCTCGCGCCGTAGTCCCGGCGTGCGCCGCCTGAGACCGGTGGCGATGCCGGTGGCCGAGGGCGTCAGCCTTTCGCGGCGCGAGCGCAGGAAGGCGCCGAGTTCGCGCCGGCGGCTGTCTTCAGCGGAGTGGTTTGGGGCCGCGTGGGGTTGGGACTCCATGCGCCCAGTATAGCAGTATTGATACCAGGATAAAGTTTGAACTGTTTGGCTCGCGCCAACTGTCCCATCTTCCGTTCAGAGCAACAGAACGGAGGCTCTGAACATGGAACTCAAAGACAAGACGATCCTCATCACCGGTTCGACCGATGGCGTCGGCCGCGTCGTCGCGCAACGGCTCGGCGCCGCGGGCGCCCGTGTGATGGTGCATGGCCGCGATGCGAGGCGCGGCAAGGCTGTTGTCACCGAGATCGAAGCGGCCGGCGGCATGGCGGAGCTTCTGGTCGCCGACCTCTCGTCGCTGGCCGAAGTGCACCATCTCGCCGAGGCGGTGCGCGCCAGGACGGATCGGCTGGACATCCTCATCAACAATGCCGGCATCGGCACGGCGGGCCAAGGTGCCAAAAGACAGATCAGCGCCGACGGCTACGAACTGCGCTTCGCGGTGAATTATCTCGCCGGTTTCGTGCTGACATCGGAGCTTCTGCCATTACTGAAGGCGAGCACGCCGGCCCGCATCGTCAATGTCGCCTCGGCGGGGCAGCAGGCGATCGATTTCAGCGATGTCATGCTGACCCGCGCCTATGACGGCGTGCGCGCTTATTGCCAGAGCAAGCTGGCGCAGATCCTGTTCACCGTCGATTTGGCCGAACAGTTGAAAGGTACCGGCGTCACCGTCAACGCGCTGCACCCGGCGAGTTACATGAATACCACCATGGTCCGGCAGGCTGATGTGACGCCGTGGAGTTCGGTCGAGACCGGTGCCGAGGCCATCCTCAACCTCGCCGCCTCACCCGCGCTCGACGGAAAAAGCGGCCTCTATTTCGACGGCCTGCGGGAATCCCGTGCCGACGCCCAGGCTTATGACGCCAAGACAAGACAACGGCTGCGAAGCTTGAGCCTCGATCTCATCGACCCGGCCTCCCTCACATCGAAGGAAGACCATTGATGACCAAGACAATCCAACATGCCGTCATCATCGGCGGCTCGTCCGGCATCGGCCTGGCGACGGCACGCAAGCTGCTCGGCCCGGGCATGAAGGTGACCATCACTGGGCGCAATGAGGACAAACTGAAGAGCGCTTGGAAAAACCTTGGTGGCGCTGCCGAGAAGGCTGCTTTCGACGCCTCGAAGCCGGATGAGGTCCGCCAGTTCTTCGAGAGCCTCGGGCCTATCGACCATCTGGTGCTGGCGGCCAGCGGCGGCAAGGGCCTTGGCCCCTTCCCGACGCTTGACCTGAGCGACATCGGCAGTGGCGTCGATGAGAAAGTCCGGCCGCAGCTGTCCTGCCTGCAGGCGGCCCTGCCGACGCTGAACAAGGCCGGCTCGGTGACCTTCGTCTCGGCGGTCTCGGCGCAACTCGCGACGCCCGGCGTTGCCGGCATCGCCGCCATCAACGGCATGCTGTTGACCGTGGTGCCGATTCTGGCGGTGGAACTGAAGCCGCTGCGCGTCAATGTCGTGGCGCCCGGCGTCATCGACACGCCCTGGTGGGATTTTCTGGCCGAGGAGCAAAAGCAAACGATCTTTGCCGACTATGCCGGCAAGACCCCGGTCGGCCGCGTCGGCCGGGCCGAAGACGTCGCCGACGCAATCGCCTTCCTCGTCTCCAACGGCTTCATGACCGGCCAGGTGCTGACCTGCGATGGCGGCCTGCGATTTGCGGCATAGGAACAGCGATTATCGGGCTCCGGCGGGACCCTTAATTGGCCTTCTTGGGAACACGGTCGTTCTCGTCCGCAGGCCTGTCGCCTGTCGGTTTTGCCGAAACAGGCTTTTCCGACACATGGGAATAGTCAGATGTATCCGCCCCATACATCTTGTTGTCGACCGCTTCTTGCCAGCTGAAATCCGCGTCCGACGGTGAAACGTCGGCAATCTCATCGCGGGAGGAGCGAGAGTGCAGCCAGTTCGGGGTGATCTCTCGGACCAATTGTGCAAAGCGTCCCATCGAAACCGTTCCTTTCCTTGTCTTTTCCAGGAGGCGCGATCGCGGTGCGTCAGCTGGACCTAAAGTTGACCTCTCAGCCAGGCCAGCGTCTCGGCAACGCCGACCAGCCCGTACTGCGCGGTGGTGTGCGCCGGTGGCTTGACCCGTATCGATATGCCGCCCGCATCATTGACGGTTTCGAAGCCGTTTTCGTCCGACGTGTCGTCGCCCAGGAAGACCGGGCGACGGCCCGTGAATGGCGCGATCTCCATGAAACGCCGGATCGCGGCGCCCTTGGCGGCCTCCAGCGGCAGCAATTCCACGCCGGCGTTGCCGGCAACCACCCGGTAGCCCTTTGGCAGCGTGGCCAGCGCCTGCTCGACAAGCTGCGTCGCACGCGGAAGCAGATGGGGGGCGGCGCGCGTGTGGATGGCCAGCACCCTTCCCTTACGCTCGATATAGGCCCCACGACCGAGCTCGGCCTCGATCTCGTCGGCAAGGGCCGCGATATCCGCCGGCTCGTCCGCGACTTCGACGTCGTCGTCCGGGAGAAGCCGGTGCTCCAATCCATACAGCCCGGCCGCGCGCAGTTTCAAAGGCTGAAACAGATGGTCGACAGCCGCAACGGACCGGCCCGTGATGAACGCCAACGCCCCGTCCAGCTTGCGGTCCAGGCCTTGCAGCAAGGAGCGAAGCTCGTCGCTGACCGAGACGGCGTCCGGGTGTTCGGCATGTTCCAGCAGGGTGCCGTCGATGTCGAGGAACAACGCCCATTCGCCGGTCAGCACAGTCTGCGGTTTCGGCATGACGGCCTGCGGCTTTTGCGGGCTTTCGCTGATCATCTTTTGCAGAACCTCGTTCATGACATGACTACCCGCTTGCGCTCGAACATGGACACGACATTGTCGACGCTAGGCAGCCGGTCACCGACACCGGTTACCCGGTCGAGGTCACCGCGCTTGCGCAAGCGCGCTGCATCCAGAAGCATGCTGCCGGCCCAGCGATAGACATTGTTGTTGCGGATCGTCTCGCGCATGGGCCGCATGCGCTCGCGCTGTTCGTCTGAAGTCATGATCAGCGCCTGCAGCAGCGCTTCGCTCATCATGGCGGCGTCGTAAGGGTTGACGATCAGCGCCTCCAGCAATTCGCGCGAGGCGCCGGCGAAGGTGCTGAGCATCAAGACGCCCTGTTCGTCGTCGCGCGCCGCGACGAACTCCTTGGCGACCAGGTTCATGCCGTCATGCAGGCTGGTGACCATGCATATGTCGGCGGCGCGATAGATCTCATAGACCTGTTCCTGCGAGTGATGCTCGGCCACCATGATCACCGGTCTGTAGCCCTCGCTGCCATAGCGTTGGTTGAGCTCCTCGGCATAGCGGTGGCATTCGTCGTGGAGCAGCTTGTAGGCCGGCAGCGTGCCACGGCTGGGGGCCGCGACCTGCAGGAAAACCAGTTTTCCGATCCATTCAGGGTATCGCTTGAACAATTCGTCCAGCGCCTGAAACCGATCCAGAATGCCCTTGGTGTAATCGAGACGCTCGACCCCCACGGCCAGCTTCACATCCGCTTTCAGTCCGAACCTATTGCGCAGGCGGGCGCGGCAGTCATCGACATGAGGCAATTTTGCCAACAGGTCCGCCGGCCATTCTATCGAGATGGGATAGGCGTGCACCAGCGTCGTCTGGCCACCATAGGAGATCGCCGCATCGGCCCGCTCGATGCGGCTTTCCAGGAAGCGATCGACGCTTTCGGTGAAATTGTTGGCGTGGAACTGGGTGTGGAAACCGATGATAGAGCTGCCGAGCAGCCCCTCGAGGATGCGTTCACGCCAAGGGCAGATGCTGTACACCTCCGAGTTCGGCCATGGGATGTGCCAGAAGGTGATGACGATCGCCTCCGGCAGGCGCTCGCGGATCATGCGCGGCAGCAGCGCGAAGTGGTAATCCTGGACCAGCACGATCGGCCGCTCGTTGCGCGCTTCGGCAACCACCGTATCGGCAAACTTCCGGTTAACGGCTTCATAGGCAGCCCAGTCGGAGGCGCGAAAAATCGGCCGGGTGAAGGCGATATGGCAAAGCGGCCAGAGGCCTTCATTGGCGAAGCCGAGATAGTAGCCCTGATGCTCTTCCTCGGTCAGCCAGACCCGGCGCAGCGTGTAGGACGGATGGCCGGGCGGCACCTGTACGCGATCATTTTGGTCGACCGTCAGACGGTCCGCGGTTCCACCGCCATAGGCGATCCAGGTGCCGCCACAGGCGCGGGTGATCGGTTCGAGCGCTGACACCAGCCCGCTGGCCGGCACGAGCAATTCGACACCATCATCTTTGATGTTGTGGATATAGGGCTCGCGGTTGGAGACCACGATGACCTGCGCATCGGGCAGATCGTCGGCAAGGATCTTGCGCAATGTCTCGGGCGACCACGTCACCAGCGCCGCATCGGCCGATTGGCCGTTCTTTTCGAACTCACGTATCACCTTGCGCGCCGCCTCCGCGGCCACGTCTTCGCCCGCTGTATGGGCAACCGCCGGAGGGTGGCTGCGGCGCTGCCGCGATAGGCAGAGGAATACGGCAAGAGCGGAAAAACCGAGGCTCGCGAAGATCAGAACCCAGAGCAGTTCCGCACCGTAGTTTGTCATTGAATGTCAACTCACCCGGCCGTCGGCGACCGTTTTTTCGTGTTTCCCGTTTGAAAAGGTCCGCCGACCACGTGGTCGGCGTTCGGACCCGTATTTTTGCAACGCACAAAGCTCGGATCGGTTCCGCCAATTTTGTTCGGATCATGTCCTTACGATGAGCGGCACCAGCCCTTCATGGCGGTCGGCAAGGAAAGCGACGACCCGATCGCCGACGCGCTGGAAGGTGAGATCGACGACCCGGTCGCCGACGCCCAGGTGCCGCAGTGTCAGCGTGTCGATGCCGATCGGCAGCCTCGGGCGGGTGACGCGGATTTCGCCATCCCAGCCGTCGATCTCCAGGCCAAGGCAGGCCTGCATCAGCATGAAGGCCGAGCCCGCCGACCACGCTTGCGGCAGGCAGGCGACAGGATAGGCGATGGGTGCTTCGCCCGGCGCGCGTGTAAAACCGCAGAACAGTTCGGGCAGCCGCATGTTGAAATGGACCGCGGATTCGAATGTGCCGCTCATCAGGCGAACCACGCTTTCACGCTCGCCATAGCGCGCCAGGCCGGCACCGCACAGGGCGGTGTCGTGCGGCCAGATCGAGCCATTGTGGTACGACATCGGATTGAAGAACACGGCATCGTCGGCGAGCGTCCGCAGTCCCCAGCCGGAATGGAAGGAGGCGGAAAGCAGCTGGTCGGCGACCATCTGGGCCCGCGCCGGCTCAGGCAATCCGACAAAAAGCAGATGCCCGGCATTCGAGGTCCGCACCTTGCAGGGCTCGCCCGCACCGTCGATCGCGAGGGCATAGAAGCCGAGATCGTCAAGCCAGAAATCGCGTTCCACGGCGACCCGCATCGCCTCGGCGCGACCATCCCAATGGTCGGCCCTGTCGTCCTCCCCACGGCGGCGGGCAAGCTTGGCCAGCCCCCGGAAAGCGGCAAAGACATAGCCTTGCACTTCGACCAGGGCGATCGGACCCTTGGGAATGCGGCCATCGGCATGGAAGACCGAATCGAAACTGTCCTTCCATCCCTGGTTGGCGAGGCCGGACTCGGCCGCTCGCTGGTAAGTGACGAATCCGGTCTCCCGGCCCGCCTCCTCCGTCCATTCGGCCGCAGCGCACAGCGATGGCCACAAGCCGTCGATGAACGCCGTGTCACCGGTACGATCGGCGTAGGCACAAGCAAGATAGATGTAGAGCGGTGTCGTATCGACGCCACCGTAGTAGCGGCCGAAGGGGAGCTCCCGCAGCGCCACCATTTCGCCCTTGCGGGTCTCGTGCATGATCTTGCCCGGCTGCGAATCGCTGAACGGCGATGTCTCGGTCGCCTGATGCTGGGCCAGAAAGGCCAACACGCCCCGCGCCAGGCCCGGATTGAGCCACAGCATCTGCAGTGCCGAGATGACGCCGTCACGACCGAACGCCGTCGAGAACCAGGGGATGCCGGCATAGGGATAGGGGCCGGTCGCCAGTTCGGTGGTCAGCAGCGCGACATCGGCGCGGGCGCGCTCGACCCAGTCGTTGAAGACGCGGCCCGAGCTGCGCACCGTCGCGCCATGGCGACGTTTGGCCCGCATGCCAAAGCGGGCGCGGGCGGCAGCGGCGCGAAACCGGTCGCGGTCGGGCTTATCGGCCACCTCGGGACCGACCTCGACATAAAGCACCTTCCTGCTGCGCTTGGTGACGGCGATCAGGAAATCGGCACGGGTGGCTGTCAGTTGGTCCGGCGCCTGCGAGAACGATATCGCAGAGAGGCGGGCCAGGCCGTCGAGCCCGTCATAGCGCAGCAGGACGGACGTCGCGTCTGTTTCGGCGGCATGGGCCAGCCCGCGCTTCAGCCGTGTCGAGCCGCGCACTTCGAACATGTCGCGGAAATCGGCGGAATAGTGCAGGGAAACGCTGATCGTCGAGTGTTCCCGGCTGTAATTGGAAAGGGTGATGCGTTCGAACAGCCTGTCCTGCCAAAGCAGCCTGACGCGTTCGATGTGAATGGCTCCCTGCGGGATGTCGCGTCCACCGGCGCTCTGTATCGGCAGATTGGTCAAATTGGTGGTGAACAGCACATTGTCCTGGCTGAGCGAGGCGCCGAGCAGCGATGTCTGCCTGCCGCCGACGGTCAGCCGGAACTCGGAAAGAACCCGTGTGTCGTCGCGAAAGAAACCGTCGCCGGCTCCGCGTATGTCGCCATAGGCGTCGGCAACCGCGAAGCAATCGCCCTGCTTGAGGGCAAACAACCGATGCGGCTCGCGAGGGGCGGTGGCGTCGAGCGATGCAAGCGCAACCGCGGGATCGAGCTGGCGCTCATCGAGTTGGGCCATTCGTCAAAGATCCCTGTTGTTTCGTTGTCGTGGCTCGAGCACGTCGTTGCTCAAGACGCCTTCGCCGCGCTCGGGACGCCGATCAGGCCCGCATAGGCGGCCAGATAATCGCCAGCCATTCTTCGAGCGGAGAACCGCTTTTCGAAAACGGCCCTCACCTTTCGCCTGTCGAGTTGCAGCAAGTCGGGCACCGCGGCGACCGCGCCGTCCACCGTGTCAGCGATGAAACCGGTGACGCCTTGATCGATGATTTCGGGCAGCGCGCCGCAATTCCAGCCGATGACCGGCGTGCCGCAGGCCATGGCCTCGATGGCGACAAGGCCGAACGGCTCCGGCCAGTCGATCGGGAACAGCAGGCCGGCCGCCTTGCCGAGAAATTCCGCCTTCTGGTCCTCCTCGATCTCGCCGACATAGACGATGCGATCGCCGTCGATCAACGGTTCGACCACCTCGTGGAAATAGGCGCGGTCGTCGTCGCCGATCTTTGCCGCGAGCTTGAGCTTGAGCCCCGAACGCAAGGCGATCTCGATGGCGCGGTCCGGGCGCTTGTCGCGTGAGAACCGGCCGAGGAAGGCAAGGTAGGGTTCTTCCGCCGTCGTCTCAAAAGTCGGTTCGTAGAGAGTGGTCGGCAATCCGTGATGGATCGTCGCCAACCAGTTGGCGTTGGCAAAGCCCGCCTTCTGGCTGTGCGAAATGGAAATCAGGGGAAAACGCGGAAACCGTTCATAGGCCGGCGCCAGGTCGACATAATCCAGCCTGCCATGCGGTGTCGTCACCGTGCGGTCGGCGAGATCCTCGAAGAAGGAAAAGTGCAGGAAATGGCTGAGATGGAAGTGGATGACGTCGAACTCCGACGCCCGTTCCCTCACCTGCGCAAGCATCGAAAGATGCGCCGCGATCTCGGATTTAAGCGGACGCGGATCGAGGCGCAGCGCGCGTTCCCGGCTGGGTACCAGCGTCGCGGAAGTCTGGCTGTCGCCACTGGCGAACAGCGTCACCTCATGGCCCAGATCGACCAGCGCTTCGGTCAGATACGAGACGATGCGCTCGGTGCCGCCATAGAGCCTTGGCGGCACCGATTCATAAAGCGGCGCGACATGGGCGATTTTCATATTCCATCCTGGATGCTGGGCATGCAGGTGTGAAATGCGTCAACGGCTCGATTGGTTCCGATTTTATGATCGAGCCGTGGGCACCAGAGGCCGCAGTCGGCATGGAACTGTGCGTCAAACAGATTGCGCGATCAGGGTCAGAAAGCCACCGCTCAGCGCGACATTGCCGACGAAGCCGTTGATGCGGGACGCACGGTCCTGGCCCTGATGGTCCCAGAAATTGTGAAACATCGGCGTGGCGACGATGAGGAACAGCAGCAGCACCGCGGCCGCGAGTGCCGTCCACAATCCTGCGATGACCAGCACGCCGGCGGCGATCTGAAGCACGATGCCGAGCCACAGCGCCAATCTTGCCTGCGGCACACCGCGCGCGGCCATCAGCTGGGTCAGGAAGGCCGCGTTCTGGATGTTGCGCAGGCCGGCGAAGACGAAGGCGCCGCCGAGCAACAGGCGAGCGAGAAACAACAAGGTCGAAGGCAAATCGGCAGGCATCAAACGCTCCCTTTGAAAGTGGAGCGCCGCCTTTCGACGGCGCTCCCAACATAACCGGACAATCAGGCGGCCTTCGCCGCCGGCACCGGGTGAATGGCCTGGAACGGGATGCACAGCCGGTTCCAGGTGTTGATCATGCCGAGCGCAACGGAAAGCTTGACCAGTTCCTCTTCCGAGAAATGCTCGAGCGTCTTTGCATAGAGTTCGTCCGGCACGCCATTGCTGGCGATCAAGGTGACGGCTTCGGTCCAGGCCAGGGCAGCGCGTTCGCGCAGGGAAAACAGCGGCGATTCCTTCCAGGCTGAAACCAGATAGAGCCGCTGCTCGGTCTCGCCGTCGCGCCTCGCCTCGCGGCTGTGCATCTCGACGCAGAACGAGCAGCCATTGATCTGCGATGCCCTGAGCTTGATCAGGTGCAGCAGGCTCACCTCGAGCCCGCATTCGTCCACCGCCTTGTTGAGCGCCGACACAGCCTTCATGATCTCCGGCGCCTTGGCGAAAAATTGCAGCCTCTGTTTCATCTTCCTGTCCTTTCAAATCTGCTTTGGGTTTGGGTCTACGGGGTTAACTGGATTTCTGCGGCCGCTGGTGGCGCTCGACGAAGGCGCAGCTCGCAGCAAGCGACCTGGGATCGCCTTCTGCCGCATAGGTGGCCACGATATCGGACAGCTTGGTCTCGGCGAGCGCGGCGCGATAGGCACGCTCGGCCTTCAGCATCGCGGCGTTGATGCCGCAGGGTTTGACATAGGCCGAAGCATCGAGCTTCACCGGACCGCGCTGGCGGATCTCGCCGCAACGGAAAGCCGGCTCGCGCCCTTCGATGGCCAGCACGATGTCGAGCAGCGTGATGCGCTCGGCCGGCCGCGCCAGCCGATAGCCACCGGCAGGCCCGGGCACCGATTCCAGGATGCGCGCCGCGCTCAGCATGTTGAGATGCTTCAGCAGATAGCTAGGCGACAGGCCAAAGGACTCGGCCAGAGCGGCGCCAGGCATGGTGCTGTTCCCCTCCACACTAGCCAGCGTGGCAGCGCAATGGATAGCTGCCTCAACGCCCTCGCCCAGCTTCATTGGATCGGCTCCTTTATCATGGATATATACTATCGTGGATAATTATTATCTGCAATAGGAAAATTAAAAACGGCGCTCGAAAGCGCTAATGCAGTTCACTTAGGCACCTTCAGTGTTCTGACAGGATATTTGGCTGGTAGCTTTTTGACGACACGGGGGCATGATCGCCC